>JBKHDD010000052.1:0-26962 GCA_046541515.1 Desulfococcaceae bacterium
GTCTTTGGTCCCCAAAATTTGCGGATAATGGTGAATGATGTTTTTCGAAAGCGCCGGCGGATCATCGAGCCACATGATTTGGAGGGCTGTGGTGATCCATAGTTTTTGGCCCGATATGGGCCAAAATGAAGATGGAAAAGGGGGGATTGGCGTGGAGAACGATGTTTGAAGCAAAAAAACGGCTTGACCCTGTCCGATGAAAAATCGAGATCTCCGCGAGAGGTTTCGGCGCAGGCCGGCAAAAAAAGGGCCGGACGACCGCCTCTTGTTGGTCGTCCGGCCCTTTCCGGGTTGGGCGTCGGGAATCGGGCCGACAATCAGGCGTTGGCTTTGCGTCGTCGCGCGGCCCAGCCGACACTCAACAGCCCCAGCCCCAGCAACGCGAAGGTGCCCGGCTCGGGGGTCGGTTGGAAATCGCTGCCGTCGGTGGCGGAGAGGTTGATCACCAGGTCCTCGAAGTCGGCGTCGCCGCCGCCCACGATGTCCTCGAACGCGATGGTCATCCCCTTGTTGGTCACGAAGAACAGGGAATGATCCATGCCGTCCTCGTAGTCCCCCTTGTTGACGACCCGGCTGGAGGTGGCCTTCTTGTTGGCCGTGCGGACGGTGGACAGCAGGGCGTCCTCGTTGCCTTTCTCGGAGAATCTTCCGTCGGAATCCAGGTAAAAGCCGAAGTAGGTTCCGGCGTCCAAGCTGAAGTTGTAGGTTGTATTGGGCTTCACCTCGTTCTGCACGAACAACGGATCCTGGTAGGTCATGTTGTTGGCGTCAAACCCGTCCGCCAGCGGATCCCCGTCGTAGGTGAACACGCCGAAGGGGGAGTGGTAGCCGGCGCGACCGATGCCGAGGAATTCCACTTCGTATTCCCGGGCTTCCGGCGTGAAGAACAGCTCCTGCTGGAGTTGGTCGGCCACCGGGTTGATGGCGGAACCGTCGGGATTGGTGATGCCGTTTTCCCCGAACCAGTACTCTAAATTTTCGGCGTTGGTTCCGGAGTTGCCCACCTGAACCTGCTCGATGGTTCGGTCTCCCAGGTAAAGAACCTCCGTGGGCGTGGCGGTGGCGACGGTCGCGGCGGTGAACAGAAAGGTCAGGGCCAGCGGGATGGACAGCATTCGAAATTTCATGTTTGCCTCCTTGGCGAATGAAAGGAAAGGATTCGAAATGGAAACGATGTTGGGAATTTGCATGCTTCGTTTGCAAGGAGGAGGCCAATGGCGACATTTTTATTTAAATATTTGTTTTTATTATAAAATTTTCTTTAGGTCGATGGCCGGCTACTCGCGAACGGGAATGAAATTAGTTATGGCAAAAAAAGAAAAACCCGCGTAATCCATTAAAATTATGCCGGTTACGCGGGTTCATAACGAAATGTGAAAAACATAATAAAAACTATGGCGTCCGCTGGTTGGCCGGAAAGCCTGCAATCAAGGCGCGAGGCGTGGTTTTTGCCGAAATCCGGCGCGGTTTGGGAAGAACATCGAACGGGACGCCACGTTTCCCCTACCGGGAGAACCTCCAGGGAATGATCTTAGTCTCGGAAAATGAACTTTCCGCCGATCAATCCGGCCATGACCGCCGCACCCAGCATAACGGCGTGGAACAGAACGAACACCCACCGCCCCGGCGCGCCGGGAAGCAGGACATCCCGGTCAATAAGCCACCAGATGACGATGACCAGCGCGAAAAAGGCCACCGTGGAAGCATACGCGATTTTCTGGATAAACCGCTTGCTCAGGAATCCGCGATACCGCTTTTGCCATTCGACGTAGCCGGAAAAGAGCACGAAAGGCATGGTGAGCAGGACGAAGATCATGTTGACGAAGGCGGCGGTTTCCAGCGGACGCCAACCGGTGGTCAGAAACAGCAGGATAAAGATGAAGGTAAACGGAATCACGCCGTTGGGAATGTGAACCGAAACCGGGTGGGCGTGATGCTTGAGCATCTGGTCCAGCAGCAGATAATACCACCGTCCCACCCCTTCCTTCGGCGGTTCCCCCAGGTCGTAGGCGCGGGGATTGGGGCGCGGCTTTTTGGTTTCGGCTTTGGGAGACTCGGCGGATTTTTCCGTTTCTCCGGATTCGGCGGCCGCCGCCGGCTGATCGGCTTCCCCGGAATCATCGGAGGCCTTCGGCGCGGTTTCCGTTGCCTGGCTCTCCTCCTCCAGCGGTTCAAAGGCGCTTTTGTCCGCCCCGCACACCGGGCATTCGTCCGGCGGTTCAGGGCCCTCGTGAATATAGCCGCAGACGGTGCATATCCATTTTTGGACCGATGCCCCGCTCTTCGATTCGCCGCCGTCGGAGGCTTTGGCGGACTCGGCGTCCCCATCGGCTTCCGCCGGAGCGCTTTCGGCTTCGGACGCGGCGCCTTCTTCCTTCACTTCCTCAAACATGCTTTTGTCGGCGCCGCAGACCGGACACTCGTCCGGCGGTTCGGGGCCTTCGTGGATGTACCCGCAAACGGTACAAACCCATTTTTTCATGAATGCTCCTCTCAACACGGGTTTCGCGGAAGCGTCTTTTTGGAGATAAACGGAATAATCCGAATAAGGTTCCCTTTGTAGACGAGCAACGCGGCCGGCTCAAGGATTTTTTCAAGGGCCGTTGCCCAACGCGGTTGGAGGTGGTATAAAAACGCCCATGTCCCGGAACTCATATTTTGATTTGGCCTTCACCGGTGCGCGGCTGATCGACGGGGCAGGCGGGTCCCCCATCCCGGACGCCGTCGTCGTGGTGCGGGACGGCCGAATCGATACGGTGGGCCACCAACCGCCGCCGGACGACGTCCGCGTGATCGATCTGGCCGGGCGCACCCTGATGCCGGGGCTCATCGACGCCCACGTCCACATGGCCAATATCGAGGTCGATTTTGATCGGACCGCCGCTCTCCCGCCGGCGGTCTTCGTGCATCGGGCCTCCCGGAACCTGGAAACCGCGCTGGACCTGGGCTTCACCACCCTGCGGGACGCGGGCGGGCTGGACCCCAGTTTCCGGGAAGCCGTCGATCTGGGGCTCATCCGCGGGCCGCGCCTGCGGCTCTCCATCACCATGCTGACCCAAACCGGCGGCCACGCCGACAAGCGCGGCCCCTGGCGGGAAACCCATCCGCCCCGCAACAGCCTGGGCGTCTACCCGTCGGTTTGCGACGGGCCGGACGCGGTGCTTCGCGCGGCCCGGGATTTGATTCGGCGCGGCGCGGACCAGATCAAGGTCATGGCCGACGGCGGCGTGGCTTCGCCCTCGGACCGGCCCGGCCATCCCCAGTTCACCGTTTCGGAACTTTCGGCGGCGGCGGAGGCGGCCCGGGCGGCCGGAACCCACGTCATGGCCCACGCCTATTCGCCCGCCGCGATTCAAAATTGCCTGGCCGCCGGCATCGCCAGCATCGAGCACGGCAATCTGCTGGATCGGGAGACGGCCCTGTGGATGGCCGACGTTGGCGCGGTCTACGTGCCCACCCTTTCGGTGTTCGAAATTCTGTCCCGGGAGGGCGCGGCCTGCGGGATGTCGCCCTTCGTCCTGGAAAAACTCCGTTCCGTGGCCGACCGCGGCGCGGAGGCGGTGGCCATCGCCCGGGACGCCGGGGCGACCATCGGTTCCGGCTCGGACATCATCGGCCCGTTTCAGCACCTGCTGGGCCGGGAGCTGGCCCTCAAGGCGGCGGTCCTGGGCCCCATGGCGGCCATCGTTTCCGCCACCCGGACCAACGCCGAAATTCTCGGGCTGGGCGACCGGCTCGGCACGGTGGAAGTTGGAAAAATCGCCGATCTGATCGTGGTGGACGGCGATCCCTTGGAAGACGTCGGTCTGTTCGAGCGGGGACGCGAGCGGGTGCTCATGGTCCTGCGGGACGGCCGGATTTTTAAAGACCGTTGGACCGGGCGGAACCCGGACGGCGCCGCCTGACCCCAACGGCGTCCAGGGTTTCTCCGGTCCTCATTCCCGTCGCGCCCCCGTTCGTCCCGCGGCGGAAACCCCCTTTTTTCGGAGGCATTCATGCGGAAATCGACTCGTTCCCTCGTGGCGATCGCGTTCGCTCTTCTTTTTTTCACGGGAGGGGCGCAGTTCACGGACGCCGCCGCCGAAGAGCTGGTCATCGGCATGCAGGCGGAGCCGTCCATCGACCCCCATTTTTTGTATCTGGCCACCAATATCGGCTATTCCAAGCACATGTTCGGCCGGCTGGTGGAACGGGATGAAAACGCCCGTCGCATTCCCAATCTGGCGGAAAGCTGGCGGCCCATCGACGACACCACCTGGGAGTTTACGCTCCGAAAAGGGGTGAAGTTCCACGACGGCTCGGAATTCACCGCCGAGGACGTGATCTTTTCCTTCGAGCGGATTCCGAGTCTGCCCAACAATCCCGGGGCCTACACCAGCGCCATCCGGGGCGTCGTCTCCGTCGAGGCCAAGGACCCCCACACCCTGATCATCACCACCGAAGAGCCCAATCCCGTGTTGCCGGCCCAGCTCCACAACGCGGCCATCGTCTCCAAAAAGGCGGCCGAGGGCGCGACGCCGGGCGATTTCGAGTCGGGCAAGGCGGCGGTGGGCACCGGCCCCTACAAGTTCGCGGAATACGTGCCCGGGGACCGGCTGGTGGTGGAGCGGTTCGAGGACTACTGGGGCGAAAAGCCGGCCTACGAGCGGGTGGTCTTCAAAATCATCCCCAACGACGCAGTTCGGATCGCGGCCCTTCTGGGCGGCGACATCGACCTGGTCAGCGACGTGCCGCCGTCGGAGGTGGCCCATCTGGAACGGCGGGGCGTCTCCATCTTCAAACGGCCGTCGGACCGGGTGATTTTCCTGGGTTGCGACAATATCCGGGACGAAAGCCCCTTCGTCACCGACGCCGAGGGAAATCCGCTGTCGCCCAATCCCCTCAAGGACGTTCGGGTCCGTCAGGCCATCTCCAAGGCCATCAACCGCCGGGCCCTGGTCCAGGGCGTGATGGAGGGACTCGCGGCCCCGGCCAGCCAGCTCATTCCACAGGGCTGGTTCAGCCACAACCCCGAGCTGGAACTGGAAAACTACGACCCGGTCGGCGCCAAGCGGCTGCTTTCCGAAGCCGGATACCCCGAGGGCTTCGTGCTGACCATCCACGGACCCAACAACCGCTACATCAACGACGCCAAGGTCTGCCAGGCGGTGGCCCAGATGCTTTCCCGGGCGGGCATCCAGATGCGGGTGGACACCATGCCCAAATCCGCCTACTTTTCCCGGCTGTCGCCGCCGGAACCGGAGTTCAGCTTTTATCTGCTGGGTTGGGGCAGCTCCAACGTGGGCGAATCCACCTTGGGCCTGCTTACGGTGGTTCACAGCTACGACAAGGACAAGGGCGCCGGCACCTACAACGGCGGCATTTCTCTGCCCGAACTGGACCGACTGGCCGAAAAGGCGTCGGTGACGGTGGACGAGGCCGAGCGCGAAGGCATTCTGAAGACGGCCATGGCAACGGCCATCCAGGCCTACAATCCCATTCCGTTGTACACCCAGTTCGCCCTGGCGGCGGCCCGCAAGGGAGTTCAGTACACGGTGCGGGCCGACGACCAGACCCTGGCCATGAATGCCCGGCCCGCCAACCCCTAACCCGCCCCCGGCGGTTTTCGGCGATTTGGCATGATGGTGTTTCTGATCCGCCGCTTCCTTCAGGGGGCGGCGGTTCTTTTAGTGACCTCCGCCGTGGTCTTCGCCGGCATCTACGCGGTGGGCGACCCGGTGCGCCTGTTGATTCCGCCCGACGCCACCCCGGCGGAGCGGGACGCCGCCGTGGAACGGCTGGGGCTGGACCGGCCCCTGCCCGTGCAGTATTTCGCCTTCCTGAAGAACGCGGCCCGGGGCGACCTGGGCCGCTCCTTCGTCTACAACAAACCGGCGCTTCGACTCATCTTCGAGCGTTTTCCCGCCACCTTTGAACTGGCTCTCGCCGCCATGGCGCTGGCGGTGGGGATTGGCATGCCGCTGGGACTGCTGGCGGGCCTTCGGCCCCATTCTCTTCCCGGCCGTGCGGTGATGGCCGGTTCCGTGCTGGGGTTCAGTCTGCCGTCCTTCTGGCTGGGGCTGATGATGATCCTGCTGTTTTCCGTCCACCTGGGCTGGACGCCCAGCTTCGGGCGCGGGGAAACCGTCGCCGTTTTCGGCGTGCCGTGGAGCATTTTTACCGTGGACGGCCTCCACCATCTGATTCTGCCCGCCGTCAATCTTTCCCTTCTGCCCATGGCCCTGATCATCCGGCTGACCCGTTCGGGGGTGCTGGACGTTCGTCCGCTGGACTTCATCCGATTCGCCCGGGCCAAGGGGCTGGGTCCGGTCCGGGTGATTGGCGTCCATCTGCTCAAGAACATTCTGATTCCGGTGGTTTCCGTCACCGGCGTCCAGTTCGGCGTCCTGCTGGCCTTCGCGGTGGTCACCGAAAGCGTGTTCGCCTGGCCGGGCATGGGCAAGCTGATCGTGGACGCCATCGCCATGCTGGACCGGCCCGTGGTGGTGGCCTATCTGCTGGCGACCGTGGCCATTTTCGTGCTCATCAATCTGCTGGTGGACCTGCTTTACGCCGTCATTGATCCGCGCATTCGGCTGGACGGAGAGGACGCGTGAACGACGCCGGCGCGCCGGACGACCGACGCCCGTCCGCGAGAAAATCCGACGAGGGCCCGGGACCGGTCCGGGCCTTCGTCGCCGATTTCGCCCGGAGCCGAACGGCCCGCTGGGCTTTCTTTTTCTCTGTGGTGATCGTGTTGCTGGCGATTTTCGCCCCCTGGATTTCCATCCAGAATCCCTACGATCTGGCCCAGATCGACTTTCAGGACGGCAGCCTGCCGCCCGGTTCCGAGGGTCGCGACGGCGAGGTCTTCTGGCTGGGCACCGACGACCAAGGCCGGGACTTGGTCAGCGCCATCTTTTACGGCTTGCGCATCAGCCTGATTGTTGGGGCGGTCAGCGGGGTTTTCGCCCTGGTGCTGGGCACGGCCCTGGGCATCGTGGCGGCCTACGTCGGCGGCCGGACCGAAACCCTGATCATGCGGATCGCCGACGTCTACTTCGCCTTTCCCACCATTCTCATCGCGCTGGTGTTGCTGGCCGTGCTGGGCCGAGGGCTGGACAAGGTGATCGTCGCGCTGGTGCTGAAGGAGTGGGCCCTTTTCGCCCGCATCGCCCACGGCACGGCCCGGGCCGAGCGGGAGCGGGAGTACATCGAGGCGGCCCGCTGTCTCGCCCTTTCGGCCCCCCGGATCATCTTTCGCCACCTTCTGCCCAACTGCGCCCCGCCGTTGCTGGTCTTTTTCACCGTCAACGTGGCCAACGCCATTCTGCTGGAGGCGACCCTCTCCTTTCTGGGCGTGGGCCTGCCGGTGACCGAACCCTCCCTGGGGCTGCTCATCGCCAACGGCTATCAGTACATGCTCGGCGGCCGGTATTGGATGAGCGTCTTTCCCGGAATCGCGCTGTTTTTGACGGTGGCCGGCATCAATCTGGTGGCGGATCGTTGCCGCGACGTGCTGAATCCCCGGGGGCTGGCGTGAGGGCGGGCGAACCCATTTTGCGGGTGGCGGGGCTGGTCACGGCGTTTCCGTCCCCTGCGGGCCCGGTGCGGGCGGTGGACGGCATCGATTTCGAACTGACGCCGGGCCGAGTCCTGGGCATGGTGGGGGAGTCGGGTTCGGGGAAATCCATGGCCGCCTTTTCCATTCTTCGACTGGTCCCGCGTCCCGGTCGCGTGACGGAAGGACGGATTGCGTTCGAAGGTCGCGACCTCTTGCGGATGTCCGCCCGGGAGATGCGGGCGATTCGGGGCGCGGAAATCGCCATGATTTTTCAGAATCCCATGACGGCCCTGAACCCGGTGCTGCGGGTGGACACCCAGATGGTGGAGGCGTTGCGGGCCCATCGGAAGATGAACGGCCAGGCCGCCCGCCGGGAAGCGGCCGAGGCCCTTTCGGGCGTGGGGATTTCCGATCCGGAACGGCGGCTGCGGGCCTATCCCCACCAGCTTTCCGGCGGCATGCGCCAGCGGGTGGCCATCGCCATCGCCCTGTTGCACCGGCCTCGGGTGATCCTGGCCGACGAGCCGACCACGGCCCTGGACGTGACGGTGCAGGCCCAGATCCTGCGCCGAATGCGTCGCCGGACCCGAGAAGCCGGGGCGGCCCTGCTTTGGATCACCCACGATCTGGCGGTGGTGGCCGGGCTGGCCGACGAAATCGCGGTGATGTACGCCGGATGGATCGTGGAACACGGACCGGCCGACGATGTGCTGGACCGGCCATTGCACCCGTACACGGCGGGCCTCGTCGGCGCCGTGCCTCGACGGGGAAAGCCGCTTTATCAGATTCCCGGCGCGCCGCCGTCCCGAACCACCCTTCCCCCCGGCTGCCCGTTCCAGGAGCGTTGCCCTCGGGCGGACGCAATTTGCCAAACTCCGCCTCCGGAAACTTGGCCGCGTCCCGACCGACGGATTCGCTGTTTTCATCCCCAAGACGGCGGGCTGGCGCAATCGCGGGAAAGTCGGGAACCGTGAAGGGCGCGGGAGAACCCGGCGGCGCGGCGG
The DNA here is from genome assembly GCA_046541515.1 of Desulfococcaceae bacterium. GTDB lineage: Bacteria > Desulfobacterota > Desulfobacteria > Desulfobacterales > Desulfococcaceae > CAYFVR01. Next base: position 8,548 of record JBKHDD010000052.1, read on the forward strand.
ACGCGATCCCGCTGGTGGAACTTGCGGGCGTGACCCGGGACTTCGTCCGTCGGCCGGATTTGGCCATGCGCATTGCCCGGGTTGTGGGCGCCCGGGTGGGGGCGGAGCGGGTGCGCGCGGTGGATGGCGTCGATCTGAAGGTCCGGCCCGGCGAAGTGGTGGGGCTGGCGGGGGAGTCGGGATGCGGAAAATCGACCCTGGGCCGGTTGGCGGCGGGCTTGCTTCGACCCTCGGCCGGGGCGGTGTTTCATCGCGGAACGCCCATCGGCCAGGTGGGCCGGCGGGAACGGCTCCGCGTGCAGATGGTGTTTCAGGACCCGCTCTCCTCGCTGAATCCCCGGATGCGGGCCGGCGAGATCATCGCCGAGGCGCCAAGGGTTCACGGGATCATCCCCCGGGCAAAAGTGGACGCGGAGGTGGCGGGGCTCATGATCCAGTGCGGCCTGGACCCGGCGGACAAGTCCCGCTTTCCCCACCAGTTTTCCGGCGGCCAGTGCCAGCGGATCGCCATCTGCCGGGCGTTGGCGGTGCGGCCCGATCTGCTGGTCTGCGACGAGGCGGTTTCCGCGCTGGACGTGTCGGTGCAGGCCCAGATTCTCAACCTCTTCGCCGAGCTGCGAAGGCGCTTTCACCTGGCCCTGCTCTTCATCAGCCACGATTTGGGCGTGGTGGAGCACCTCAGCGATCGGGTGTTGATCATGTACCTGGGCCGGATCGTGGAAAAAGCGCCCACCGACGCCCTGTTCCAGTCTCCCCGCCATCCATACACCCAAGCGTTGCTCCGGGAAATCCCCGACCTGGACCGCCGGAACACCGACTACCAACCCCTGTCCGGCGAAGTGCCCTCCGCCCTCAATCCGCCCCCCGGCTGCCACTTCCACCCCCGCTGCCCAGACCGCTTGGAAATCTGCGACCGGGAAATCCCAAAATGGACCGAGGTGGGCGAGGGGCATTGGGTGTTTTGCCATTTGTATGGGGGGTGATTTGGCGTTGCTTCTTTTTGGGGGGCTTTTCACCTTTTTGATTGAACCGATAGCTGTCTGAAACCGTTGAGCAATTGGGCCCGGATATGAAACCATGACCGATGAAACGCAAGATATTGAAAAAAAGTCGCTTCGACTGATCTCCGGACGAAAATCCCGTTGGCCGGAAGTGGTCCGGGAGGTGGTGGCGTTTGCCAATGCCCGGGGCGGGAAATTGTTAATCGGCATCGAAGATGGAAAAAGCGAACCACCCGTCGGACAGGCGGTTCCATCCGATCTGCCGGAGCGGGTCCGGCGGCGGGTGGGGGAGTTGACGGTCAACGTGGATTGCGTCGTCCGTCTTCAGCGGTCCCGGACGACGGGCGGCGAATATCTGGAAATCGAGGTTTTCCGTTCCCACTCTCCCGCTTCAACCACCGACGGCCGGTTCTTTCTCCGAATCTCCGATGCATCCCAGCCTCTCACCGGGGAGAATGTCCAGCGGCTTCTCAATGAGCGGACCGCGCTTCCTTGGGAAACGCTTACGCCGATAGACGTGCCCCGCGAGGAAGTGGATTCTCAAAAGTTGGCCGAATTCGCGGCCGCCATCCGGGACTCCGACCGGATCAAACCGTCGGTGCGGGAAAAGAGCGTCCCAGAGTTGCTGGACCATTATTCACTGGCCAAGGGCCCGATCCTCACCAACCTCGGCGTTCTTTGCCTCGGGCGAAGAGAAGACCGGGTTCGACTGGGAACCGCTCCGATTATTCAGTTCATCAAGTACGATGTGGACGAGCGGAAGACCAACAAAATCGCCTGGGACGACTACTCCCTGTCTCCCATCGAACTGGTGGAGGCGGTCTGGCGGGAAATCCCCGATTTCCGGGAAAGCTTCGAGCTTCCGGACGGACTTTTTCGCCGGCAAATTCCCATGTATGACCGAAAGGTGGTGCGGGAACTTTTGGTCAATGCCTTGGTGCATCGGCCCTACACCCAACAGGGCGACATCTACCTCAATCTCCATCCGGATCGTTTGGAAATCGTGAACCCCGGGCGTCTTCCGCTGGGCGTTACGCCGGAAAACATTCTTCACCAATCGGTGCGGCGGAACCATGAGCTGGCCCGGCTGTTCCACGACCTGGAATTGATGGAGCGGGAAGGCAGCGGGTACGATCTGCTCTACGAGGTGCTGCTTTCCCAAGGGCGGCCGTTGCCCATGATCCGGGAGGGACCGGATAGGGTCTCGGTTGTCATTCAACGCCGGATCATGAAGCCCGAAGTAATTGATTTTTTGGAGAGGGCCGACCAGATGTTTTCCTTGCGCCAACGGGAAAAGATCACGTTGGGTTTGCTGGCCCAGCATGAGGGGCTCACCGCGCGGGATTTGGCCCGACTTCTTGAATTGGAAGATGCGTCTGGCGCGGCGCGATGGATGGGCCGGCTTCCGAAATGGGGCCTGGTCCGCCAGACCGGCCGGACCAAGGGAACCCGCTATTTTGTCGATCCGGAGTTGCTCCGGAAACTGGAATTCCCCAGCCGAACAACGCTGACCCGGATTGAGCCCCATCGGCTTCGATCCCTCATCCTGGAGGACTTGGAGCGGAACCCTGGTTCGTCTTTTGGTGAAATTCATCAACGAATTGGCGACGAAATTCCGGACCACCAAGTTCGGAAGCAGATCAAGACGTTGGTGGAAAAGGAACGAATAGCCTACCAAGGAGAATATCGCTGGCGAAGGTATTGGGCTTCTGGATCCGGTATTTGACAATACTGGCCCAATACCGGGCAAAAGTTGAAAAAAAGTGTTTAATAGCTTGGAGCCTTTCTTGTTAAAATGTTTAAAATCAAATGGTTGCGTATTTAAAAAACACCCTCGAATCTTCGGATGAACGCCGTTATCGTTAAATAGAAACCGGCCGCGCCGCCCAAAGCGGCCCTCAATTAAAAATCATCAAACTCATCTTCGTCGTCGAAGGGGATGAGCTGGTCGGGGGGGATTTCCCGGCCCTGCTTTTTCTTGGCCCCCCGGTCCGAGGCGCGGTCGTCGGAATCTTCCTCGTCGGCTTCGGAGTCGTGGCGCGTTTTTCGCCCGTGCGATTCCGGCTTCCATTGGCGGTCACGCCCATGGTCGCGAGACCGCTCCGGCGACGGCTCCGACCGCGAGCCTTCCTCGATCGAATCTTTCCGCCCGCCTTCCACCAGGACCGTCAACTCCCGCACGAAGCCGTCCAGTTCGCCGGATTCGGAGCGCATGGATTCCGAGGCGCTGGCCGCCTCTTCCGCCGTGGCCGCGTTTTGCTGGGTGACCTGGTTCATCTCCGAAACCGCCTTGTTGACCTGGGCGATCCCGTCCGCCTGCTCCCGGGAGGCGGCGGAAATTTCGCCGATCAACTCCCCCACCCGTTCCGTGCTTCGGGTCACCTCGCCGAAGGCCGCGTTGCTTTCCTCCACCAGCCCCGCGCCCTCCTCCAGTTGGGCGATGTTCTTCTGGATCAGCTCGCTGGTGTTCCGGGCCGCCTCCGCCGAGCGCATGGCCAGATTCCGGACCTCCTCGGCCACCACGGCAAAGCCCGCGCCGGCCTGGCCCGCCCGGGCCGCCTCCACCGCCGCGTTGAGAGCCAGCAGGTTGGTCTGAAACGCGATTTCGTCGATGGTGTGAACGATGCGGGAGGTGTCCCGGCCCGATTTGCTGATTTGGGCCATTGCCCCCGTCAACTCTTCCAGGGTCCGGTTGGCCTGGGAGACCACCCGGCCGGTTTCCTGGGTCAACCGTTCGGCCTGGGCGGCGTTGTCGGCGTTTTGCTGGATCATGCTGGCCATCTCTTCCAGGGAGCCGGAGGTTTCCTCCAGGGAGGCCGCCTGTTCCGAGGAGCCCTGGGAGAGGGACTGGCCCGCCGAGGAAAGCTCCAGCGCGGCGGAGCCCACCCGTTCGGCGCTGGCCCGAAGGCCGGAAATGACGCCTCTCACCGGCCGGGAAATGAGTCGGCTGAACCAGAAGGAGACCAGCAACAGCGCCAACAACAGCCCGCCGCCGACCACCAGCAGGGTTTGGGTGAAGTCGTTGAGTTCCTGATACGCCTCGGCCGACGCCATCTCGGCCACCAGCGCCCAGGTGCGCCCCCAAACGGGGACCGGCGCGTAGTTGGACAGCACCTTCTGGCCCGCGTAGTTTTCCATCTCGGCCTGGCCGGAGCGGCCCTCCAGCGCGGCCACGACCGCGGGGGTCTCCACGCGGCCCTCCGCGCCGGCGGCGAAGGAGGCCCGCACCGAATGGGTTTCCGGTTCGGTGCGTCCGTCGGAGCGCCTCCGTCCCTCGGGGCCAACCAGGTAGGTTTCCCCGGTTTCGCCCATGCCCGCCCGCTGGCCCATGAGCGCGTTCAGCGGATCGATGGAGAGGGCCAGGACGATGACCAGTTCCGTGCCGGCCTCGCCCGGGACGGAACGGGCCATGAAGGCGGTGGGCCGTCCTTCCGCCGGGGGATAGCTTTCAAAGTCGGCAAAGACCAGGGAATTCCGGTCCAGGGCCTGTTGAAAGGCGCGGCCGAGGGCCGAATCCCCGTAGGTTCCGCCGGCCAGATTGGCCCCGTAATCGCTCCGGTTTTTCACCGAATAAAACACCCGTCCGCCTCGATGAACCAGCAGCAGGTCGTCGTATCCGTATTGGACGATGAACTTGTTGAAATAATCGGCGCTTTCCCCTTCCAGCACCGGCGAGATGACCTCCTTCAGATGAGTCGAGCCGACGATGGCCCAGTTTAATCCCGGGATTTCCATCGGCGCGTATCGGCGGATCACCACGGAATCGTTCGACGCCATCCGAATTTCCGTGCCCGAGGCTCCGGAAAGCGCCGCCGTGATGCCCGTGCCCGAAATGGATTCGCCCAGGCCGCCTTCCCCGACCACCCGATCGCTTCGCAGTTCCGGACCTTCGCCCGTCGCGCCCACCAGAAAGTTTTCGCCGGTTTCCCCCATGCCCTGGCGTTGTTGCACCATGTTGTTGATCGGTTCAATGTCGATGCGGAAAATCGCCACGCCAACGGCTTGTCCGAACTGAAGAATCGGCGCGCCCAGAAAGGCGCTGTACGCGCCGTCGGCGGGGGGATAGGGCCCGAAATCCACTAGGGAGACCGATTCCAGCCCCTTTTCGAAACAGGCCCGCAAACCGGTGTCCGCCAGATCGCCGGATAGCACGTTTTGGCCCAAGTCCGCCGCCCGGTTCAGGGAGTAGACCACGATGCCGTCGGCCCGCACCAGAATCAGGTCGTCGTAGCCGTATTCGTCCCGGTACGGATGGAGCGCGTTGGCGAGGTTGAATTCCTCCACGAAGTCGTACATCTCCATGTCCAGGCCGCCGTCGGAATTCAGCAGCGATCCGAAGGATTCCAGGGCCTGCAACACCGTCGGATTGCCGGACAGCACGCGAATGTCGCTTTGGGCGTTGGCGAAATAGCCTTCCACCTGGGCTTTTTGGGTAATCTGAACCGATTCCAGTTTCCGGGCGGCGGCCTGTTTGAAGCTGGAAACGGTTTCCAGCAGCACGTCCATGTCGTCGGCGCGCTGATTGAAAAATTGTTCCACCTGGTTTTGGCGAACCGCAAGCAGGCTTTCGAGCTGCTGGAAGGCGAGCCGGGAAAGGGCCGCGTTGGAATTGAAAAACGCGATCAGTCCGCCGCCGGCGAACGGAATCATGCTCACCAGCAGAAAGGCGATCAGCAGCCTTCCCTGGATCGGGATGCGTGTCGTCATGTTTGAATTTCCTCTGGATTGGCTTTTTGAACGAGGAGGATGCCCGCTCCCCGTTCTCGAAGGGTAAATCCAGATACCGCCTCGGAGGCGGGGCTGTCAAATCCTTTGGAAGAAATGGGAAGATTTGGCCGGTCCAAAGCGGAATCCGAACGGACGTCCGGAGGGAATGAAACATTTTCGGACGAAAGGCGGATGGGGAGAGGGCGTCGGGCAAGGGGTTGAAGCCGTTGAAATGGCCGCCGGCCGCGTTCGGAAGTTCATTTTCCAACGAGGAAGCGTTTCAATGGAATGGGGAAAAACCGGATGGGGTTTCCGAGGCGCCTACTCCTCGGGGGGCAACGGGAGCCTGGCGCCCAATTCCCCGTATTGGTCCCGCATTTTCGCATATACCGGCCGCCCCACCAGGAAAGTGTAAATTTCGTCCGATTTTCCGACGGGATCGACATCCGCGAACCGCTCCGGCTGGAGGATTTTCCCGGCGGCGTAGGCGTCGGCGATGGCGGTGCCGATGTTGACCACGTACCAGTTGAAGGGGAATAGGGTGTAGACCCGGCTGTTTTTTGCCGCCTGGAGGGTTCGATAGAAATCCGGCTTGCGCCCGGCGTCCGCCGTCACATGGTGTTTTCCGCCCCCGTCGATGAAAATGACCGCCGGGTTCCAGGCCAGAAGGGTTTCCCGGTCCACGAACCGATGGCCCTGGTGTCCGCCGCCGAGGGCCAGGTTCCGGGCGTGAATCCAGTTGAGCGGCGTGTAGTCGGAATGGGTGCTTTCGATCCCCTGGGTTCCCCGGAAGCCGACGCCGCCCACGTAGACGCTCGGCCGTTGGGCGGGGGGGATGTCCCGGGTCCGTTCGGTCAGATCGGAGCGGGCCGTTTCGATAAATTCAATGACCGCCTCGGCCCGTTCGGATCGGTTTAAAATTGATCCCGCCAGGCGAAGGGCGTCGTAGACCGTTTCGTCGAAGGCGGCGAAATCGCCGTAGCTAAGCACCACAACCGGGACATTGAGGCTGGCCTGCACTTCGTCGGCCAACTCTTTTTCCATGTAGGTGACAAAGATCAGGTCCGGCCGAACGGAGAGGACCGCCTCCAAATCCGGCTTGCGGTTGATGGTCGCGGGACCGCCCGGGCCGATCCGGGGCAGTTCGCCCAGTTCCGGATGAGCGAGGAAATAGGGGCGGCCGTAGGGATGGCGTTTTTCCAGCTCTTCGATCCCGGCCACCCGATCCCGGGCTTGCAGATAGACCACCAGCCGCAACGCCCCCGGGCCGATGCAGACGATCCGCTCCGGATTCTCCGGAACGGCGACGGTTCGCCCGACCTGGTCGGTGATTTGGCGTTCGCCCGCCGCGGGGACGGCGGCGGCGAGGATCAGGATCGGAAGGAAAATTTTGATGAAATGGTTGCGCATGGGACGCCCTTTGGATGATTTCGTTTTTTTTGATGGGTGGGGCGCCGCTTGCCGCGGCCTACCCGACGTGTCTACACCGGCACAATCACCGGATGTCCCGCCACGGTCGCCAGCACCACCTCGATGTCGTAGACCTCGCGGATCATTTCCGCCGTGATTTGGTCCCGGGAAACGGCGGCGTGAACCCGGCCGTCCCGAAGGAGAAGCAGCCGGTCGGCGTGGCGCACGGCCAGATTCAGGTCGTGGATGGAAATCACCGCGCACAGGCCGTCGCGCCGGACCGCCTCGCCCACGTGGACCATGACCTCCCGCTGGTTTTTGGGGTCCAGGTTGCTGGTGGGTTCGTCCAGCAGCAACACTTTGGGCTCCTGAACCAGGGCCCGGGCGATGATGACCTTTTGCGCCTCCCCGCCGCTGAGGCTTTCCAGGGGCCGCAGCGCCATTTCCGAGAGCCCCATCCGCGCCAGCACCGCCTCCACCTTTTCGTAATCGCTCGCCTCCGGCCCCCATTGCATGTGGGGTTTTCGCCCCAACAGCACGGCGTCGAAGACGCTCAACTCGGTTTGGCCAAACCGCTGGGGCACGTAGCCCATCCGCCGGGCCACGGCGTTGCGGTCCAGGCCGGACAGGTCCTCTTTCTCCACCAGCACCGTGCCGCGATGGGGTTTCAAAATCCGATTCAGACAGCGCAACAGGGTCGATTTTCCCGCGCCGTTGACGCCGAGCACGGCGAACACCTGCCCGGCGGGCGCGTCGAAGGTGACCCGGTCCAAAACGGGATGGCTGTTGTACCGGAACGAAACGCCGTCCACGGAGAGTCTCATCGCCCGTCCCGCCGAATCAGCAGCCAGAGGAAGAGCGGCGCCCCCATGAAGGAGGTGATGACGCCCACCGGCAGGCTCCCGGAACCCGCCGCCGTTCGGCCCAGGGTGTCCGCGCCCAGCAGCAGCAACGCGCCCACGAGCCCCGCGCCGGGAATGAGCAACCGGTGATCCGCCCCCCAGATTTTCCGTCCGATGTGGGGGGCCAGCAGGCCCAGAAATCCGATGACGCCGTGGAAGGCGGTGACCAGCGCGGCCACCAGCGCGGCGGCCATCATGCCGCGAATGCGCAGCCGGTCCACGGGAACGCCCAGCCCCCGGGCCGCTTCTTCGCCCGCCGCCAGCGCGTTCAGGTCCCACCGCGCCGACCAGAGCCAGAGGGAAGCCAGCAGTCCGGCCCCGGCGGTCAGGCCGATTTCCCCTTTGCTGGAGCGAGCCACGTCGCCGAAGCTCCAGAACACCACCGAGGCCAGCTCGGTTTCCGTGGCGAGGTATTGCACGAGCACGGTTCCCGACGTGAACAGCGAGGAAAGCGCCACCCCGGCCAGGATGATTCCCTCCGGCGACAGGCGGCGGAACCGGGCCAGGGCCAGAATCGCCAATGTGGCGGCCATGGCCCCGCCGAAGGCCGCGATGGGCACGGGCACGCCGGAGAGCCAGGAAGCCGTTTCCCCTATCCCCGCCCCGAACAGCACGATGGCCGCCGAGGCCCCAAACGCCGCGCCTTGGCTGATACCCAGGGTGAAGGGGGAGCCCAGGGGATTCTTGATCAGGTTCTGGATCGCCACGCCTGAAACCGCCATGCCCCAGCCGCTCGCCACCGCCGCCAGAATCCGAGGCAGCCGAATGTTCAGCACCACCGTTCGTGCCGGCCCTTCCACCCCGCCGAACAGCGCCCGGAGGACTTCGGCGGGAGAGAGGCCGTAGCTGCCCAGTCCTAAAGCGATCAGAGCCAGCAGACCGAGGAGTCCCGTCCCCGCGCCCAGCAGACATAGCTTCCGACGGAACTGCTCCTGGTAGGCCGCGGCGGCGGGCCGCTTTCGGTTTGCGGCGGCGGTTGTCGAATCGTTGGATCGAAGGGTTGGAGAGACGACTTTTTCCATGTTGAATCCGTTTTCATTCCCATTAAAACCGCACCCGCGCTCCCGCCATCACGCTCGCGCCCGGCATGGGGTAGCCGGGGGTGTAGGCGTAGTCGGCGTCGGTGAGGTTGCGACCGGCCAGGTAGAGTTCGCCGCCGATTTGTTCCATTTGGAAATCGTAGCTCAGTTTGGCGTTGACCAGAAAATGGTCGCCCACTTTGTCCGGATTGCCCGCCCCGGCGACGCGGGATTGCGAAGCGGCGTGCATTTCGTCCACGTACTGGGCGTCGGCGCTTAGCCGGAAATGGTCCAGAAACCGAAGGTTGACGCCGCCGCTGACGGTCCATTCCGGCGCGTAGGGCAGATCGCCGGGATCGGTGTCCAGGTAGGTGACGCCGGCGTAGACGGAAAGGCCCTCGGTCGGGAAGAGGGTGGCCGTGGCCTCCACGCCCCGGATCGTGAAGGAGTCGATGCTTTCGAAGCGGGGCGGCGGCGGGGGCGGCTGAACGATCACGTAGCGGTCCCGGCCGTCGTCGTAAAAGCCGGTGACGTCCAGCAGCAGCCGGTTCCCAAACGCCTGGGCGATGCCGAGTTCGAAATGGTCCACCGTTTCCGGGTCCAGGTCGCGCCAGGCGTTGGGATCGTTGCCGGGAATCCGCGCCCAGAAATTTTCGCTGAAGACCAGCACGTTGAGCCCCGGGTAGACCACGCCCCGGGAGTAGCCCGCGTGAATCCGCGTGTCCCTGATCTCCGCCACCAGTCCCGCGTGGGGCGCGGCTTCGTCCGGCATGTCTCCGTGGACGTAGTGGCGGAGCCCCGCCGAGGGCGTCAGCCGGACCGGCCCCAGGTCGAAGCCGTGGCTGACCGCCGCGAAGGGCGAAAAGATGGACAGGGTTTCCGGCTCGAAGGTGGTTTCGGTGGTCCCGAAGAACACGTCGCCGGAAATATAGTCCAGGTCAAATCCGGCGCGGACCTCGCCGTTTTCCCAGGGCGTCAGTGTTTCCCGGGCCCGGACGCCGTAGAGATCGAAGTCGTTGAGCGTGTCGTCGGCCGGGTTTTCGTTCTGGTCCAGCCAGTCGCCTTCGCCGGTGTTCCAGTAGAATTTCAGGTCGCCTTGGGCCGCGCCCAGATCGTGGGACAGAGTTAGCACGCTCAGCCAACTGTTGGTTTCGTACCGGTCGTCGATGACGGTGGGGGCGAAATCGGGACCGGGGTCGTCGGCCCAGTTGTCGGTGCGCAGCAGGAAGAAGCGGGCCGACCAGGCGTCCGAAAATCGATAACCGGCGTTGAGGAAGTAGGACTGGGTTTCGCCCTCGGCGTCGTCCCGGTCGCCGTCCGACGTGTGAAAGCTCTGGCCGATCAGATAGTCGAACCGGTCGAAGCGGCCGCCGTGGACCGCCTCCTGCATGAAGGTGGAAAAGCTGCCGTAGGCGGCGGAAATCTCGGTGTCGAAGCCGTCCGCCTCCTGCTTTCGGGGCGCGAGGTTGATGGCGGAAAAGGCGTTGCCGAACACCGACGGCTGCGGCCCCTTGAACACTTCCACCGATCCGGCCGGGGCCACCGGCGCGAGGTCCAGCAACGGGTGATTCCAAATGCCGTTGTAGGTGGGCGCGCCGTCTATGAGGGTCTGGATTTCCCCGCCGGGCCGGCTGGAGCCGAGGCCGCGAATGAAAACCGCCCCGCCCTCGCCGCCGCCGAAGGCCCCCACCACGTTGTAGCGGGTGATGTTGACGCCCGGGGCCGAGCGAAGGGCCGAGGAGAGATCGTGGGCGTTCAAATCCTCCATCTGCTCCCGGCTGACCACCGCCTGCTGACCGGCGTACCGGTCCACGGCGTTTCCTTCCATGATGGGGCTGGCCACCACCTTCACGGAGGGGAGTTCCACCGCTTCGTTCCGCTGTTCGCTGGACTGGGCCATGGCCGTTCCGGCCGTGGCGGTCAACCATCCAAGCAACGCCAGAAACGCCATGATCCGACGATTCGCCGACATGTTTTTCTTCTCCCTTTGGGCGTTTGCGCGTGTTGCCTTCCGATCTCGAAACATAGAATCGGAAAACAAAAAGGCCAGAAACGCCCCCGAAAAAAAAACGGATGGGCCTTCCTGGCCTTGTTGTCGAATATCCAACCGATTTATGTGCACAATTTCAATTATGCGTTGACAATCTCTTACCCCAGCCGCTTCCGGGTTGTCAAGAGGCGGAGACACGGCCGAACCGGTCGGTTGAATGGGATCGGTCCCTTATTCCCACAAATCCCGCTGCGCCTTTTCCGGAACCACGCGGGATTTGGTAGTCTTGGGGCCTCGGCGTTTTTTCGGGGTCGCGTCGGTGTCCGCAGGGGGCGTTTCCCCAGCCACCGGTTCGGTGGGCGGGGTCGCCTCCACTTCGGGTTCCCCCAATTCCTGCGGGAAAAGAGAATTTTCGCGCTCCGGCGCGTCTGGAATTTCCGGCCCGGCGTCCAACGGCAGAAAGGCGTGGTCCGCTTCCCATTGGCCTTTGCCGGTGGCGCGGATCGCCTGGAGCTGGTAGAGCTTCAGCGCCGTTTCCTGCTTGGTCATCACGGGGAAGCCGTAGGGCTCGTTGGTGTGCTTGAGCGGCCCCTTGGTCCGGGTGCGTTCTTCCACGAATTCCAGATGGCGGGCGAACCGGTCGGCAACGCGCTGGTTTCCAATTTCCATGATCGCCTGGGGATCGGACAGGATCGCGGTCGGGAGATCGGCGGAGAGTTCGTATCCCACCGAGTTCCGGGCGGAGGCCATGGCGGCGGCGGCGGTGGTGCCCGCGCCCATGAACGGGTCCAGCACGGTGTCGCCGCGCAGGGAGAACATCTGGATGAGCCGGTAGGGCAGCTCGAACGGAAACGCGGCGCTTCGCTCCCGCGTGCTCTTGTCCACGAGATGCTGACGGGCGCCTTTCAGGTCCATCCACACGTCGGAAAACCAGAGGTTGCGCTCCTCCCAGAAGAAGGCGCTCTCCCGCCGGGCCTGCTTGTCCGCCGGTTTGGCGAAGGTCCGCTTGTCGCCGTTGCGGAAGATGAGGATGAATTCGTGCTCCAGGGTGACGTAGGCCCCGGCCGGCAACATGCCGGAGCCCATGAACTTGTTGGGCGCGTTGGTCTGCTTTCGCCACAGAATGGCGGGAAGCGCGACGAACTGGTCCGCCAGCATGGCGGAGGCGATCCGGGCGTGGTTCATGTGAAGGGCGAACGTGCCCTTTTGGGAACGAACGGCGTCGCCGATGTTGACGCAGACCAGCCCGCCGGGTTTCACCACCCGCCGGACCTCGGCCCAGACCGGGTCCAGCAGGCGGTTCATGGCCTCGAAGGCGGCGGGGCCGTCTTCCCGCCGCAGCGCTTCGTCCACCGCCGGGTCCATTTTCCGGAACAGGTCGTCCCACATTTCGATCATGGGATACGGTGGCGAGGTCACCACCAGGTCCACGCTGTGGTTGGCCAGGGCGGAGAGGTCGTTGCTGTTTTGCCGGTAGATTCGGTGTCGGGTGAGCAATGGAGGCGATCTCTTTCCAAAAGGGTTTTCGGCCGGAAATCCCGGCGGTTCGGGAGCGGCCCGGGACGGACGGTTCGGAGCGGGGAGAGATCAGGGAGCGCCGAAGTATTTCTGGCGCAAGCCCGAATGGGCCGGACTCTCCTTGAATTTTTTCAGGGCGTTGGAAAAACGGGCCACCGTTTCCTCGGATACCCGGTCCCGCTGGAAAATCAGGTAAAGGCCGTCCACCTTGATCGGGTGATCCCGCAGGGGAGTCAGGTTGTCCAGCCCCAAGGAGCGGCGAATGAAGAGCCCGTTGCCCAGCTCCGCAACGATGCAGTCCAACCGACCTGCGGAGAGTTTCCGGAAATTGGTTTCGTCGTTTGTGACCGGGTCCACGGCCGCGCGCTTCCGGATGAATTGCCAAAAGGCGGGCGTGTAACTGTATCCGGACACAACGCCGATCCGTTTTCCGCGCAGGTCGTCCATTTTCTCGAAGGAAAACTCCGCCTTTCGGTGGACCCAGATCACCCAGGTGGATTCGAACAACGGTTCGGACGGGTATCGGGCGAATCGAAGTCGATCTTCGCTGAAATTGGCAGAAAAAAGGGCGTCGGCCCGGCCCGACCGGAGGATGTGAATGGCCCGCTTCCATGGAAAGGCGTCGATCGGGCCAGGCGCGACATCCATGGACGCGAGGGCGGCGGTGATCAATTCCACGCTGAATCCGCTCACGTTCCCGTCTCGAACAATCTGGTAGGGCGGCCATTCGTCGCAGACCATGCGCAGGCTTGAAGACGCGGCCGGGGCGGAAGGGGCGGCAATGAATAGGAGAAGAAGAGCGCCCGTCAAATGGCGAACTATATTTATCATGAAACCTCCCTGGAAACCATGCGCCGAATTATTTGGCGTCCAGCGCCTGAAGATATGCGGCTTCGTTATAGCCCCGAACCTTATGATCCCCGATGACCACGAAGGGAACCCCTTTCCCGCCGTCCAGCCGCTTCATGCGATTTGCGGCCGCCTTGTCCTTTTCCACGTCGTATTCCGTGACGGAAACGCCCTGGCCCCGGAAAAACGCCTTGGCCTTTTTGCAGTGGCCGCACCAGGAGGTGGAATACATTTCGACCTTGGGCGCCCGGCCGGTTCGGGAAGTTGCTCGGCGCGCCGGGCGGGTTTGGCGGGGTTCCTGCCGAATCGCTTTGGATCGGGATGAACCGGCCGGGGCTTTCGGAGGCGGGGTGTAGGTCACGGTGGGCAGGGTGGAGACCTCTTCCTCGGGGACCTCGTCGGGGGGCGGCGTGTCGGTGACATGGGTGACGCCGCTTTCGTCCTTCCAAATGTACATTTCCGCCTCGGCGTCCCCGGCGGGCAGCGCGACGGCCGCGAGCAGAATCAGGATTGTCGCGATTCGAATCCTCATGGGAATCCTTTCGGGGAAGATGGGGGCAAGGCGCAATACCGTTCACTTTGGCATTTCAATTGGCCAATCGTGCAAGATTGACCAAGGGCGAATGCAATTCGCCCCTGCCATTTTCGGTAAAATGAACGGTATTGGGGCAAGGCGTCACGTTTCCGGATCGTTCGGTCCCAGGCCACTCCGACCGCAAAGGGAGGAAGCGACGCCGCCGGTGGAGGAAGGCGAATAAACGGCCATGAGCGCCCTTCCGTTCTGGTTCTCCGCCGGAGCGGGGGTGGATCGGGAACGCTGTTCCCGGTTGTTGTACGATAATCGGCGCGGGGATGTAAACCCGGAGTGAAATGGAAGAAGAGGAGGACGCGAATCGGAGGAGCGGGAGACTAAGGTTTCGGCGGATCGGCCGGAGACTCCCAACGGTGGGGCTCGAAAATCGCGCCCCATTTTTTGAACATGGCCTTGAGACGGCCGTCCGCGAAGAGCGTTTGGATTTGATCGTCGAAAATGCGCATGAGGCGGTGGGATTTTTTCGAGGGATGAAAGGCGGGATAGGCGTTTTCGCCCCAGAGAATTTCCACGCGGTAGTCGGTCTCCAGGTCCAGGGCTTTCCCTTCCGCGAATTTGCGGATGTCCAGAAGGGCTTCGATGTAGACATCCGCGCGGCCGTGTTTCAGCAGCCGCCAGGCGTCCTTGAACTCCTCCACTTCGTCCCATCCGGCGAAGCGGGTCTCCGCGAAAAATTCAAGGGTGTGGAAATCGTAGCCGCTCAGCCAAAGGGCCCGTTTTCCATTCAGGGATTCTACGCCTTTCCAGTCCGGGATGGTTCCCGCCTTCCAGACGGCGGCGGTGTATTCCACGTACATCGGATGGCGCGGAATGAGAAGCCCATGTTCCTCGGCGTCCACCCGCCAAACGCAAAGCATGGCGTCGGCCTCGCCCGCCGCGACGGTCTGCTGGGCCCGCCTCCAGGGCGCGAACCGGAACCGGACCGCCACGCCGGCCGGTTCGTAGACCGCCCGCAGCATTTCGAAAAAAAGTCCGGTTCCGTCTTCGTTGGTCTGGCCTTCCCAGGCGGGCGTGATGACTTCGATGACGCCCGCCGTTTGAGCGGTGGAAGGGGAGAGGAGGAAAAAGACGAAAAGGATCAGGCGCTGAAAACGGTGGATTGGATTCATGGGATTCCTCCCGGCCAGTCGACCGATCCGGTACGCCTTCGCGAGATCGGCGGGAAGCGCTGGTTCGTCGCGAACTGCAAGGCGTTTGGTCATCCGGCGGGGACGCGCTTATCGTCTTGGTCGGCAGGGGGCCAGATCGGAGACGGATTTTGTGTCAGCCACGCCATGGCTTCCGGCAGGGTTCGGAAGAGGAAGAAGCGCGATTCGGGTAAATCCCGATAGCCTTCGTACATGCGGCAAAGGCCGTAGGCCAAGTCTTGCGGCGCCACGATGATCCGTCGGCAGTGGTCCGAAAATACCCGGTATTCTTCGGCGACTTTCCGGATGGTTTCCGTGGGAACCTCCACCCGGGCGACCCCGGAAAAATCGACGAGATGGTCCATGTCTGGATGAAAACGCGGGTCTTGGGGCATTACCTCGAAATTGCAGTACAAATCGGCGGAATCGACCTTGCCGGAAAACGTGGAGATGATGAGGCCCTTTTCGGGAAAAAATTCAGACGCCACCGTCATGTCGTGTCCGATTCCAAAGGGTTGCGATTCCCGCAATCAAAAGGAAAGACCCGATCCCGAACATGATCCACCGGTTTCGCCGGGGCGTTCCCGGGCCGAGTTCCGATGGGAGCATGGCGGTTTCCGGATGGTTCGGGTCCACGGTCAACCGCACAATTTCTCCGGGGACGCAGTTGCTGGATGGAACGGGTCTGGCCGTTTCGTAGTTGGCGGAGGAACCGAAGGAATACCGAAGCCGCAATCGCGGCTCCGCATTTTTGCCAACCCGCTGTTCCATCCGGAGCACTTCCGCGTCGATGGGTTGCCCAACGGATTGAAGTCCATGGGCCATTTGAATTTGGTTGCCGAAATGCAGAAAAAAGGCGCTTCTTATGATCACGCAGAGGATTCCCATCCAAAATTGCCGGCGGGGCGAAATCCGGGGGCGATCCGCGTTTCTCCGGGTCATGTGATTTCATTCATCGAAGCGGTTTGCCGTTTGCGGTTTGTTTCCCTGAAGCTCGGCTGGGAACTGATGCTTTCCCGCTCAAATTGCCCCCCCGGCATCTTCGATACCGTATATTACCGATGCTATCCGTCCCGACCCCGCAATCGCAAGCCGATCAATCCGCCGATTCCCAAGGCCAGCAACAGGATCGTCCCCGGCTCCGGAACCGCCAGATCGCCGATGGGGCCGCCGAACGCCTGGAATTCGGAAATGGAGAAGTGGTTGTCCCCGCCGGCGGCGCGAAGGGTCAGATGCCGGGTGACCACCGGATCGGGCAGCAACGCTTCCGGCCGGATCATCATGCCCCAGCCGTCCAGCGGATTGAACCGGACCCATTCCGGCGAGCCGTCGTCGAAGTAGGCCACTTCGTAGGCGTCGTTGTTGTCCGCCTGAAGGAGCAACCGTTCGATCCAGAACTTGGCGCCCAGATCGATGTGGATGGCGGCCGGGTCCCGGCCCCACTCGTCCCACCACAAAGTATCCTGATCCCACTGGGTATTTTCGGACAGAAAGACGCCATCGACCACGGAGTCGATCAGCGACGGAGAGGCGGGGCTGCCGTCGGGGTAATCGGTTCGCCAGTCCACGTACTCGGTGAAGAATTCGCCGGAAAGGGTGACCGTTGCGCCCTGGGCGACGTTGAAAGGAGCGGCCTGCACGGTTGGGGAAAGCGTCAGCGCCAAAACCAACCCCAGCGCCGCAATGAAAAAGGGTTTCATCGGGGCCTCCAATCAAAGTTTCCTGCGGTTGGAAAAGGAACCGGTTAATTTTTCGGCGAAGCGCCGCCGTTGGATGGAAGTTTTTCATGCCAGATTGCGCCGCTTACGGGCGTTGCAAGTTGCCGCCCATCCCGCGGGGAATTGTCGAGATGGACAAGAGGCGGGGCTGTTTCCGGGGAATGGCGGCGCTTTCCGTTTATTCGAAAATATCGGAATGGTTTTTGGGGTTGTCAATGTTGAGGGGGCGAATCTATAGATTGCCGGTTAGAGATTTCGGGAATCGCTTCTCACTCCTGGATTTCGAGGTTGCAAGCGCCAAATAATGTTCGAAAAAATTCCATGAGTAAGGCGAATCGGGGGGCGGGTGAATGGGCAACCTTCCATTCCATTTGGCCAATCCATTGGGAAGGTCCATTAGGGCTATTCTTCGCTCACCCGTTCTTCCACGTACATCCGCATCAGGGGCACTTGGAACCGCCAGGAATCGCCGTTTTTCTCCAGCACTTCTTTGCGGCGTAGTTTTTTGAAGACGCCCGGTTTTGTCTCCCAGACGTCTTCCTCGCGAACCAGTTTGCGGATAATATTCCGCTCGTCTTCGTTCAGCGTCAAACGCCAGAATTCGTTGAAAAAACCCATGCCCATTTCGAATGCCTTGGGGATGATGTTCTGGACATCGTCCTTGCCGGCGCGTTTCCGTTTGTCGAGGTTCAGCCGTTCCACCAAGGCGTAGCAGAGCAACTGGACGAGGTAGGGGTGGCAGCGGGTGAGGTGAACGATGTGGTCCACCGCTTCCGGTTCGTAAACATCCGGGAAATCCGGGATGGGGGTGGTGATGAGACCCCGGGCTTCATCTTCGTGAAGATAGCTGACGCGGAGGGAAAGGGTGTTGATGAGGTAATCGCTCCAGAAATCCGGAAGGTCTTCCAAAGAATGGGAACCGCTGAAGAGAAGAACCCAGGCGGTGCGGTGCTGGATGACGGAGCGGATGAAATTGAGCGGGGCGCGGCTTTGGGTTTGCTCCAACACTTCGTTGAGCCGTTCAAATTCGTCCAGGCAGAGGATGAATTTTTTTCCGTTGGCGGAGGATTCCACCCGGGCCATCCATTTTTCCAGGGCGGGAAACGGGTCTTTGGAAAATCCATGGGTTTCCGGCGCCGGGAGGTGGATGTTGTAGGGCAAGCCGATGGAGGCTTCATACATTTTTTCGGCGAGGTTGGCGGCGAAACCGGAAAGGTTGCTGGTGGCGGAAAGGCTTTGCACATCCACCAGCAGGGGAACCCATTCGGCGCCGAGCCGGTGGGGCAGGTATTTGAGCGCGGAGGTTTTCCCGGTGCGCCGGCCGCCCTGGAACAGCAGAATGGGCGGTTGGGGCGAAGCGACGAGGTTTTCGATGTCCCGGAACAGGGTCTGGCGTCCGCGAAAGAGTTCTTTGGCGTTCTGGGGTTCCAGGGCCGAACCGGCGATGTAGGCCAAGGGGATTTCCTCGGTGGCGCGGGCGGCCGCTTCCAGTTCTGTTTTGGTTTCGCGAAGGATTTTTAACCATTGTAGGACTTACGCAGTTGCCCCTATGGAATTAATGGGGACAAAATTCCGATTGGCA
>JBKHDD010000053.1:0-26882 GCA_046541515.1 Desulfococcaceae bacterium
TCCATCTCCGCCAGCAGATTTTCGAAGTCTCCGGGCGTGAAGGCGTAGGTCTCCCGGCAGAACTCGCAGGTCAGAATTGTCTCCTCGGTCCGCTTCGCCAGGGCGGCCACCTCATCCCGGCCCAGGGCCACCAGGGCCTGCTCGAAGCGCTCGCGGCCGCAATGGCACCGAAACCGCAGGGTTCGCTGTTCCAGATTTCGAAAGGGCACGTCGCCGTAAATGGCGGCCAGCATGTGTTCCGGCCGTCGCCCCTCCCGCAACTGTTCGGTCACCGGCGGCAGGGCCCGGATGTGGTCGATCAGGCGGTCCACCAGTTCGGGATCGGCGCCGGGCAGGGACTGGACCAGAAACCCGCCCGCCGCCGTCACGCCGGCGGCGTCCTGAAAGACGCCTACCCCGACAGCGGAAGGCACTTGTTCCGACTCCAGAAAGTAGTGGGCCAGATCCTCTCCGATTTCGCCGGTGTTCAGACGGACCACGCTCCGGTACGGCTCCCGCAGGCCCAGGTCTCGGGTGACGGTCAGAAAGCCGGCGCGACCCAAGGCCCCGGCCACGTCGGGCCGGCCGTTCCGGGCCGGAAGATCCACCTGGGGATTGCCCGCGTAGCCGGAAACCGCGCCTTCTCCGTCGGCCTCCACCAGGATTTTTCCCAGGGGTCCGCTCCCTTCGAATTTCAGCGCCACCCGGTCCCGGTCCTTCAGCAACGCGCCCATCAGGGCGCCGCCGGTGAGCGCCCGGCCCAGCGCCGCGGCGGCGGTGGGCCAGGTCCCGTGGCGGCGACAGGTTTCCGCCACCAGCTCGGTGGTCACGCAGGCGATGGCCCGCACCCCGCCGTCCTCGGCCAGGGAGCGGACCCAATAGTCGGCCCGATGATCGGCTGGGCGACCGACTTGATTGTCGGATGCTTGGGTCATGCCGTTCTTTCTCCAGATGTTTCGACGACCCGTTGGAAGCCGGGCCGAAACGGAATGGGTCTATTCAGGGGAAGAATGTGGGCGCGGGTCATTCCCGCATGGCCTCGGCGGGAGGGCCCGGGTTGGACGCCGCCTTGGAAAACCGGGACGGCGGGGGCCCGGGAACGCCCCCCTCGTTCTCTCGCCGGTCGGCTTCCCGAACGCGGAGCGGCGGCTCGATCTCGGGATCGGGACGCAGGGTGCACAGGGTAAAAAGCACCACCCCGGTCAGCATGGTCGCCACGCCGAAAACGAAGATCATCCGCAACGGAAACAGGTCCATCAGAATGCCCGAGGCAAACGCGCCGATCATCATGCCGACGCTGTGGCTCACCGTCATAAGGGCCATCATGGCGCCCATGGCCCTCTTGGAGGCCCCCTTTTGCACGGCGATGGCCATCAAAGGGGCCATGGCCAGGCTGCCCCCGATGCCGAAGAGGATATTGGCCAGAAAAAGGTCCCAGAATCCCCGGGCCATCTCGAAGGCCCCCATGGACGAAGCCACCCCCATCCCGCCCAGGATGATCATTCGCCGCTTGTCGCTTCGATCGGCCAGTATGCCCATGGGGGTCTGAAGCAGGCCGCTGGTGAACACGCCCAAAGTGACCAGCACGCCGATGGCAGAACTGGAGAGGGAGAATTCCGCGTCGGCGTAGACCGGCAGAAATCCCCAGACCGTGCCGATGCAGGCGGTGTAAACCAGACGGAAGATGAAAATGCCGTCCACGGTGCGGTCCGCCAGCAGATGCCGCCAGGACACCGCCGGAACGCCCTGGGCGGTGTTCCGCTCCAGCCGAACCGGCGGCAGCAGAAACAGGCTCATCAGAAAGGCGGCAAAGGTCAGCGCGCCCATGGTCAGGAAGGCGGCGTCCAGCCCCCATCGGTCGTTGAGCAGGCCGCCCATGAGCGGCCCCAGGCTGAGGCCGATGAAAATGGACATGTTGAACAGGCCCATCACCGCGCCCTCCCGGCTCGGGGGCGTCAGGTCGCCCACATAGGCCTGGCAGACCGGCATGATCATGGCCGAGGCGATGCCCTGGACGAAGCGGATGACGATCAGGCTTTCCACGTCGTGGACGGCGAGAAAGGCCACGGAAACCAAGGCGTAGCCCAAGAGCCCGGCCACGATGTAGGGTTTGCGGCCGCCGCGGTCCGACCGGCGGCCGAAGTAGGGCAGAAAAAAGGCGCGGGAGAGGGCGAAGGCGCCGAAGATGAGGCCGATGTAGAGCCCCCCGGCGCCGAGATCGTGGGCGTACACCGGAAGCAGGGGCACCACGATCCCCACGCCGGTGATCGACGTGAAGATCGAAAAAAACAATGTGGCGAACACCCGCCGATCCAGTTGGCGGGGTGGGGAATCCGAAGTGATCATGGGAGGTCTTGTATCAGAACCGCCGGGAGACTTCAAAGGGGAATCCCGGCCTCCCGGGGATGAACGGGGGCGGCAGAAAGGGGTTGACGGAAACCGGGCGACGGATTATCAACACCCTCGATTTCGGCCCTTTTTCCCCAGCCCGAGGATCCCCTTGCCCATGCGATTTCCCTTCATTCCGCTCTTCCGGTCCGCCGCGCCCGTGGACGGCCTTCAGGAGCACGCCGCCAAGCTGAAGGAATGCACCTGGATTTTTCAGCACGCCATCGAATGTCACATCCTGGGCAACTGCGAAAGCTTCGAGGAACTTCGGGAGAAAGTGAGCGCGCTGGAAGAGGAGGCGGACGGAATCAAGCGCCGGATTCGCGAAAAAATGCCGGCGGCGATCATGATGCCGGTGGAAAAATTTCAGCTCTACAGCTACATGGCCGAACAGGACCGGGTGCTGGACGCCCTGGAGGACGCGCTGGACTGGATCTCCTACCGGGAGCCGCCGGGGTTTCCGCCCGGCATCGAGAAGCAGTTTTTTCTGCTGATCGACGCCGTGATCGATCCGGTGGAGGAGATCAGCCCCATGGTGACCCAAGCCGCCGCCTATTTCCGCAAACGAAGCAAAAAACAGCGAAAGCCGGTCATCGAAATCATCCGAAACATCCGCCGCCAGGCCCACGAAGCCGACAAGGCCGAGGACCTGGTCAAGCGCCAGATCTTCGCCGCCGACGCCGACCCGGTCACCCTCATCCACATGGTCCGGCTGGCCGAAATGCTGGGCGCGGTGGCCGACCACGCCGAAAACACCTCCGACCTTATGCTGGCCATGCTGGCCCGCTGAATCCCTACTCGCCGTCCGCCCCCGGCGCCTCCCCGCCGCCGTCCGGGAAAAGCCCCTCCAGGGTTTCCCGAAGCTCCCGCAGGGAGTAGGGCTTGACCATGGCCGCGGCGAACCCGTGCCGCTGGAAATCGGCCATGATGGGATCGGTGGCATATCCGCTGGAAACCACCGCCGTCACGTCGGGGTCCAGCTCTCGAATGCGGGCCAGCGCCTCCCGCCCGCCCATGCCGCCGGGAACCGTCAGATCCAGGATCACCAAATCATACCCCCGGCCTTTCTTTTGGGCGTGCCGGTAGGCGTCCACCGCCTCCGCCCCGTCCTCGGTCACGGTTGCCTCGTAGCCCAGCCGGCGAAGCATTTGCCGAACCAGCAACTGGATGGTCTTTTCGTCGTCCATGACCAGGGCGTGGCGACGGCGTTTTTCGCCCGCCAAGGCGGCGGATTCCTCGGCTTCCGGGGACGCCGGAGCGGCCTCCTCGGCGGCGGGCAGGTAAAGGTGGACGGTGGTGCCCGCGCCGGGGCGGGAAACGGCGTCCACGTATCCCCCGTGGCTCTTCAGCACCGAAAAGGTGGTGGCCAGCCCCATGCCGACGCCCTTTTCCGGCCCCTTGGCCTTGGTGGTAAAATAGGGGTCGAAGATCTTCCCGAGATGCTCCTCCGGGATGCCGGCCCCGGAATCGGCCACCGCGATCCGGACGTAATCGCCGGGCTTCAGGGGCAGATGGTCTTGCCCGGATTCCCGCCGGTGGTTTTCCGCGCGGATCTCCACCTCGCCGCCCGCGGGCATGGCCTCCCGGGCGTTGTTCACCACGTTGATGACGGCCTGCTGAATCTGCCGGATGTCGATCCGGACCCGCCAGAGATCGTCTGGAAACCGAAACAGCGGCCGGATGTTGGCCCCGGCGCAGGCCAGGTTGGCGGCGTCGCGAACCGCCCCGTCCACCGCCATGACCTTTCGCACGTGGCCGCCGCCCCGGGAAAAGGTGATGAAGCGGCCGGTCACCTCCGTGGCCCGCTGGCAGGCCCGCTCGGATTCCACCAAAAGCTGGTACAGCTCCCCCTGGTGGTCGGTATAATCCTGCGCCAGGGAGATGTTGCCCATGATGATCATCAGCAGATTGTTGAAATCGTGGGCGATGCCCCCGGCCAGCGTGGCCACCGACTCCAGCTTCTGCACCTTGAGGAGTTCGTCCTCCACCCGCTTGCGGACCGTCACGTCCTCGATGGCGGCCACCATGCCGTCGGGACGGCCTTCGGGGTCGAGGATGGGCGACGCGTTGATCTGAAGCTGCCGCCGGCCGCCGTCGCCCACCTCCACCGCCAGGCTCGCCCCGTGAACCTGCCGGCCGCTGGCCATGACCCGGCGAAAGGGCAGCGACTCCGCCGGCAGGGGATTGCCTTCGGCGTCGGCGATGGCCCACCGGGGATCGTCGAAGGTGCGGTCTTTGAGTTCCTCCTCGGAAAGGCCGAAGAGGTTCTGGGCGTAGGAATTGGTATAGGAGAGCCGGCCCTCGCGGTCCACGACCATGATGCCCACGGGACTGGTTTCCATCACCCGATGCAGCAGATCCCGCTCCCGGCGAAACCGCATCTGGGCCCGCTTGGTCTGGGTGATGTCCGACACGTGCACCACCATGCAGTCGGAATGGGTTTCGCAGTCCAGAATGATGGAAACGCTGGTGCGGCCCCAGCGAACGCCGCCGTCTCTGTGGCGATAGCGCTGGTCCATGTGGAAATGGTCGATCTCTCCGGAGGTCAGCCGCTGAAAATTCCGCAGACTGACGTCCACGTCTTCGGGATGGATGACGTCGGTCACGTTCAAATCCAGGAGCTGGGCCTCGGAATAGCCCAGGATTTCGCAGATGCCCTTGTTGACCTGAAGAAATCGGCCGTCCCGCCGGAGAATGGCGGTGCCGGCGGCGGCGTGAAAAAAGGCGTTCCGGAACCGGGCCTCGCTGACCCGCAGACGACGGGCGAGTTGCCGTTTTTCGTAGGCCCGCAGCACCGCCATGTGGAGCATTTCCGAGTCGATGGGTTTCCGGAAGTAGTTTCCGGCCCCGGCGCGCATGGCGTCCACCGCGTTGTCCAGGTCGCCGTGTCCGGTGATGACGATGGTCTGCAGATCGCCCTGGATTTCCGCGGCCCGCTTCATCAGCTGGATGCCGTCCATGTCGGGCATCCGGATATCCGTCACCAGAACGTCGAATTCCCGCTCGGCCATGCGCGACAGCGCCTGGGTTCCCGAGTGGGCGGTGGCGATGTCGTACTGGTCCGATTCCTGCTCCAGGGCGGTCTTGATCAACCCGCACAGCGTAACTTCATCGTCCGCGATCAGAACGTGGATCACCCGCGACTCCTCATGATGGCCCGCGGCCGGGGCTCGCAAATCAGCCCCGCCGCGGCAGTTTGACCCGCACCGTGGTGCCGAGCCCTTTTCGACTGTCGATCTCCAGAACGCCCTGGAGGCCGTTGACGATGCCGTGGACGATGGAGAGCCCGAGACCGGTGCCCTGGCCCGCCGGCTTTGTGGTAAAAAACGGTTCCAGGCATCGGTCCCGCTCCGTCTCGGTCATGCCCACGCCGTTGTCGATCACTTCGAACACCAGCCGGTCCCGGCGGCGCTCCATCCAGAGGCGCAGCACCACCTCCTTCCGGAAGTCCGGCCCCGCCTCCGCCTCCCGAAGGTTCAGGGCGAATCGGGCGTTGGAAAGAAAATTGACCACGATCTGCTCGAACTGCTGCGGATTGAGCCGCACCGGGGGCAGGTCGTCGGCCACCTCGGTGTGGAGGTGAATCCGATGCTGGCGAAACTGCTCCCGAAAGAAAACCAGGCTGCGCTCCACCAGTTCGGGAAGATCGGTTTCCTCCTCCCCGCCGTCCAGTCGGGCGTAGCCGCGCATGTTGTCGATGATGCGGGAGGCCCGGTCCACCTGCTCTCGAATCACTTCCAGCCCCTCGATGATGCTCGGCTCTTCGAGTTGGCGGGCGGCCCGCCGCATCACCTGGCACTGCATGCTGATGATCGAGAGCGGCTGGTTGATTTCGTGGGCCACGCCGGTGGCCATTTCCCCGAGGCTGGAAAGCCGGCCGGCGTGAATGAGCTGGGCCTGCTTCTCCCGAAAGGCCTGTTCCGCCCGCCGACGCTCCTGGATTTCCCGGGTCAGCTCCCGGGCCCGCAATTCCAGCTCCTCGTTGAGACGGCGCAGTTCGTCCTCGGTGCGCCGCCGTTCGGAGACGTCCATCAACGAACAAAGCACCACGGGGCCCGGCCCCTCGCCGGCGGTTTCCCGCAACAGCAAAAGGTCCATCCGCGCCCAGAAATCAAACCCCTCCCGCACCCGGAAACGGACCTCCGCGCACTGGCTGACCCGCCGGGCCCAGAGGTTGTCCAGGCAGGTCCGAAACTGGAGAATGCCGTCGTAGGGCACGAAAGCCTGCAATCGCTGGCCGACGAGGGCCTTGCGGGAGATGCCGAAATACCGGGACGCGGTGCGGTTGAGGTCCTGGATGACGCCGTCGGTGCTCAGAACCAGATACCCCACCGGGGAAAAGGTAAAAATATCGTTCAGATATTTCTGGGAGGATTCCAGCCGAGCCCGCACCTCCCGGAGTTCGTCGTTCTGCAGCTCCAGTTCGATCTGGTGAACGTTCAGCTCCTCGATATACTTCCGGAGATCGCCTTCGCCCCGGGGCGTCGCCTTGGAATCCTTTTCCTTGTAGATTTCCAGGGCCTTTTCCCGCAGATCGTCCAGGCCTTCCTCGCCGTTGGTTCGGCTCGAATTCCGTTCCATCCTCGCCGCTCAGGCGCCGCCGGCGGATTCGGCCTCGCCCTCCGGCAACGAGGCCACCCCGAACCAGAATTCGGTGAATCCCCGAATGGCGGCGTACAGGGTTTCGGGGTCCGAAGGCTTGCGAATGAAGCTGTTGGCGCCCAGACCGTAGCACCGGTCCACTTCCGCGCCGGCGGGATTTCCGGTCATCACGATCACCGGGATGCGCCGCAGCTCCGGGTCCCCCTTGATGCGAAAGAGCACCTCCTTCCCGTTCATTCCGGGCAGGTCCAGGTCCAGCAGGATCGCCCCGGGCCGGGGGGAATCGGCCGGATCGGCGTGTTCGCCCTCTCGAAACAGGTAGGCCAGGGCCAGGGGACCGGTTTCGAACCGCCGAAGGGGCGGCGACGCCCCGGCCCGGCGCAACGCCCGCCGAATGGCCAGAAAGTCGGCCTCGCTGTCTTCAATAATCAAAATCGGCGCTCGATTCTTCCCCGCTTCCACAATATCCCTCCAGCGTAAAAAAGAAAGTGGTTCCATTTCCGGGGGTGGACTCCAGCCAGAGCCAGCCCCCGTGACAGCGGACAATCTTGCGGGCGATGGCCAGACCGGCGCCGCTGCCGCCGCCGAATTCGCTCGGGCCATGCAGTCTTCGAAAAATGGTGAAGATCTCCTCCTGCCGGTCCGGCGGAATGCCGATGCCGTTGTCCCGAACCCGGAACACCGGACATTCCCCGCCCGGGGAGACGTCGATTTCCACCCGGGGCGCCGGCGATTGATTGTATTTGAGCCCGTTGGCGATCAGGTTCCGAAACAAATCCTGGGTCAGCACGGGATCGCAGGGGACCACCGGCAACTTGCGGACCCGCCGGATCTCGCCCCCGCCCTCGGCCAGCAAGACCCCGAGGGACTCTTCCACGGCGTCCAGCACTTCGTCGATATCCGTGGGAACGATCCGCATGCCGTCTTGGCCGATCCGGGCAAATCGCCGGATCACCCGCACCTGCTCGTCCATCCGGCGGGCCATGCGGCCCAGGGTCTCCAGCATGTCCCGGCTTTCCGGATCGATGCGGTCGGCCAGATCGCTTTCCAGAAACGCGGCAAGATTGTAAATGCCCCGCAACGGCTCCCGCAGGTCGTGGGCCACCACGTGGGCGAAATCGTCCAGCTCCCGGACGGTGCGCTCCAGCTCCGCCGTGCGGCGTTCCACCTCCGCCTCCAGTGCCCGGCGGCTTCGGCGCAAAGCCGCCTCCCGGGCACGCAGACGACGGCACAGCCGCCACGCGGCCGCCCCCATCGCCGCGGCCGCCAGGGCGGCCAGTCCGGCCAGCGGCCCCGTCACGGAACGGCGCGGTTCTCCGCGCAGGTCCGTTCGCCGCTCAACAGATCCCGAATCAGCGCCACGGCGTGGTTCATGTCGAAGGGTTTGGTCACATAGGCGCAGGCGCCCATTTCCAGGGCCCGGCGGCGGCTTTTTTCCCGGCCCAGCACCGTGAACATCACCACCGGAACGTCGGCGGTTTTCGGGTTGGACTTGATCCGCTTCAAAATTTGGAACCCGTCCTGGCCGGGCAGAAAAACGTCCAGCAGAATGAGATCCGGCGTTTCCTCCCGCAGCCGGCTCAGCCCTTCCTCGCCCCGTTCGAAAACGAGAGGATGGATGCCCTCCCGCCGCAACAACACGTTCAGCAGTTTTCGGTTGGCCTCGTCGTCGTCGATCACGAGAACGACGGGCCGTTTTTCGGCCGTTTCACTCATCCCGATCTTCCGCCAAGGGCGGCTCCCCGTCTTTGTGGGCGATTTTCTCGAATTTAAACACCGCGCCGTCCACTTCCCTGCGCTCGTTCACCACCAGATTGCCGGTGACGCTGAAGACGGTTTCCCGGCCGCCGTCCAGGTTCACCCGGAGGACGTAGCGCTCGGTTTGCAGGTCGGGATCGTCCAACATCTCCAGCGGGCCGTTGTCCCGGCCCAGGGCCAGGCCGTCCAGATCCCGAAGCCCCAGTTCCCGAGCGTCCAGGGCGAGTCCCCGAAGATTGCGGCCGCCGGCCTCCAGCAGGACCTCGGCGGCCCGATTGATGAAGCTGATTTTTCCGTCCCGGTCCACCATCAGGGTCGCGGCGGGGCTGGTTTCCAGGACCCGGCGCAGAAGATCGTACTGCATCCGGAAGGCAATCTCCGACTGCTTCTGGTCGGTGATGTCCACCAAGGTGATCACCACGCCGCCGCGCCGCTGGTTCTGGTCCAGGTAGGGCAAAATCCGCACCAGATACCAGATGTCGCCTTCGCCCCGAATCTCCCGCTCGACCTTTTCGCCGTTCCGAAGAACCGTCCGCACATCGTCCCGGATTTCGTCCAGAACCAGGCCGGAGAGATCCGACAGCGGGCGGCCCATGTCCTGGCGGAGCAGGTTGACCGTGCGGGTGGCCGCCGGCGTGAATTTCCGGATGCGCAGTTCCTGGTCCAGAAAGATGGTGCCGATGTCGGTGCTGCGAAAGAGGTTGTCCATGTCGTTGTTGAGTTCGGTCAGCTCCACGATCTTGGTCTGGTACTCGGCGTTGACGGTGTTGAGCTCCTCGTTGACCGAATTGAGTTCCTCGTTGGTGCTTTGCAGCTCTTCGTTGGAGGCCAGCAGCTCCTCGTTGGTGGCCTGAAGCTCCTCGTTGGCGGTCTGGAGTTCCTCGATGGTGGCCTGGAGGTTTTCCCGCGTGAACTGAATCTCCCGCTCCATGTCGATGAGCCGCTGGTCTTTTTCGTTGTCCGGAGAGTAATCCAGCGCGCCGGGGCGGTCCTTTTCCCCGGCTTCGCCTGACTCGAAGATGACCAGCGCCTTTTTGACCTCCGACCCGTTGACCGACATGGGCGCCACGCGGACGGTAATCAGCCGTTCCTCGCCATCGTCTTCCGCGCGGATGTCGCGGTAGACCACCTCCCGGCGATCCTTCACCGCGTTTCGGATGGCGGTGTTGAGCGCCAGCCCCACCTGCCGGGGCACCATCCGGGTGATGTTGAAGCTGGTTTTGCCGGTGGACAGCCGCAGAAAACCGGCGGGGTCCCCGAAGGTTTCGACGAGTTCGCCCTCCTCGTTGACGATTACGCACAGGGGCGTCAGCCGATTGATGATCTCTTGGTAATAGCGCTCCTGGGCCTCCAGCTGGCCCCGCAGCCCGGCCTGGCTCCGTTGGCCGGTGGTTTGCGGGGGGGCGGGCCCGGAGGGCTTTCGGCCGCCGCGCACCCGCAAGGCGCCCTGAATGGGCGGCGGCCCGGTGCCCCGGTGGGAAAAAATTTTCACCTTGCGGTCCACCGTGACGAACCGGTCGCTCATGTCCCCGACGCTTTCGCTGGTGCCCAGGAACAGATAGCCGCCGTCTTTGAGGGCGAAATCGAAAATGTGCAGCACGTCCCGCTGCAGGTTGTTCTGCAAATAGATGAGCAGATTCCGGCAGGTGATGAGGTCCAGCTTGGTGAAGGGCGGGTCTCGCAGCACGTTCTGAATGGCGAAGATGACCTGCTCGCGGACGTGCCGCTTCACGGCGTAGCCGTCTTCCGTCTTGGTGAAAAACCGGTCGAGCAGGTGGGGGCTGAGGTCGGTGGCGATGCCGGCGGAATAATGGCCCAGGCTGGCCTTTTCGATGGCGTCCTGGTCGATGTCGGTGGCGAACACCTTGATTTCGTAGTGCTCCCCGATCGCGTCCATGTAGTCCTGCAGAAGGATGGCGATGGTGTAGGCCTCCTCGCCGGTGGAGCAGCCGGCCACCCAGACCCGAATCCGCTTTTCCTCGCGGTTGTTCTCGAACAGGACCGGAATGATCTTTTCCCGCAGGTAGTCGAAATCGTCCCGGTCCCGGTAAAATTTGGTCACTCCGATGAGCAGGTCCTTGTACAGGGCCCCGGTTTCCTCCGGGTTCTCGTAGATGTAGGCGAGGTATTCGCTGAGGGTGACGCACTGGACGATGCCCATCCGCCGTTCGATGCGGCGGATGATGGTGCTTTGCTTGTAGTAGGTGAAATCCACGCCGGTCTTGCTGCGGAGCATGGCGATGATCTTCGTCATGTCGGTCTCCTCCGAGGCGATGGAGGAGGCCTCCCGCCGCTTGCCGGCGATGAGCGGATGGCGGGTGAAGCTCAGCAGGGTTTCGGGCATGTCTCCGGGACGAAGCACGTAGTCCACCAGCCCGGTCTGGATGGCGCTGCGGGGCATCCCGTCGAACTTGGCGCTCCGCTCGTCCTGGACCATCACCATGCCGCCGGCCTTTTTGATGGCCTGTATCCCCCGGGTGCCGTCGCTGCCGGTGCCGGAGAGGATGATGCCGATGGCGTTTTCCTCCTGGTCTTCGGCCAGGGAGCAGAAAAAAACGTCGATGGGCAGGTTGAGGCCCCGGTTGGGCGGCGGATGGATCAGCAGCAGGGAGCCGTTGAAGAGATTGAGATTTTTCTGGGGCGGCGGCAGGTAGATGCAATTGGGGCGGACCGCGAGGCCGTCGGAAACCGGAAGGATTTCCATGTCGGTATGCTTGGCCAGCAGCTCGCCCATCAGGCTTTTGTGGTCCGGGGACAAATGCTGGACCACCACGAAGGCCATGCCGCCGTCGGAGGGCATGGTCTCGAAAAAATTGATCAGCGCCTCCAGCCCGCCCGCGGAGGCGCCCACGCCGACAATGTGAAAATCATGATCCATCGCTTCCCCCTTCTCCGGGGGGAATTGGTTGGATGTGTCCGCGCCGGGCGCGGCGGCGGCTTCCTTGGATTCCGTCATGTGCCTGTCCTGTCCAGGGTGCGGGTCTCGAGGAACCACGCGGCGGGCAACGCCGCCGGTCCAGGGGTTTCCATGGTCAAGCCGGAACCGCGCCGTTTCCGCCGGCCCGGGGAGGACGCTCCGCCGCCCGGGCGAGCGCCTTTCGGATCGACCGGGAGAGATCGGAACGGAGCACCGGCTTTTTCAGACAGTCGGACAAGCCCAGCGCCTCCGCCCGTTCGTCGGTGAGCAATTCGCTGAAGCCGCTGAGGAGAATCACCGGAAGATCCGGGCGGATTTCCCGCATCCGGCGGGTGAGCTGGTCCCCCCGCAGCCCCGGCATGGTCATGTCCACGATCATCAGATCGAACCGGTCCGGCGCGGCCTGAAAATCGTCCAGGGCCTTAAGGCTTTGATTCCGGACGGTCACGACATAGCCCAGCCCTTCCAGCATTCGGCGAATCATCTCGGTGATCGCGGCTTCGTCGTCCACCACCAGGATGTGTTCGCCGCCGCCGGGCTCGGGCGCTTCGGAGCGCTCGTACGGCCCGTCTCCGCCGTCGGTGCGAGGCAGATAAATCCGGAAGGTGGCGCCCCGGCCCGGCGCCGTGTCCATTTCGATATGGCCGTGGCAGCTTTGCACCACGCCGTGGACCACCGAAAGGCCCAGCCCGGTGCCCTGGCCGGGTCCTTTGGTGGTAAAATAGGGATCGAAGGCCCGGGTCCGCACCTCCGGCCCCATGCCGCTTCCGGTGTCGGCGATGGTCAGCAGCACGTATCGTCCCTCCCGAAGTCCCGGCCGGGACTCCGCCGCCGTGATCCGCCGGTTTTCCAGCGCCACCGTCAGCACGCCGCCGTTTTCCGCCATGGCGTGGTAGGCGTTGGTGATCAGGTTCATCACCACCGAATGAATCTGGGTGGGATCGGCCAGAATCGATCCGCAGTCGGGGGCGATTTGGCGGCGGACCTCGATGGTGGTGGGCAGGGTGGACCGGATCAGCTTCAGCACTTCCTTGAGGATGGCCTGCACCCGGAGGGGGCGCCGCTCCCCCTCGGTCTGGCGGCTGAAGGTGAGGATCTGCATCACCAGATCCTGGGCCCGGCTGGCCCCCTTGAGGATTTGGGACAAGAACTGCCGATGGGGATGATCGGGGGCGGTGTCGTCCAGCGCCATTTCGGCGTAGCCGATGATGGGAAACAGGATGTTGTTGAAATCGTGGGCGATGCCGCCGGCCAGCGCGCCGATGGCCTCCAGTTTCTGGGACTGCTGAAGTTGCTGAAGCAGGTCGGCCCGCTCCCGCTCGAATTGGCTGCGCTGCAACGCGAGGGCGTACGATTCCCCCAGCTGAATCGTCGCCTCCAGGTCGGCGTCGGTGTAGGGCCGATTGGAATTGGCCAGGCCGATCAGGCCCGCCGGCCGGTCCGCCACCGCCACCGGAACCGCCAGAAACCGTTCGATGGGCAGATGGCCGGGCGGCAGACCGCCCCGGGCCGGGCGCCGGTTCGGATCGTTGACGAAAAAGGGAGACATCGTGTTCAGGGCATGGCCCCACATTCCCGGATAGCGGCCGTCGGGTCCCGGGGAAAAGACCACGCCGGCGTCGGGAATCCGGCACTCGCCCGCGAGCATGTCGGTCAACGTGTGGCTGATCATATTCCCGGTGTCCGGGTCCGCCGCGGCCACGAAGCCGTGCGGACTTTCCGTCAGGCTTTTCGCGTGGTCCAGGATCAGGCGCGCCACATCCGCCACCGAAAAATCGGTGGAAAGCAGCCCTTCGGAAAGTTCCGCGACCGCCCGATTGACCCGCAGCTCCCATTGAAGCTGCCGCTCGGCCTCCTTGCGGGAGGTGATTTCGACGCCGGCATGGACAATGCCGATGATTTCGCCGGCGCCGTTGCGCACGGGGTTTCCGCGGGTCAAAAAAGTCCGACCGTCGAAAAGCGTGATCTCCTTTTCCTCGAACCGGCCGCTGCGCAACGAGTGGGAGGCGGCGCAATCGTGGCAGGGTCGATTCAGTTGCCGGACCACGCGATAGCAGGGCTTCCCGATCAGCGCGTCCCGCGTGGTGTTGAATTTCTCCGCCATGGCGGTGTTGCACCAGCGAATGCGCTGATTTCGATCCAGAAAGGCCACAAACACGTCCCCCAGGCCGTTTAAAATCGCCTCTTTTTCCCGCTCCGCCCGGGCCAGGGCCTCCTCCATCGTCTCCCGTTCCGAAAAAGGGTCGGGGGACGAGGCGGCCGGAACCTCCCCGGCCGGAAGGGAAAGCGCGTATCTGGCGGAATCGCCGTTGCCGCTGGAAAGCGCGGTCAGCGTCAGTTCCGGAAAAAATGTGGAGGCGACGGGGGCGGGCAGCCGGACGAAACCGGCGTCGGCGTTCCGAATATGGGAAAGGCCGCGACTCAACAACCGGCGTTCGGGCGCCGAAAGAATCGCCGAAATCGGGTTTCCCACCGCCTCCTGGGCGGAAAGATGAAACCGGCGCGCGGCGGAACGACTCCACAGTTGGACCCGCGCCTGGGCGTCCAGGATGAGAAGCGGTTCCGCCGGCCCCGAGGGAGGCGAAGCGGATCGGGGATCGTGCGGGGTTTCCGATCCGAATCCGGTTCGGGACGAGGGTCGGCGGATTTGGGGGAAAGACCGGCCGCCGCGAACCCGACGAACGGCAACCCCTTGGCGACGAAGCGACGAATGGCGGGAACGGCGGATGCGGTACCGTTTCATAGGCCTCCAAAAAGGTTGGGCGCGACCCCCGCCGTCAACATTCCCGCCGCCGATCCATCTTTCTTTGGGCCGGCTTTGGGCCGAGTGAAACGGCGGGGGAACACGAAAGGCGGCAAGCCGCCGGCCGGCGAGGTCGCGCCTCGACGGGCGATGTGGCCCGAAAGCCCGCACCCGGTTTATTTCCGAATTTGGAAAAAAAACCGGCTTCCGGGGACTTCACTCCGTCCGATGGCAAAATATCAGAACGAAATCCCGCTTCGCAAGCCAAACCGGTAAACCCCGCGACGAAAATCGGGAATGCCGACGGAAAACGCCCGATGGGCCTTTTTGACCCACCCCGGGGCCACGCAGGGCCAAAGAGAAGGGAAGCATAACCCCTTGCATCGCCTTTTTCAGGGAAAACCGCCGGGGGACGACCGGTACGGGGCCATTGCGCGACGTCGGGGGTCGGCGATGGACCCTCCGGAAGAAAACCGTCAACAATTCTCGTCGGAAAAAATGGGCTTTCCGCCGAAAAGCGAGAAAGCGGGAGAAAAAAATCTCCAAATTCCGGAGGTCGAAAGTGCCGTGGCGGCTCGGGGAGCGGCACGCGTCAAGTTCCGTTGATTTCATCCGATACGAAGCAATATCCATGCAAAGCCACGCGTAGCGTTAATATTTTTACCGGATTTTGGACCGTAGGCCAAGCCCTCATTTTCAGAATGGCCAAAAAATGTGGTATCCTTCGGCCCCCCACCATGGAACGCCGTTTTCGACGAAAACGGTCGAATTCCCTTCAGCCAGGAGTCAACATTGTCCCAGATTCATACCGTCTCCGTCCGGGCTGCGGCGGAATTCCTGCTCCGGACCGGAGACCTGCGACCCGAAACCCTGGGCGCGGCCCGGCCCCTGGAGGGGATTCGCGCCCACCAGCGGGTGCAAAAATCCCGGCCGCCGGGTTACCAGGCGGAAGTGCCGGTGGCGGGGCGGTTCCAGGGGGAGGGGATCACGCTGCATCTCTCCGGACGGATCGACGGCGTGCTGGAGACCGAGGACGGCGTGATCGTGGAGGAGATCAAATCCACCCGCCGACCCCCGGAGGACGCCCTGGCCGAGGCCAATCCGGTCCACTGGGGTCAGCTTCACCTGTACGGCTGGCTGTACGCGGAAGAATACGACCTCCCGGCCGTTAGGCTCCGGCTGGTCTACGTCGGGCTGATTTCCGGCGCAATCCGGGAGGCGGAACTGCGGCTGGACCGAGAGGAATTGGCGGACTACGGCCAGATCCTGGTGGAGCGGTATCTTCATTGGCTTGCCCGGCTCTCGAAGCTGCGGGCGGCCCGGGACGAATCGGTCCGGGCCCTGGAATTCCCCTTTCCGGACTGGCGGCCCGGCCAGCGGGAATTGGCGGTCCGCGTGTTCCGGACGTTGCGGGACGGCGAGCGGCTGCTGACCCAGGCCCCCACCGGCGTGGGAAAAACCATGGCGGCGCTGTTCCCGGCGATCAAGGCGCTGGCGGACGGCCACGCGGCCCGAATCTTCTTCCTGACCGCCCGAACCACGGGGCGGATCGCGGCGGAAACCGCGCTGGCCTCGCTCCGGGCGTCGGGGCTGCGGCTGACTTCGGTGAGCCTTTCCTCCCGGGATCGGGCCTGTTTGCACCCGGACGGGGCCTGCGTCGGGTCGGAATGCCCCATGGCGGCGGGTTATTTTGACCGGATCAACGAGGCCCTGATCGATCTGTTCGACGCCGAAACCGCCTTCACCCCGGAGCGGATCGCGGCGGCGGGCGAAGCCTGGTCGCTTTGTCCGCACGAGTTGTCCCTGGACCTGGCGCTCTGGGCCGATTTGGTGATTGGCGATTTCAACTACGCGGTCGATCCCCGGGTGGCCCTTCGCCGCCATCTGGGGGAAGGGCGGCCGGACGGGGTCTTTCTTTTCGACGAAGCCCACCACCTGCCGGACCGGGCGCGGGAGAGCTTTTCCGCCGCGCTGAATCGCGGCGACCTGTTGCGGCTCCGGGACCGTCTCGGCGAATCGCTTCCCGCGATTTCGCGCGATTTGTTGAGCGTCGCGGACCAGCTCCACTTTCTTACGCCCGGAATCCCGCCGACGGAACCGCCGCCGGAATCCCTGGTCAACGCGGTGGAAGGCTTCACGAAACGGGTGGACGCCTGGCTGCTGGCCGGTCCCGACCCGGAGAAGCCGTTCTACCGGCCGCTGACCGAGGCCTTTTTCCAGGCCGTCTGGTTCGCCCGGGTGGCCCGGACCTTCAACACCGCCTACGCGGTGCTTTCCTCCGGCGAAGGCACGGCCCGGACGGTCCGGCTGTTCTGCGCCGACCCCACCGAGCCGCTGGACGAGGCCCTCTCCCGCGGCCGTGCTGCGATCTTCTTCTCCGCCACCCTGACCCCGGCCAAGCCCTTCGCCCGGATGTTCGGAATCCTCCGGAAGGAACAGCGGTTGCGGATTCCCTCGCCCTTTCCCCCGGAACATCTGCTCGTCGCCGTGGCGAACCGGATTTCCACCCGCTACCGTGACCGGGAGCGAACCCTGCCCCAGCTCGCCGCGCTGCTGGCGGCCCTGGTTCGGGGCAAGCCGGGAAATTATCTGCTCTTTTTTCCCTCTTACGCTTATTTGGACCAGATTCGCCCGCTGTTCGAATCTCTGGTCCCCGAAGCGCGGACCCGGGTGCAGGCCCGCGAGATGTCCGCGGCGGAACGCAACGCCTTCCTGGACCGCTTCTCCGAAATCGACGGCCAAATCCGGGTGGGGCTGGCGGTGATGGGCGGCGTCTTCGGCGAAGGAATCGACCTGGTGGGCGACCGGCTGTCCGGCGCGGCCGTCGTCGGGCCGGGCCTTCCGCCGCCCTCGGCGGAACGGGAGGTCATCCGCGAACGCATGGCGGCCCGGGGCGCGGACGGATTCGAGGCGGCCTACCAAATGCCCGGCATGGTCCGCGTCCTCCAGGCCGCCGGCCGGGTCATCCGCTCGGAAACCGACCGGGGCGTGGTCCTGCTGGCCGACAACCGGTTCGCCCAGCCGGGCTATTTTCGACATTTCCCGCCGGAATGGCGACCGGCGCGGGTGGGGGACGCGGCGGCGCTGGCGGAACGACTGCGCCGGTTTTGGGCGACGGATCATTGATAATGGGCAATGGAAAGCGGAGCCGGGAAACCTGTGGTTACGGATTTTCCACCGGATGGACGACGTTCCCAAAGCCTCTCTCGATCGACGGAACCCATTGACATCGCACACATTTCCGACATTCGCTTTCGGGCTTCCGCCGGAGGGCGTTTTTTTTTGCTTTTCCGAATCCGGGGCCGTAGTATAAAAAAATCCGGGTTTGGCCGGTTATGCGGCGAAGGCCCCAAACCGGGACGCGTTATTCGGCGCTTCCGAAGGCCCTTCGTTCACCATCAGCCCAGGGGACGGCGAAGATGATTCACAAAATTTTCTCGATTATCGGCGGCGGGGTGGGGCTGTTCAGCCTGTTTCTGTGCATTGCGGCGGTGGGGGATCTGATGGACCCGAACGAAACCGACCCCGGGACCGGAACGCTGATCGGTCTGCTGGTCTTTTTCGGCGGGATCATGTCGGCGAGCGGATATTTGTGCGTCAGCCAGTGGAAACGTGCCAAAACCGGAACGGTGGAACGCACGGAACGGAACATTCTGCGGATGATCGCGGCGCGAAGCGGGCGGATCACGCCGGAGGAAATCGCCTTGGAGCAGCCGTTGACGGTGGAGCAGGCCCGGGCACGGCTCGACGCGCTTTGCGGAGGCGGGTCCGGCGAGGTGCAGGTGACTCCCGAAGGCCGCCTGGTGTACGTGTTTTTTGGATTTTTATCGGAGGAGGAGCGCAATTCGGCGCGGAGCGTGCTGGAGTGACCGTCGCCGGGGCGCGGACTGGCCATCGGCCGAAGAAAATTCGATGGTCAAAAAGACGTCCGGTCGCCGAATTCATCGGCTCGGAATTCCTCCCGCCGGGACAACGCGTCCGAACCCCCGGCGTCAAATTCCCCGTCGAGACTTGGCGTTTTCCGCTTCGGCCTCGGACCTTGCCCCGGCCCAACCCGGTCGTCCGTCTCGTCTTCGGCCCGTTCGACGCCCCGGCCGATCATCTCCGCGAACAAAGGCGGCAGGAAAAAGAAGCAGGCCAACAGAAAAAACAGGGCCCCGGCCAGGCCCAGGGGATCGCCGTTGCGAAGGCTGGAGGCGATGAAAAATCCCGCGCTGACCATGAAGAGCAGCCAGCCGATCAGCGGAAATCGGATTTCCCGCCGCCTGAAGGGGTTCCGCCCCTCCCCTTGGCGAAAACGGCCGATCATGCTTCCTCTTTCGGATAGAGATCCGGATACAGCCGGTGGGCGCATTCCGGACAAAGACTGTGGGTGAACCGGACGTCCGACCGTTTCGAAATGAACTCTTCCACCTGGCTCCAGTAGCCTTCGTCGTTGCGAATCTTCTTGCACCCGGAACAGATGGGCAGCAGGCCACTCAACTCCCGGACATTGGCCATGGCCTCCTGGAGCCGGGCGATCAGCGTTGTTCTCTCCCGGTCCATTCGCCCTTTGTAAATGGCCATTTCCAGGGTGGCCCGCAACTCCCGCGCCGCCACCGGCTTGACCAGATAGCCGAAGGGCTCCGAAGACTTGGCCCGTTCCAGAAACGGTTCGTCGGAATAGGCGGTGATGAACACCACGGCGACGGGATGGGACTCCCGAATCCGTTGCGCCGCCTCCAGACCGTCCATTTCGCCTTCCAGCCGAATGTCCATCAGCACCAGATCGGGCATCTCCCCCAGGCAAAGGCGAACCGCCCGTTCACCGGATCCGGTGACGCCGACCACCTCGTGCCCCATCTCCCGCACCTGGTCCTCCAAGTTCGCGGCCAGGATGGCTTCGTCCTCCACGATCAACACCCGGGCCCTATCCGCCGCCATTTTCATGGGACCATCTCCTTTTTCCGGTTCCGCCGAAACCCATGCCGGGGGCCGCGCCATCAGTACCCCGCAATGGACATCTCCCCCGTCCGTACGCTACTCTCCCTGGGACGCGGCCGCAATCCCGTCGGCGTCCGGCCAGGCGAGAAAAATGGAAACGCCTTCTCCGGAACGCCAATGCCAGTGGCCATGGAGCTGCCGGTCCACCAGCAAGGACAGCAGCCGCATGCCCAATGTTTCGGCGGTTTCGGGATTGAAATGGGCGGGGAAACCGACCCCGTCGTCCCGAACCTCCAGCGCCAGCCAACCGCTTTTTTCGCGAATTCCCCGGATGGAAAGGGCGCCCGAACGTCCTTCCGGAAAGGCGTATTTGAACGCGTTGGTCACCAGCTCCGTCACCGCCAGCCCCGCCGGGACCGCCTGCCGGGCGCTTAAATGAATATCCGGCGCGTGAATCTCCACCGCCACCCGGCCCGACCGCTC
Organism: Desulfococcaceae bacterium; assembly: GCA_046541515.1. Lineage (GTDB taxonomy): Bacteria > Desulfobacterota > Desulfobacteria > Desulfobacterales > Desulfococcaceae > CAYFVR01. The sequence continues at coordinate 19,794 of JBKHDD010000053.1, forward strand.
GATGTAAAGGCTGAAAAGCTGATCCACAAGTCGGCGCAGATACAGTTCCAGCGGCACGGCCGCGAGGTTCCCCGAACGATAGAAGGTTTCATGGATGAGGGACATGGCGCCGATCCTGCTTCGGCTGTCCCGAAGCAGGAGCCGAACGCCGGGTTCCGTTTCCCGTCCCAATTGCATTTCCAACAGACCGGCGACGACGGCCATGTTGTTCTTCACCCGGTGGTGGATTTCCCGGAGCAACACCTCTTTTTCCCGAAGCGAATCCCGCAACGCCTTCTCCGCCGCCTTCCGCTCCGTGATGTCCTGGAAGAGGGAGTAAATCAGCCTTCCTTCGGCCAGATCCAGCGGAACGGCGACCACCTCCACGGGCATGGGGCTTCCGTCCACCCGAAGGTAGGTCTGCTCCACCCGGGGCACCGGGCGGCCCATCTCCAGCAAGGTCTGAATTCGCCGAAGCGCCAGCGGATGATATTCCGGATCGATACGGTCCAAAAGGGCCGTTCCCATCAGGTTTTCGGGTCGATCGGCGCCCAGCAGGCGGGCCGCCGCGTCGTTGACGAAGCGGATGGTGCGCCCGTCGCTGAGCAGAATGCCCGTGGGCGAATGGGTGGCCAAGGTTCGGTACCGCTCTTCGCTGTCCCGGATCGCGCGTTCGGCGACCTTGCGCCGGGTAACGTCGCCGACCACCCAAAGCACGCCGCGGTCCAGATCGGGCGGCGTCCCGTCGTCCAGGGCTTTCCCGGAAAGGGAACACCAGACCGCGGAGCCGTCTTTCCTCCGCAGCGGATACTCCACCTGAAGTTGCGCCCCTTGCCGAAGGGTCTGGTAATGAAGCCGCCCGAATTCCTCGAAGTGATCGTCGCTCAGATGGAAGCGGCGCACGCCGAGGCCGCGAAGGGCGTCGGGGTTTTCGTACCCCAAAATCTCGGCGAAGCGGCGGTTGCATCGGTTGACGATTCGCCCTTTTCGCAACAATACCAACCCCGCCTGACTGTTTTGAAAAATGGCGGTCAGCTCTTCTTCCGCCCGTTTTCGATCGGTCACGTCCACCGCCATCAGAAGAACGGCGGGCCGACCACCTTCGGAGAAGGGGGCGGATACGGCCTGAAGCATCCGGGATTGACCGTCGAAGAGCCGGACCCGAATGTCCCGAGGCGGGTTGATCCGGCCCTTTTCCAGATTCCGGATTCGTTCCCGCACGATGGGCATGGCGTCCGGATGCACAAACTCCAGGAGGTTGATCCCAAGGAATTCCCGGGGGTCCGCCCCGCCCAGGATTCGCGCGCCCGCCGAATTGATGAAGCGAATTCGATGGTCCCCGTGAACGATCACGATGACGGGAAGGGCGTCCAGCAGGTCTCGATAGGGCGAATTCCAGCCGTCCGAAAACCCCTCGGGGAGGACGGGCGGTTCCGAAACGGTCTCGACGACCGGTTTGAGGAACAGGGAAAACCCGTCCGGGTCCCGAAACCAACGAATTCGAAGAGAACCGGGATGGGCGCCCGGCGCAATGTCCAGAACGCCGGATTCGGTTTCCTCCGGTTCCCGACGCCATGCCGAGGCCAGTTGGTCCGCCGGCCATTCTCCAAGCAAGCTGGAAATCGGGACCCCCGCCATCCGATCGGAATCGGCGCCCAGCAGGGCGGCGGCCGAGGGATTGGCCCGCCGGATGACGCCGCTCGGCGAAACGAACAGGACGCCTTCCTCCATCCGGTCCAACAACCGCCGTTCCCGTTGGCTTTCCGCCGCCTCCGGCGATTGAATCCGCTCCCGGGCGCGGGCCAGCTCGGCGAAAATTTCCGGAGAAACGCCGTCAAGGGGCATCTTCGACATCTCCCGGCCATTGGTTCTTGCGGCGGCGCGACGAAAATTTGACGGTTTCAGGCGGTCGCGACCTTTCGCCCATTCTCCCGCCATGACGGCCCCGAGCGGGGTCCCCCTCCCAAAAAACCAGGTAAATTAATTTACGGTTTAATTTCATCGTTTAACACGTTCGTAACAAATTTTTTGTATGGACATAAGCGGGCGAATTCGCTAAAGGTCTATAATAAATCTCCCGCAACAGGAACACCTTCAGCGCGAGGGTAATCGATGTCGCAGTGCATTCTTCTGAACCAAGATTATTCCTTCCTCAATCTGGTCAACTGGAAGCGGGCCGTGTGTCTGGTGGCGAAGGAGAAGGTCCAGGTCCTGGCCTATTCGGAGCGGACCATCACCACCGCCGAGGGGGTCATTTTCAAAATCCCTTCCGTGGTAAAACTCATCAAGCTGATCCGGACCCTGTACAAGGCGCGCGTACCGTTCAGCAAGCGCAACATCCTGATTCGCGACGGATTTCAATGCGCTTACTGCGGCCTTCACCGGAGCAAGCTCACCATCGACCACATCATCCCGCGATCTCGCGGCGGTCGCGACGATTTCGACAACTGCGTCGCCAGCTGCCGAACCTGCAATAATTATAAAGGCAGCCGCACGCCTCGCGAGGCCGGGATGACCCTTCGCATCCGCGCCTATCAGCCGACGATTTCGGAGTTTCTGATGCTGCGCGCGCGAAAGATGGGGATCAACGATTTGCTTCGGGAATTCGGCATCTTCTGATCTTTGGGGATCGTGGCCTATCCCCAATACCTTTCACTTTGGGATTTCAATGGGACAACCGTGCCAGATTGACCCAGGGCGAATGCGATTCGCCCATACCATTTTTTCGGTAAAATGAACGGTATTGGGCCTAACCCTTGCCGCGATGGCGTCGCGGTTGGGCCGCCTCCCGTTTTCGCTCTCCGGACGTGTCAGCCCGATTTCCGCCGCCGCCGCACCAACGCCTCCAGCCGTTCCGCCACCGCGCCGTAATTGCGCCGGATGTCGTGCCGCCGCCGGACCCGGTCCCGCGCGGCGTTGCCCATTCGATCCCGCCGTTCCGATTGGGTCAGCAAAGAACGAACGGCCTCGTCAAAGACGTCCGCGTCGAAGGGCGGGGTCAGCAGGCCGGTTTTCCCGTCGGCGACCACCTCCGGAATGCCGCCGTTGCGGAAAGCCACCACTGGAATGCCCCGGGCCTGGGCCTCCAGGAAGACCATGCCCAACGTCTCCCGAATCCCGGGAAAGACGAACAGATCTCCCGCGCTGTAAAATTCTCCCATCCGGTCCCGTCGTATTTTTCCGACGAAATGGACCCGGCCCGGCGCTTCCGCCTCGGCCAGCCGGGTCAACCGCTCCCGCTCCCGTCCGTCGCCGGCGATGGCCAAATGAAAGTCCAGCCCCGCGCGCCGCAATCGCCCGGCGGAACGGATCGTCCAGGCCAGCCCTTGGCTTTTCACGTCCGCCCGGAACATGGCCGCCGAAACCATCACGGGCCGATCGCCCGCCCCCCAGCTTCGCCGGAATCGTTCCCGGGCCTCGGGATCGAAATCAAAATCTTCCGGAACAATCCCCGGCGGCACGTATGCCAGCCGTTCATCCGGCAACAGCCGGCGAAGATTTTCCAAATCCAAGGTCCGGTTGGAAAAGACGCAATCGGCTCGGGAGAGCCCCCATCGGTTTAAATGAAAACCCGGCCAGGTCCGCAACCGGCGGCGGCGTTTGGTGGAATAAATGCCTTGGAAAATCGCATACGGAATGCCGAGGCGGCGGGAGATCGCCGGCCCCAGCAAATCCGGCGCTTTGTAGTAGGCGTGGCAGGTGAGCCACACGTCGGCGTCCCGGGCGCGACGGCCCGCGCGGGCCAGGTGGATCGGGAGCCGGAGCCACTTTTGGGGACGCCAGTAAATCCAGCGGCTTCGGAGGGGGCCGACCGGGATCACCCGATGGCCCAGCTCGGTCAGCAGATCGCGCAAGCCCAGGGCCGTGGCCAGGTCGCCGGAGGGGTTGGGATGGTCCAGCGGCTTGAAGGGCGTGTAAAAGGCGACCTTCATGCCAGAAGCGGCTGTTCCCGCCGATAGATTTCCGCCAAATCGCGAATCAGCCTCCGATTGTCGAACCGTTCGCGAACCCGCTCCCGGGCCGCCGGGACGACCCGTTCTCGCAACGCCGCGTCGGTCAGCAGCCGAACCACGGCGTCCGCCAAGGCTTCCGGATTTTCCGGCGGAACCAGCAAACCGGTCCGGCCGCGGACCACCAGCTCTGGAATCGCGGAAATGTTCGTGGCCACCACCGGCAGGTTCATGGCCATGGCCTCCACCAGCACGTTGGGAATGCCGTCCCGATCCCCGTTTTCCGCCACCCGGCAGCCCAGCACGAACAGGTCCGAGCGGCGATAATGATCCAGCACTTTTTCGTGGGGGAGGGCGCCGGCCCATTGGCACCAGTCGTCCATCTTCAGCTCCCGGATGATCCGGAGAATCTCGTCCCGGTCGTCCCCGTCCCCGATCAGGGTGTGGCGAAATTCCACTCCCCGATCCCGCAACCGCCGAAGGGCATCGTACACCGTCGGCAGTCCTTTTTTGGGCACGATCCGGGCCACGGTCATCAGCCGGTAGGGCGGTTTCGGCGGCGGTTTTTCCGTTCCGTTGCCGTCGAACAAACGAAGATCGATGCCGTGGTAGACCCGATGGACCGGCGTGGGCCGCCCGGAATCGGGGCGGCATTGACCGGATTCCGCAGCGAGTTCGGCAAGATAACGCCGGTTGTATTCGGTGCAGGTCACCACGAACTTTGCCAGATCGATCTTCTCCCGAAGCTGGCGACGGTTCGACGTGTAGATGTCCTTGGCGTGGCCGGTAAAACTGAAGGGCAGGCCCGCGATGCGGGCGGCGAACAAGGTCACCGACGTGGGCGAGTGGGCGAAATGGGCGTGGAGGTGGGCGATGTTTTTCCCCGGCAAAACCCGGTCCACCAGATACCCGGCCTGGAACAGATGCTTGAGGGTGGCCGATTTCCGGGTTCGGGCCAAACGCCGCGCGGCAAGCCCAAGGGCGGACCGGTAGCCGGCGGGGTATCGGGCCGCCGTCCGCAGATTGGCCGGCAACAGACGGCCCAGCTCCGGAAGCAGGTTCTCCGGGAGATAATCCACCCCCGCCCGAATCTCCCGAATGCTGGCGTGGGAAAAATCCTCCCGGGGCCGGCGCATGGAGATGATGTGAATCCGCAATCCCAACGCCTCCAGCCGAAGAATTTCGTTGGAAATGAACGTCTCGGATATGCGCGGGTAGCCCTTGAGGACCATGCCCAGGACCGGTTTCACGAAAGCCCCTTTCGAAAGGTGTCCAACCGCCGTCGCATGAAGGCCAGACCGGTCATGGAAAAATCGGAGATGGCCGCCTGATACGATTCCGGCCGGGCCAGAAGCCCGTCGAGTTTTTCACGGAGCCTTTCCGGAGAAAGTTCCGTCCACGGAATGTATTCCACCATGCCTTGCCGATGAAACGCCTCGGCGCGGATGAGCTGCTCGCGGCGGGGCGTCTGCCGGGGAATGAGCAGGGGGACCGTGCCCTGGCTCAGGATTTCGCAAAGGGTGTTGTAGCCGCCCATGCTGACCACCACGTCGGCGGCGGCCAGCAGCTTTTCCATCTGTCGATAAAAATGGAACGCCCGAACGCCCAGCCGTTTGGCCCGCCGGAACAAGGAGGCCCGTCGATCCCGGGGCATGAACGGGCCGGTGACGATGATCGATCGGAAATCGGCCGGCGTCGGCCGCGCCTCCAGCATGGAGAGAAAAGCGTCCACCACGGCGTAGCCGTCGCCGCCGCCGCCGGTGGTCACCACCACCAGCCGCTCGCCGGACCGGAGATAATGGCGGTCCCGCTCACGCTTGATTTCCTCGGGCGGGGGCGCCTTCCTTGGAATATAACCCGTAAAATGGGTCTTTTCGACGACCACCGGCGGAATCCCGTATTCGACGATCGGATCGTAAAAATTCCGCTGGCCGTAGACCCAGACCTCGGTGTAGAGGTTTTCCAACACTTGGTAGATGTCTTTTTTTTTCCAACTCTGGCGGATGGTGTCCGCGTCGTCCATGATGTCCCGAAGTCCCAAAACCGTGCGGGCGCCGGACAGGTTTCGCCGCATCCAGGTGAGGGTATGGAGCAATTCTTTTTTTAATCCCAGCGGCTCCTTGTCCACGATAAACAGGCGCGGCTGAAAACTTTTCGCGGTGGCCTTGATGATGTTCCGGCGGATGTCCAAGGCGTGGCGGGGGTTGATCTTGATGGACAGCGGCTGGTATTCTTCGTTGGTTTTTTTGATCATGCCGGGGATCCGGACGAAGTCCACCTGCTCCGGAAATTCGAAACGACCGGCGATGGGGGAGCCGGTCAAAATCAGGATGTTGACGCCCGGCGCGCGGAGGTGGGACGCGATGGCCATGGTCCGGCGGATGTGGCCCAAGCCATAGGTGTCGTGGGAATACATCAGAATGTTGTAGGTCGAATTTTTCGCCATCCATCCTCCACGTTGAGCTCCGCCCGGACATCCGGCGAGACCTCTGGCCGGACATCCGATCGGGGCCGATTTCTGACCCCTACAAATCGCGGATGTCCCCCCAAGTCAAGCCCATTCTGGGGGTGGTTTTCGAAAAATGTCTTTAAATCTATGGTTTCCGAGGGAAGGCGCCATTCCTTTCCCGGACGAAACGATCTGCCCCCTCCGCCCCATCGCGCGGGAGAAAAGACCCCTCATGACCGATTTCCACCGTCGGCTTCAAATCGTGGAGCAATTTCTGGAAGACTTGGACGCCGGGCGCCTGTTTTCCGATCCGGATCCGGCCCGCCGCCGAACGGAATTCCGCCGGGCCTGGATCGATCTGCTGGTGTGGGACCGGCCCCGACTGGAGGCCGGGGGAGGTCTGGCCTGGCCCTACGACGCCTTGTCCCGCCGCCGGGACGCATTGGAAGAAATGGCCGCGACCGACGACCTGGGGTCGAACGGACAGGCCCGGCGAACCCTCGGTCTTCTGCCGTTTCCCGGCGGCTGGAAATGGACCCGGCGGATCGTCCGGGAAATGGCAGGAGACCCCGAAGTGCGGGCCTTCGTCGACGACGAAGACCGGCGAATCCGGGCCAAAATCGCCAAAAAAGATCAGAAGAGCTTCAAGCTCCGCCATTTCTGCCAGGTGCTCAAGTCTTCGGTATCGCCCGATGAGCCCGGCGTCCTCCG
>JBKHDD010000054.1:0-26633 GCA_046541515.1 Desulfococcaceae bacterium
ATCCGCCGGGACGGGTCCATCGTCGGGACCATCGGCGGCGGACTTTTGGAGGCCGAGGTGATGGCCGCCGCGCCCGCCGCGCTGGAAAGCGGCCGGCCGGAAATCCGCCATTTCGACCTCAATTTCGCCAACGCCGACGACCGGATGGACATGATCTGCGGCGGCAAAGTGGATGTGCTGCTGGAACGGATGGCGCCCGATCCCGCCTTGCTCCGCATTTTGGACGCGCTGCTGGACGCCCGGAAAGCGGGCCGCGCCGTATTTCTGGCCGCAACCATCCCCGCCGAAGGCGAACCGGCCGCCCGTGCGTTGCTGCTTCCGGACGGAACAATTTTCGGCGACGGCCGCTTCCCGGAAGCGCTGCTGCCCCAGCTCGCCGAAGCCGCCGGCCGGAACCGGGCCCCGGCCGTGATCGAAATGGGCGGTCGCTCCTTTTTGGTGGAACCCACCGTGAACGCGGGAACCGTTCACCTGTTCGGGGCCGGCCACGTCTCGCGGGAAGTGGCCCGACTCGCCGCCCTGACCGGCTTCCGGACCGTGGTGCTGGACGACCGGGCCGAGTTCGCCAACCGGGAGCGCTTCCCCGAGGCCGACGACGTTCGGGTGCTCGCCGATTTCGAACATCCCATGGACGGGCTGGCGGTCGGTCCGGATTCCTATCTGGTCATCGTTACCCGGGGCCACAGCCACGATCGGACGGTGCTGGCCGAGGCCCTCCAGACCGACGCCGGATACATCGGCATGATCGGCAGCCGGCGAAAGCGGGACGGGATTTACGCCGCGCTCCGCAAAACCGGCGTTACCGACGAACAGATCGCCCGGGTCCATTGCCCCGTCGGGATTCCCATCGGCGCGGAAACGCCGGAGGAAATCGCCGTTTCCATCGTCGGCCAGCTCGTCGCCGAACGGGCGGCAAGGCGCTGATGGCCGCCGAGTCCTTCGCCGCCATCATCCCGGCCGCCGGGCTCTCCAGCCGCATGGGGCGGCTCAAGGCGCTGCTGTCCTTTGGCGAGGTCACCGCACTGGAACGGGTGGTCGGCCTCTTCGTCTCCGCCGGCGTTTCGGACGTGCGGGTCGTGGCGGGCCACGCCGCGGACCGGCTGGCCCCCGTCCTGCGTTCCCTCGGCGTGGCCTCGGTCCCCAATCCCGACTACGCCCGGGGCATGTTCACGTCCGTCGTCGCCGGGGTTCGAAGCCTCGATCCCGAGGTGGACGCCTTCTTTTTCCTGCCCGTGGACATCCCGCTGGTCCGCCCCGCCACCATTCGACGCCTACTGGACGGTTGGACGGAGGATCGCAACGAGGTGCTCCACCCGACCCTGGACGGTCGCCGGGGCCATCCGCCGCTCATCGGCGGGGCGCATATTCCCGGGATCGCGGCTTGGAAGGGAGAAGGCGGGCTGGGGGGCTATCTGCGGGACCAGCCCGCCGGAGAAATCCCCGTGGCCGATCGGTTCATGAACATGGACCTGGACACGCCGGAGGATTACCGGACCGCGCTGGCGGAATGGGTCCGCTATTCCGTGCCCAACGCGGCCGAGTGCAAGGCCCTCCGTAATCACGTGGCCCACACGCCGGAACCGGTGCAGGCCCACTGCCTGGCCGTGGCCGAGGTGGCGCAAACCCTGGGCCGCGCCGTAGCGGACGCCGGTGGACATCTGGACCTGCCCTTGTTGGCCGCCGCCGCCCGCCTCCACGACATTTGCCGGGGCGAACCCGACCACGCCGAAACCGGGGCGGATCTGCTGCGCCGCCAGGGCTTTTCCGCCGTTGCCGACCTGGTGGTCCGCCACATGGACTTGGAATCTCGGGAAGGCCGGCCCGTCAACGAGGCCGAAGTCCTTTTTCTGGCGGACAAGCTGCTGAAAGGGGACCGCCGCGTGACGCTGGAAGACCGGTTCGAGGCGACCCTGGCGCGATTCCGGGACAATCCCGAAGCCCGTTCCGCCGCCCTTCGGCGACTGGATCGGGCCATGGCGGTCAAGCGGCGGGTGGAATCGGCGGTCGGTCGGTCGCTGGAAGACGTTCTGGGGCGGGAAAAACGGGATAGCCCCCAATGAAAAACCCCGAAGCCGAAACGGCCCCGGGGTTTTTCATTGGGGGTTGAGGAGGATTGAGTCCTGCGGGTGCTGCTTATCCGTGAGCGGCCATGAACGCGGCCCACTCCTTGGAGCTGATGACGCCGTCGTGGTCAAGGTCGAAAACGCCGAACAGGTTTCGCTCGGAATCCGGAAAAACCTTTTTAAACTCGTCCCAGGTCACCTTGCCGTCCCCGTCGCCATCCACGTCGCCCATGGGCTTCACGTAGGGCTTGGGATTGGGAAGGTTCGTCCGGTGATACCGCTGGGGATGGTTGAGGCCGTGGGCCTGGCGGAATCGGTGCCATTCGGCCCCGCTGATCACTTCGTCCTTGTTCAGGTCCACCACGTCGAAAAACTCTTTTTGCGCGGCGGGGAACTCGCCGTGGAACTCCTTCCAGGTCACCCCGCCGTCGCCGTCCATGTCCATCTCGCCCATGTAGGCGCCGCCGAAGGCTTCGAAGGTCGTCGTGTCCGCCATGCCCTCCTTGTGGTAATCGCTCGCAAAACCATTGCCGACCAGCAGGAAGAAGCCGGCAATCGTTGCCAAAAGGATGCTTGATTTCATTTTTGTCCCTCCCGATGTCAGGTAATTTCGATGTTGCATCGCATTATCAAGGGGCGATTCGATCGTTTGCACGAAATTTAATTGCCCGCCGAGTTTCCGGAATCAATACTTCCAGCATGGCGCTTTGTCAACAAAAAAATGGGTATTTTTTTTATTGTGTCAACTCGACCCGGCGGTTTGCAACGCGCAAAAACGGAAACTTTCCGGGGCGCGAATCCTCGTTCCCCTTCGCTTCCGTCTTCGATCGGAACGGAAACGCCCCCTAATGTCCGCTGAAACGGAGGAAGAAGCACAGGGACAGGATGATGGCCATGCCGCCGCCGAATTGCACCCAGGAGGCATCCCGGATGAGCACGTCCAGCAGGGTGGTGCCCGTAACCGTGACAAGACCGCCGATGAGCAATTGTTCGGTCAGGTACACCTGCTCCTTGGTTTGTACTTGGTCGAATTCGTTGGTTTCGCCCAGGTGCAGAAAAATCCGGAAGGTCGCAAGGCCGATGATCGCGGGAACCGGCATCAGGATCAACAGTTCGATGGACACCAGAAGGGGGTGGAGGATCGACTTTTTCTCGTCGAAGTTCTCGAAAAGGAATTGGCCGAAGGACATCTGCGCCCACCGATAAAAAACGATGGCCGAAAGCGCGTACCCGCTGATGAAGACCACCCAAACGGTGGCCCGCATGACGAGGGACGCTCCCGACGCGATGCGAAAATTCAACTCTCGGTCGATCTTTTCTTCCAGCATCACCTTGGTGTTTTTGTTGATTTCCTCGGCCTTTTCCTTGACTTGCCTTTCCATGGATATCTCCACGCTCCCGAACTCGGTCGAGTGATTGCCTTGTCCCGACGGAACGGACCATCCAAAGCCGGGAATGGTAATAGAACGCGGCGTCTTCGCCCGAAAATCCGTCGCCGCCTTCAAAATTTCGTCGAACCCCAGGCACCCGGGGAAAAAATCGGCCTCCGGTCAGGTCAGTGGCTGCTGAACTTGAGAAAAGCGGTCAAGGACAGGATGATGACCGTGCCGCCGCAGAAATGGACCCAGGATCCGGCATCCATGATCAGCAAATCGATCATGGTGGTGCCCGTAACCGTGACGAGACCGTTGATGAGCATTTGCTCGGTCGTGTGGATGTGGAAGGTGGTTTCGATATGGTCGAATTCGTTGATTTCGCTCAGGTGCATGAGCACCCGAAAGGCCGACAGGCCCACGATGGCCGGCACCGGCGTCAGAATGAGCAGCTCGATGGACAGCAACAGGGCGTGAATGATCTCTTTGGGTTTTTGGAAATCCCCGAAAAGGAAAGCGCCGAAGGACATTTTGAACCAGTGGAAAAAAATGACGGCCGAAAGCAAGTATCCGCCGATGAACACGATCCAGACGGTGGCCCGCATAAGCACGGACGAGGAGGACGTTACGTTTCGCACGATCCAACGCTCGATCCTTTCATCCAAGATCGAAGCCCGGTTTCCCTTTGCGCAATCCACGATTCTCCCGTACTCCGTCCGGCAAACCCTCTGCTCCTCCGCGTCCTTCCCTTCCAGTTTCGCCATCCGACAACTCCCCACCCGGCATGGAACGCAATCCCGGGAAAAAAACCGTGAATCCAAGCCCTCTCCGCACGTTTGCGACCAAAATACATAGAGGCGAAGGGAATGTCAACGCGAAGCTTGGATATTTCGATGATTTTCGGCAAAATTCGTCGAAAAAATTCAAAAAACACGTCTGCGGATTCGGTTTCCGAAACGCACCGACCGAAACGACGGATTTCCCGAATCGCTTAGGAACCCGCCTTTTCGGCCGTTTCGATCCGCATGCCGTCCCAAACCATCAGCAGGACGCCGCACAGGATCAGGACGCCGCCCACGTAGCCCAGCGGCGAAAAAAACTCGCCCCACCAGAAAAAGGCGACGACGGCGGCGACCACCGGCTCCAGGGTGGCGGCAATGGCGGCGCGGGTGGCTTCCAGGTGAAGAATGCCGAGATAATAGCAATAATAGGCCCCGTAGGTGGAAAACAGGGCCAGCAGAAACAGGGCCAGCCAGGCCGTGGGCGTCTTGCGGGAAAATTCGACCCAGGGCAGCAGCCCCAGCGCGCCGATGGGCAACAGATAAAGGAAGAGATTCGGGGAGGTGTACCGGCCGGAAAAGTGTTTGCCGAAGATGTAATACAGGGCATAGCAAAACCCGGCCGCCAGCCCCGCCCCGATGGCGGCCGGGCCGGTGTGCACGGTCGCGCCGGCGTCTCCGCCCGCCGAAACCCCGGCGACGCCCAACAGCGTAAGCGCAAGCGCGGCGAGCTTGACCGCCGTCAGCCGCTCCTTGAAGATCAAGCGGGACATGATCGCCACCCAGGCCGGCGCCGTATAAAGAAGCACGGCCGCGAGGGCCGCGCCCCCGCCCTGGACCGCAAGCTGATAGAAGCCGTAAAAGCAGGTAACGCCGGTCAGACCGAACAGCGCCGCCATGGGCAGGTCCCGCGGCGCCATTTTCACCCGGCGGGTCAGCAGGGCGTGGGCGGCGAAAACCCCCCAGGTCAAGGCCGCGCGCCAGAAGGCCACTTCCAGCGGAGCCAGCCCTTCCTGGAAAGCCAGGCGGGAGAGCGGACCGATGACGCCCCAGAGAGAAGCGGCGATCAGGATGAAGAGATAGCCGCGTAGCATATCGTCAGAGGGAGGTGGCCGCCCGTCGGGCCGCGACGCGAGTCAGGTAGGGATACAGCTGGGACAGGAGCATCCCGGCGAGCATGAGCATGCAGCCGAACAGGCCGCGCCCGGTCAGGATTTCCCCCAGCAGAAAAAAGCCGGCCAAAGCGGCGAAGGGCGATTCCATGCTGAGAATGATGGCGGCGTGGGCCGGCTTGGCGTCCTTCTGGGCCACCACTTGCAGCGTGTAGGCGATCCCCACCGATCCCAATCCGCCGTAGAGAATGGGAAGGGCCGCGTCCAAAATGCCGCCCAGGGCCACCGTCTCCGCGGCGAAGGCGGTGCCCAGGCTGAGGACGGAACAGACCAGAAATTGAACCATGGCCAGCCGGAGGGTGTCCACCCGGGGCGAAAGCCATCCCAGCAGCAGGACGTGGCCGGCCCAGAAAAACGCGCCGATCAGCACCAGCAAATCCCCCAGGGATATGGTAAACTGCCGGGTCACGCTGAGGAAATACATCCCGATTGCGGCCAGCGCCGCGCCGGTCCAGGTGCCCAAATCGGGCCGCTGCCGCCAGATGAGCCCCATCAGCGGCACGATGACCACGTACAGCCCGGTAATGAATCCGGCCTTGCCCGCCGTGGTGTGGACCAGCCCCACCTGCTGGAGCGACGCGCCGAAATAGAGGGCCGCCCCGGCCAGCAACCCGCCGATGAACAGCGCCCGGGGATCGCCTCTTCCCGCCGAGGGCGCCGGTTTGGGCATCAGCAAAATCAACGGGAGGAGGGACAGGCCGCCCAGGGCGAAGCGGACGCCGTTGAAGGTGAACGGCCCCACGTGATCCATCCCGGCCCGCTGGGCCACGAAGGCGGAGCCCCAGATGGCGGCGGTGAGCAGAAGCAGCAGATTGGCCTTGAGGGCGCTTCGGTTCATCGGTTATTCCATGTCGAATTCTTTGACGTCGAACCAGTAGCCGGTGCTGGACAGGTAATCCAGCTCCGCCTGGACGATTTCAATGTGTTCATTTTCGATCTGCAAAAACCGAGCGAACAACTTTTGGCCCTCGCCGGAAAGGGTATCCACCATCCGCTGGTAAAATTCGCTGGTTTCCACTTCCGCGGACAGCGCCTTGCTGAGCATCTGCTTTTCCACCTTGCGGTCGTCTGCGGCGAGGCCGGCCTCCACCCTGTCCAGACCTTCTTTGAGCACCTTGCGGGAAGGGACGGCGGTGGCGACCCCGTCCAGGGAAATGGCGCCGGTTTTCTCCCATTGATTCAGCCGGCTGGTCAAATAGTCCACATGCCCTTGCTCGTCGTCGGCCAACATGCGAAACAGCTTTTGGCCGGTGGGGTCCTCGGCGGAAGCGGCGGCCTCCTGGTAGAGATCCCGAATCCGGGTTTCGTAGGTCAACGCGGTTTTTATGGCTTCGTCCAGGGTCATGAATTTCCTCCTCCGGCCAATGGCCGGCAACAGGTTCATCCAACGACGTTGAACTATCAGAGAAACCGCAGTTTGACAATAAAGGAACGACGGATTCCATCGTTGCCAAGGACGGTTTTAAGGGCGGAAGCGGACGCCGCGAACGGGAACGCGGAAAGCCGGTCTCGGGGTGGGGTTCACCCCGCATTCAAATCGGGATTTTGCCCACCAAAAACGGCGTGATGAAACTAGCCGGCGTTTTCGGGTTCGACGGACGAGCGCCCGGTTTTCGCCGGTCTTACAGGGAGAATGCCATGAAAAGGATGGTGTGGGGTGTCGCGGCGGTGGTTGCGGTTTGGCTGGCGATCCAATGGTTCCATTCGGGACCGGAAATTCGGAACGCGAATCCAACGGGCGGGCCGGTGGTCTGTTTCGGCGACAGTCTGACCTACGGAACGGGCGCCGGAGACGGCCAGTCCTATCCCGATCGCCTTGCGGAAATACTGGGGGAACCGGTGATCAACGCCGGAATCCCGGGCGACACCACCGCCCAGGCGCTGGCCCGGCTGGCGGACGACGCGCTGATCCACGAGCCGCGAGTCGTGTTCATCACCCTGGGCGGAAACGACCTCAAGAACGGATTGTCGAGAGACGCCGCCTTTCGAAACCTGAAGCTCATCATCACGGAAATCCAGGAGCGGGGCGCCCTGGTGGTGCTGGGCGGGATCAACGTCCCTTTCTGGGGAAGGGGCTTCGGCGAGGCCTACCGCGAGCTGGCGGAGGAAACCGGCAGCGTCCTGATCCCCAACGTTCTCGACGGCCTCATGGGAAAAAGCCACCTCATGAGCGACGCCATCCACCCAAACGCCGCCGGCTACGCCATCATGGCGGAGAAATTTTTTGAGGCGGCGGAGCCGTATTTGTAAGTGGGGTTGGCATCCTTATTTTTTTGGAGACAGGAAAGCGTTTTCGACCAGACGGATCGTGGGAATTTTTTGAAAGTGGGCATCGAAAGTCAAAATTTGTGAATCCGTCTCCAGGCAATGAGCCGCAATCCATACGTCATTGATCGGCAACGGTGTCCCCGCTTTTTTCAGACCGGATTTCAAATCGCCAAAAATTTCCGCAGTCTTCCAACCCGCGCCGAGGAATTCAACCGTTGGAATGCTCAGAAATTCCTCCAGTATCGCCATATTTTTAGAGTCTTGATTCCCTCCTTTGAAACCTGCGATCAGTTCACCGACAACGGAAATGGACATATAAACCCGGTCCGCCCGCATCAGGGCCTCCAAAACGAATTCATCTCCTCGACAATATCTTGAATAGGCGTTGGTATCCGGTAGAATGGCATTCATTTCCAATCCTCCGGGTTTACTTCGCCAAGATCCTGAACGGCCGATTCGAATTCCCGATATTCCTCTTCGCTCCACACTCCGCATAACTCGCGAAACTTTTTCCTGGAATCAACTTCTCGCCTGGGAACTCCCCCGAATGCCTCCCGCAAAATATGCCGGATCACCTCCTCGGGGCGCCTGCCCTCTCGGCGAGCCCTGGCCCGGATCAGTGCGTCCAAGGTATCGTCCACATCGGGTATGGTAATGGATTTCATCGGCTTCCTCCATATTTGACTTTGGCGAATACATTCATCCCTCCCGCACCCACACCTCCTTCCTCTCATATTGTACCGGAATTCCCTGAATTTGGAAAGGTACGCGAAACGACAAAACGGGCGAAGCCCCCGAAGGAACTCCGCCCGTCTCTCGCTCGGTCAGTTGTCGCGCGAATCGGCGACCCGATTCGCGAAAAAATTACGCCACGTTGGTGTACTCCGCGTCCACCACGTCGTCATCGTCGTTGGCGTTGCCGGCGGCCTGGCCCGCTTCGGCATGGCCGGCCTCGCCGGCGGCCGCCTCGGGTCCGGCGGTCTGATACATCGCCTCGGACATCTTGTGGCTGGCGGCGGAGAGGGCTTCGGTCGCCGCGCGAATCTGCTCCGCGTCGTCGCCCTTCATGGCCTCCTTCACCCGGTTGACGGCGCTTTCCACCTCGCCGCGAATCGCGGGATCGATGGACGCGCCCTGCTCGGCCAGGACCTTTTCAATCTGGTAGACCTGGCCGTCGGCCTGGTTGCGGGCCTCCACCAGCGCCTTCTTCTTCTGGTCCTCGTCCGCGTGGGCCTCGGCTTCGCGGACCAGCCGGTCGATCTCTTCCTGGCTCAGGCCGGAGGAAGCGGTGATCCGGATCGACTGTTCCTTGCCGGTGGCCTTGTCCGCGGCGGAGACGTTCACGATGCCGTTGGCGTCGATGTCGAACGCCACCTCGATCTGCGGCGTGCCGCGCGGCGCGGGCGGAATGCCGGTCAGCTCGAACTGGCCCAGCAGCTTGTTGTCCGCCGCCATCTCGCGCTCGCCCTGGAAGACGCGCACCGTCACCGCGGTCTGGTTGTCCTCGGCCGTGGAAAACAGCTCGCTCTTGCGGGTCGGGATGGTGGTGTTCTTGTCGATCAGCTTGGTCATCACGCCGCCAAGCGTCTCGATGCCCAGGGACAGCGGCGTCACGTCCAGCAGCAACACGTCCTTCACGTCGCCGGAAAGGACCGCGCCCTGGATGGCCGCGCCCATGGCCACCACCTCGTCGGGATTCACGCCCTTGTGCGGCTTCTTCCCGAAAATCTTCTCGACCCGCTCCTGCACCGCCGGCATGCGGGTCATGCCGCCGACCAGGATCACCTCGTCGATGTCGTTGCCGCTCAGTCCCGCGTCCTTCAGGGCCGTCTTGCAGGGGCCGTCCAGCCGGTCCAACAGGCCGGACACCAGGGATTCCAACTTGGCCCGGGTCAGCCGCACGTTCAGGTGCTTGGGGCCGCTCGCGTCGGCGGTGATGAAGGGCAGATTCACCTCGGTCTCCATGGAGCTGGACAGCTCCATCTTGGCCTTTTCCGCGCCTTCCTTCAACCGTTGCAAGGCCATCTTGTCGCCCCGCAGATCGATGCCCTGATCCTTGCGGAACTCGTCGGCCAGGTAGTCGATCAGCACCAGGTCGAAATCGTCGCCGCCCAGGTGCGTGTCGCCGTTGGTGGCCTTCACTTCAAACACCCCGTCGCCGATTTCCAGGATCGACACGTCGAAGGTGCCGCCGCCCAGGTCGAAGACCGCGATCTTCTCGTCGGACTTCTTGTCCAGGCCGTAGGCCAGGGACGCCGCCGTGGGCTCGTTGATGATCCGCAGAACGTTGAGACCCGCGATCTTGCCCGCGTCCTTGGTCGCCTGCCGCTGGCTGTCGCTGAAGTAGGCGGGCACGGTGATCACGGCGTCGGCGACCGGCTCGCCCAGGTAATCTTCAACGTATTTTTTGATGTGCCCCAGAATGTGGGACGAAATTTCCGCCGGGCTGTATCCCCGATCGTTCAGCTTGATCCGGACGTCGCCGTTCCCCGCTTTTTCGATTTTATAGGGCAGGTTCTTGATGTCCCGTTGCACTTCCGGGGAATCAAACCGCCGACCGATCAGCCGCTTCACGCCAAAGACCGTGTTTTCCGGATTGGTCACCGCCTGGCGCTTGGCCACTTGGCCCACCAGCCGTTCGCCGTTTTTGGCCATGGCGACCATGGACGGCGTCGTGCGGCCGCCTTCCGGATTGGTGATGACTTTGGGTTCGTCGCCTTCCATGACGGCGACGCAGGAATTCGTCGTACCCAGATCGATTCCGATGACTTTACCCATGTTTCTCCTCCTTCAAACCTTTTTCGGGCAAACCGTTTTCGGCGAAGTTCGCCGGATGTTCATGCAAACTTTTTCCTCAGCCGAAACCGATGAAATAAATATTTGAATTCATTTGGGTTGATCCGATTACGCACAAAAGTGTAATGCGAAATTCGGACCCGTCAAGGGGCGATTTTGGAAAAATGGCATATTTTCTGCAGATAAGCTTTTCCCCTCCCTTTCCCGGGCGTCCTTCTTTTTGACAGGAAGAGGAATCCGCTTATCTTCTAAAAATAATCAATCTGTTATGAAACGGAACGCCATCGTTTCGGAAAGGAGCCCGGCCATGGGTGAAAAAGGCGAAATTCTGGAAACCCTGATGAACGCCATCGGAGAGGAAGGCTGCGGCGTATCCTGCGAAGATGCCGAGGTGTTTCAGGACGCGGAAGGCTGGAAGATGAAGCTGGAGGGGTTTATGGAGCCCTGGAAATTAGGCCAAACCGTGGAAGAGGCCAAGAAAAACGTGCGGGAATACGCCCGCATGGGTTTCGGCCTGAGCTGATCCGCCCATCCTTTAGGGACTCGGAATTTGTCAATGTACCGTTTTCATCCCAATGCCGTTTTTTGACGAAATCGGGTAGGGGCGAATTGCATTCGCCCTTGCGCAATCTTGCACGGTTGAGCAATGGAAATCCAAAACGGTATTTCAGCTGTTGCTGAGTCCCTTTGGCGGACAACGGGAATATCGGAACCTTGCGATCGCGGAGAATTCTTCCGGCTCGACGAAACGAGGCCCCTTCGCCCGGATTGGCGAAGGGGCCTCGTTTTTTTTAGTTCCGTCCCAGAAACGCCCGCACCCGGTCCGGCGCGTCGGTGAACGCGCCGTCCATTCCGGCTTTCCGGAACAAAACCCGAAGCAATTCCGGAAAATCGGAAACGCCGGACGGCAACGCGTCGTGGCGAAGGGTGTAACCGTGGACCATCAACCCCGCCCGGTGGGCGTCGGCGACCAGGGACGAAAGTTTTGGCCGCCCCTCTCTGTCCATCCCGGTCAGCACCTGCCCGATCCAGGGGCCGATCCCGTCCGCATACGTCGCCACCCCGCGCAGTCCCGCCGGGGTTTTCATGGCGTCGTAATCGGCCTCGCTCATGCCCCACCGGTTTTCCGCCAGCAACTGCACCAGCCGAAGGCGGCAGTCCAGCTCCTTCCGCAGCCGCCGCAAGGCCGATGGATCAAAGCTCTGGATAATGGCCGGGTCGGTCCGCTCCCGATAGCCCCGCCGATGGAGCGTTTCCAGAACAATCCGGGTGATGTCCAGCCCCGCCGCCCGGTGCGCCGCCGGGTTCTTGATCTCCACGTAAACCCCGGCGGTCCGGCCGGTGCCGGCGTTCATCCCCTGGATCAGGGAGATTTCCTCGTCCAGGGTGTGAATCCGGAAGAGCGCGGCCTCCGGCGGAAAGCGGCCCGGGTATTTCGCGTTGCCGGTGCGCGGGTCGACCCGCTCGTGAACCGAGAGCCGTTGCAGTTCCGCCCAGGAAAAATCCATCACATGGAAACGGCCGTCGTCCCGCCGCCGGTCCGGGAAGACCCGGGCCACGTCGGTCACGGCGTCCAAAACCAAATCGTGGAGGACCACCGGCACCCCGTCCCGGCTCAGCACCACGTCCTGCTCGATGTAATCCGCCCCCGCCAAATGCGCCGCCGCTTTCGCCGCCAGGGTATGTTCCGGTAGATAGGCGGAAGCTCCCCGGTGGGCGACGACCAGCGGCGCATCGGAAGCGCCGCCGGAAACCGGCCCAAGCAAGGCGATCGCGCAAAGAAAAACCATCCACATTTTCCGGCAATCCGTCATGGCGCTCCCTTCCTTTGGATGAAACCGCTCTTTTGGCCCGGCTTTTCTGAAAACCAACAATGAAGCGCCGGATTTGAATCAGCGCTTTTCCGAGCGATAAATCTCAAAAAAACCATACCCATGTAAAATTTCCCGGCACGCCATTGTAATCAAGCGCACACCGCGACCAGGGCCAAATCCCTGAAAAACCATACGAATTTAGTGGGTTACGGATCGCCCTTGAATCCTTTAAAGTGTCGATTTAATTTACGCAATTCTGCCCATCCGAAATTTTAATCAATATTTCAGCAACCTGCAATGTTGGCACAAAATTCGCTTACCAAAACATCAGTCAAGCGAAACCTTTATTCGGGAGAAAACCAATGAAAAAGACTTTGGCGTTCATGTTAGGCGCTATGTTGATCGTCGGAATCGCGGGAATCTCTCCGGCCAATGCGGGAACCATTTGGGCGACGGACGCGATCTGGAGTGCTGGAGGCGGAGTGGGTACGATTGGCGATGATCGTTATCGCCTGAGCGACGCGCTGGGCGCGCCGGACCCCGCCACCAACAAGGTCGACTTCCTTGCGCTCGGAATAGGGGGCTATGCCATTTTTGATTTTGGCCAAGCCTTCGACAACGAGGCCATGGTCGTGGAAACCACTTATGGCAATCGTCAGGGTTATCCGGAACACGCGGAAATTCTTGTGGCGGGCGAGGGATTTTCCTCGATTTTCGAGGACTACAAAACCGACCCCGTCGGCTCGCAGAATGCGCCTACGGACATGTTCGCCTCCGTCGGCCACATCGACAACAGCCAGATGACCTCCACCGTGGACCTTTCCGGCCAAAGCGGTCCGTTTCGCTACCTCATGGTGCGGGACGCCACGTCAAATTCGCCCAGTTATGACGGCTTCGACATCGACGCGGTCGGCGTGGCGCCCGTCCCCGAACCCGGCACGGTGGTTCTCTTGGGTCTGGGCCTCATCGGCGTCGCCGGCGTTCGCCGAAAAATGAAAAAATAGGCTTTCCCAAACAAAGCTAAAAAATTTCGACAAGGGAGCGTCGCGTGGCGGCGCTCCTTTTTTTATTGGAGGAATGAAACCAAGAAAAGGCAAATCCTCCTTTTTTCCCGCCGAGGCCCCTAAAGATTCGCGCCTCCAAGCGTCCACAATGTCCGTCTCCACGATCGATTCCGCCGCCCGCCACAGCCGGGGAAGTCAATCCCCCCCTCCAAACAACCCATCCAGATCCAATTCCAAACCCGGAAATATCCGGGGCGAGCAACGCCCGCTCCCCGGGTGGTAGACGGGGAACCCGTATCGGCCGGTTTCTTCCATGGCCCGAAGGATCAGCACCTGGTCGATGGGATGGACGATCCAGTATTCCCGCACGCCGTGCCGTTCGTAGAGTTCCACTTTCCGGATGTAGTCGTTGGTGGCGGTGTTGGGGGAAATGACCTCGATGATCCAGTCGGGCGCGCCCCGGCAACCGCGATCGTCCAGCTTGCCGGGATCGCAGATGACGGCGATGTCCGGCTGAACCACATTGGTGGCGTCATCGTCTTCCTCGTTTTCCTCCGGAAGCCGCACGTCGAACGGCGCGACATACGGACGGCATTCCTTCCCCACCAGCGCATTCGCGATTTGCCGAAACAACTCCCCGGCCACCTCTTGATGTCGTCGAGACGGCGCGGGACTCATCGCGAAGGGTTCGCCGGAAAAAATCTCCCAACGCTCGCCTTCCGGGAAATCGGCCAAATCTCCATAGGTTGTCGGGAAAGCTTCTATGCTTTTCTCGGCATGCCCCATGCCCCCTCCTTTCGACCGTAGCCGGTCCGCCTACTTCCAAGATAAAATTCCCCACCGCGGCGGATGGAAACCCGCTTCTATTGCGTATCCGTCCGGGCCGCAATCCACTTCGGGGAAACCGGCGAGGGCGGCCGGCGAACGCGCATTGCCCGCCTCGCGCAAAAGGCCATCCGCCGGAGCGCGAATCCATCCATTTTTTTCATCCAAAACAAGCCGCTGTGGGGTTTGACTCCCGTTCCACGATTGGATAAAAACGAATTTCATTTCATTATTATCATCCGGGACGCGCCGAAGCAACGGAATGGCGGGAACGCCGGCCAACCTTCCGCCAAAGGGCCCGCCGTCACGCCCGAAATCATGTTTCGAAATTTGTTCCCGGCGACATTCATCGCCGAACAGGGGGGAAGCATTTTTATGGAACGAACCAAAATCGCCCAACTGCTGGCCGCCGAAAATCCTCGGGAAAACGTTCTGGTCAAAGGCTGGGTGCGCACCCGCCGGGATTCCAAGGCGTTTTCTTTCATCGAATTGAACGACGGCTCGTCGCTCAAAAATCTTCAGATCATCGCCGACGCCGACATGGACGGCTACGAAGAGGTCCGTCGGCTCACCACCGGCTCGGCCGTGGCGGCGACCGGCGCCTTGGTGGAATCCAAGGGCGGCGGCCAAAAATGGGAAGTCCAGGCGGAAACCGTCGAAATCCTTTCCCTGGCGCCGGAAGATTTCCCGCTCCAGAAAAAACGCCACACCGACGAATTCCTCCGCACCATCGCGCATCTTCGCCCCCGGACCAACAAATACGGCGCGGCCTTTCGCATTCGGTCGGAGCTGGCCTGGGCCATCCACAAGTTTTTCCGGGAGCGGGGTTTCCGCTACATCCACACGCCCATCCTCACCGGATCGGACTGCGAGGGCGCGGGAGAAATGTTTCGGGTCACTTCTTTGGATATGAACGCGCCGCCCCGGCAAAACGGAAAAATCGACTACTCCGCCGATTTTTTCGGCAAAGAGGCCAACCTGACCGTCTCCGGCCAACTGGAGGCGGAAATGCTGGCGCTGGCCCTGGGCGACGTATACACCTTCGGGCCGACCTTCCGGGCGGAAAACTCCAACACGCCGCGCCACGTCGCCGAGTTCTGGATGGTGGAACCGGAAATGGCCTTCTGCGACCTCAACGGAAACATGGACCTGGCCGAGGCGCTGGTCAAGGCGCTGGTGGGCCACGTCGTCGAAGCCTGTCCGGACGACGTGGAGCTGTTCGCGAAATTCGTGGACAAGGGGCTGCGCGGGACGTTGGACATGATTCTGGCCGAGGATTTCGTGCGCCTGCCCTACCGGGAGGCCGTCGATCTGCTGAAGAAATCGGGCCAATCTTTCGACTATCCCGTGGATTTCGGAAAGGACCTCCAGACCGAACATGAACGGTTCCTGACGGAAACCCATTTCAAGCGCCCGGTGATCGTGTTCAACTATCCGCGATCCATCAAGCCGTTTTACATGCGGGTGAACGACGAGGGCGACACGGTGGCCGCAATGGATGTTTTGGTTCCAGGAATCGGGGAGATCATCGGCGGCAGCCAGCGCGAGGAGCGGCTTGAAATGTTGGAAACGCGGATGGCCGAAACGGGCCTCGACCCGTCGGAATACTGGTGGTACCTGGAATCCCGCCGCTTCGGCTCGGTGGAGCACAGCGGTTTCGGGCTGGGCTTCGAACGGCTCGTCATGCTGGCCACCGGCATCCGCAACATCCGCGACGTGCTGCCCTTTCCCCGCACGCCGGGGCATATCGAGTTCTAAAATCGGCGCCCCCGTGTTTTTCACTGGCATCCGAAGAGGGAATCCGAGTATTCTCCAAAAAGGGCGGCCGTTTTTCCCTGGGAATTTGCCGTTTCTGGTCCCGGGATGATTTTGGGCGCCGGATCGATTCCCTGAAATATGTCTGGATGCGGCATGAATTGTGTTTTTGAAGAAAGAAAACCTCGATTTGCGGACTCCGAAATTTTATTCTCGCAAATTGGACGTCGAATCGTTCTTGGATGAGGAGGCCGAAATGGACTGGCAAGAAGTCTGCGAACACCCCAGCTTGAAGGACCTTCCTTTCAAAATCGAACTTAACGAATGGGGGCAGGTCGTGATGTCGCCGGCGAAAGTTTACCATTCCGCCTACCAGGCGGAAATCACCCGACGACTCCCGCAAAACGGCCGGGTTCTGACGGAATGCGCCATCCAAACGCCCAAAGGCGTCCGGGTGGCGGATGTGGCCTGGGCCTCGCCGGGCCGATTTGCAATCATCAAAGGCGAAACCTCGTGTTCCACCGCCCCCGAAATCTGCGTGGAAATCCTCTCGGAAACCAATACCGGCGGCGAGATGACCGAAAAACGCGATCTCTACTTCGCCGCCGGGGCCGAGGAGGTCTGGACCTGCGACCCCGAAGGCCGCGTCCGATTTTACATTCCCGGGGAGGAGCGAAACCGCTCCCCCCGCTTTCCCGAATTCCCAAACCAGATTGACCTGAATTTATGACCCCCATCGTCGCCGTTATCGGCCGACCCAACGTCGGCAAATCCACATTTTTCAACCGCATCACCAAAAGCCGGGACGCCCTGGTGGACGACGTTCCCGGCGTCACCCGGGACCGCATCTACCGGGACGCCACCTGGGACGAGGTTCCCTTCACCGTGGTGGACACGGGCGGCTTTTTGGAAAGCGACACCGACCCCTTCGCCGGCCACATCCGCGCCCAGATCGAACAGGCGGTGCGGGAAGCCGACGCCGTCGTCCTGCTTTTGGACGGCAAGAACGGCCTGTCCCCCTTCGACCGGGATCTGATCGAACTGATCCGCGACCACGAAGGGGACCGTCCCGTGCTGGTGGCGGTCAACAAAATCGACGGCGAGGAGCAGGAAATCCATCTGGGCGAATTCTACGAGCTGGGCCTGGACAACCTGTTTCCCATCTCGGCGGCCCATGGCTACGGCGTCCCGGACTTCCTGGACGCGCTGATCGAAGTCCTTCCCCCCGCGGAACCGGAACCTTGTTCCGACGAAATCCGGGTGGCGGTGGTGGGACGGCCCAACGCGGGAAAATCCTCTCTGGTCAACCGGCTGCTGGGCGCGGAGCGGGTGGTGGTCAGCGACGTGCCCGGCACCACCCGGGACGCCGTGGATACCGTTTTGACCTCCGGCGGCCGGACCTACCGGCTGGTGGACACCGCCGGCATCCGGCGAAAGGGAAAAGTCCGCGCCAAAATCGAAAAATTCTCCATCATCAAGGCGCTCAAAAGCCTGGATCGGTGCGACGTGGCCCTGGTGTTGCTGGACGCCGGCGAAGGCATCACCGATCAGGACATGACCGTGGCGGGCTACGCCAACGACCGGGGCTGCGCCTGCGTGCTCCTCTGCAACAAATGGGACCTGGTGGAAAAAGACCGGGACGCGGCCCGTCGCCACATGGAGCGATTGCGGGACGCCGCCCGCTTTCTGCCCTTCGCGCCCACCATGACCATTTCCGCCCTCACCGGCCTGCGGGTGGGAAAAATCCTCAAGAACGTCAACGACGTGTACGATCAGTACGTCGCCCGGATCGGCACCGGCCAGGTGAACCGGATCGTGGAGGAGGCGGTGGCCCGCAACGAACCGCCCATGCACAAGGGAAAGCGGCTGAAGTTCTACTACGCCACACAGGTCGCCTCCCGGCCGCCCACCTTCGTCTGCTTCGTCAATTTTCCGGAGGCGGTCCATTTCTCCTACAAACGGTATCTGGTCAACCAACTGCGGGAAGAAACCGGGCTCGACCAGACGCCCCTTCGGCTTCTGTTGCGGCAGCGCACCGGCCGGATCGATTTCGGAACGCTCAAACCCAACAAAAAGTTCGGCAAGAAGGTCAACCAGAAGAACGAGCGCCGGAAACGCCGGCGGTCCTGATCCCTTCGGAAGGGAGGTGATGTCCGACCTGCGGCAAGGCAACGGGGTTCATGCGATTCAAGCGGCGCGGCGCGTGCCGCCGGCGCCGAAACCATGAAAGGAAGGAACCATGAAGCGTGTTTGCATGTTGGCCGTCGCCCTCCTGTTTTTCGCCGCCTCCATCGTCCCCGCCGGGGCGGCGGAGCCGGTAAAACTCGGTTTCGTCTACATCATGTCGGGTCCCTTCGCCACCTACGGACAGTTCGCCAAGCAGGGCGCGGAGTTGGCCATCGAGGAGATCAACGCGGCCGGCGGCATCGACGGCCGCGAAGTGGAAGCCTATTTCGAGGACTCCACCGGCAAGCCCGACGTGGCCCTGCGAGCCATCCGGAGGCTGGTCTTTCAGGAAGAGGTGGACGCGGTCGTCGGGCTCGACTCCAGCGGCGTCGCCAAAACCGTGGTGCCGGCCCTCAGCCAGATGAAAACGCCGCTCATCATCACCCACGCCGCCACGCCGGACCTCACCGGGAACGTCTGCAATCCCTACACCTTCCGGATCTCCCTCAACTTGCCGCAAAACGTCAAGGCGGGGGCCATGCTGGCCGCCGCCACCGACGCCAAAACCTGGGGCACCGTGGGGCCGGACTACTCCTTCGGCCGGCAGTCCTGGGAATATTTCGTGAAATATCTTTCCGCCGAAAAGCCGGAGGCCGAGTTCCTGCCGGAAGGCGAGGCCGCCTTCTCCGCCATCAGCACCACCGACTTCAATCCCTACATCACCAAAATTATGAGCGCCAATCCCGACGGCGTCTTCATCTCCCTGTGGGGCGGCAACCTGATCGATTTCATTCGACAGGCCGAGCCGCTGGGCTTTTTCGACGGGCGGTTCGAGGTGCTGATGTCGCTGGGCGCGGCCACGGAGGTGCTTTACGCCCTTCAGGACAAGATGCCCGAAGACGTCTGGGTGGGCACCCGATACTGGTTCTTGGCCAACGATTCGGAAATGAACAAGAAATTCCGCGAATCCTATCAGCGGATCTACGGCCAGTTTCCCTCCTACAACGCCCATGGCGCCTACGGCGCGGTCCTGACCTACCAGGCCGCCGTGAAAAAGGCGGGCAGCACCGACAAGGAAGCGGTGGTCAAGGCGCTGGAGGGGCTGGAGGTGGAATTGCCGGTGGGAAAAATCAGAATCCGGCCGGAGGACCACCAGGCGGTCACCGACGCCGTATGGGGCAAAACCGCCGCCGATCCGGACTATCCCATTCGGATTCTCAAGCCCATGGAGAAATTCGGCGGCCCGGAGATTACCCGGCCGGTTTCCGAAACCGACTGCACCATGGAATAATTTTCCGCGACGCAATCGCCTTGCGGACCGGCTCCGACGGGGGCCGGCCCGCCTTCGGGAGAACCGATGGAGACCTTCGTTCTCAATCTGCTCAACGGGCTGAGCTGGGGCATGCTCCTCTTTCTCATTTCCGTGGGCCTCACCACCGTGTTCGGCGTGCTGGGCGTGCTCAACTTCGCCCACGGCTCCCTCTACATGCTGGGGGCCTATTTTTCCATGCAGACGTTGCGGCTGTTTCCCAATTTCTGGCTGGGGCTTCTGGCGGGGCCGGCGCTGGCCGCCGGAATCGGCGCGCTGATCGAGGTGACCCTGCTTCGCCGGGTCTACGGCCGGGACATCACCTTCCAGCTTCTGCTCACTTTCGCGGTGCTGCTGGTGCTGGACGACGCCGTCCGGCTGATCTGGGGACCGGGCTTCTACGTGGTCGAACCGCCCGACGCCTTGGCGGGAACGGTGGCCATCCTCGGCACGACCTATCCGGCATACCGACTGTTCCTGGTGACGGTGGGGATTCTGGCCGGGGGCGGGCTCTGGTTCTTCTTCCAGCGAACCCGCTGGGGCCGGATCATCCGGGCCGCCGCCATGGATCGGGAGATGGCCGAGGCCGTCGGTGTGCGAGTACCGCCGCTCTTCACGGGCGTCTTCGCCCTGGGGACCTGGCTGGCCGCCGCGGGCGGGGCCCTGGCCGCGCCCCAGCAGAGCGTGGGGCCGGCCATGGGCGAGCGCATCATCATCCAAAGCTTCATCGTGGTGGTCTGCGGCGGGCTGGGCAGCTTTCCCGGGGCCCTGGTCGGGGCGCTGATCCTGGGACTGCTGGAATCCTTCGGCACCGCCTTCGCCGGGGCCGCCCAGATGGCCCTGCCCTACTTTCTCCTGGCCCTGGTGTTGCTGACCCGGCCCCGCGGCCTTTTCGGCAAGGAGGTTTGACATGGCGAGCCTCCTCCGCCGGTTCGCGCCCCTCCTCTGCCTCGCCCTCCTGCTGATCGCGCCCGCCGCCCTCCCCGTCTACTGGACCATGGTCCTCACCGAAATTTTCATCATGGCGCTGTTCGCCATGAGCTTCAACCTCCTTTTCGGCTACACCGGCCTGCTCTCCTTCGGCCAGGGCGGCTTTTTCGGCCTGGGGGCCTACGGGACGGCGCTCGTCCTGGCGAACGGTCCCGCCTCCCTGATTACGGCCTTCCTGGCGGGAATCGGCGCGGCGGCCGCGGCGGCGCTGGTCATCGGCTTTCTCTCGGTGCGGCGGGACGAGATTTTCTTCGCCATCCTCACCCTGGGCTTCGGGATGATGCTCTACACCCTGGCCCACAATTGGCGGGCCGTCACCGGCGGCAGCGACGGCATGGCGGTCTTCAACATTCCGCCCCTGTCGCTGGGGAGCTGGGAGACGAGCCTCTTCCGGCCCACCGCCATGTACCGGTTCACCCTGCTGATCGTCGCGCTGGGCGTCGCCTTTCTCCACCGGGTGGTCCGGTCGCCCTTCGGACTGATGCTGGTGGCCGCCCGGGAAAATCGGGACCGGCTGGCCTTCGCCGGCGGAAACGTCCGGCTGTTCCGGCTGGCCGCCTTCGTCGTCGCCGGGACCTTCGCGGGGCTCTCCGGCGCGCTCTTCTGCCTCTTCAACCAGATGGCCACGCCGGACGTCATGCACTGGTCCTTTTCCGCCCATCCGGTGCTCATGACCGTGCTGGGCGGGGCCGGCGTTTTCTGGGGGCCGGCCTTCGGCGCGGCGGTCTTCTTCCTGCTGGAACAGCTCATCACCCACTTCACCGCCAACTGGATGATCGTGCTGGGCGGGGCCCTGATTCCGGTGGTGCTCTTTTTCCCCCAAGGATTGCTGGGGACGCTGGCGGCATGGCTCCAACGGCGACGGACCGAAACGGGAGGATCGTCATGAGCGGAGCGCCCATCCTCCGAATCGAAGGCGTCGGCCGGAAGTTCGGCAAGTTCACCGCCCTGGCCGACGTGACTCTTTCGATCCGCCCCGGCGTTCTCTCGGCGCTGATCGGTCCCAACGGCGCGGGGAAAACCACCTTTTACAACGTGATTTCCGGCCGGTTCGCGCCCACTTCGGGCCGGGTCTGGTTTAAAGACCGGGAAATCACCGGAATGCCGGCCCACAAAATTCCGGCCCTGGGGCTGCTGCGGTCGTTTCAGATCACCAACATCTTCGAACGGCTGACGGCGCTGGAAAATGTGATGGCGCCGCTGGTGCTTCACCATGGCCGCTCCCTTTCCGCCTGGACGCCCTTGGGAAAAAAGGGCCGGTTGCGGAAGGAGGGGCTGGAGATTCTGGACCGGTTGCGTCTTGCGGACCAGGCCGAACGGCCGGCGGCGGAGCTGGCCTACGGCGACAAGCGGCTGCTGGAGATCGCCATCGTCATGGCCCGGGACCCGGAGATGATTCTGCTGGACGAGCCCACCGCCGGCATGACGCCCGAGGAAACCGACCACATGACCCGGTTCATCCGGAGGCTGGCCGACGACTCGGGGATCACCTTCTTCCTGACCGAGCACGACATGAAAGTGGTCTTTTCCATCTGCGACTATGTCTACGTTCTCCACCAAGGGCGGCTGATGACCCGGGGAACCCCGGCGGAAATCCGCGAAAACGAAGACGTTCGCACCGCCTACCTGGGCGGCGGTTTTGACGCGCCGGCGGATCGCAAGGGGGAAGCGGTCGGCGAACGGTCCGAGGATTCCCCGGCGGGCGGAGCGAAAGACCGGACGGACGAATCCGTCCCGGACGGCGGGGAGGAATAGCCATGCTCTCGGTGGAAAACATCCACGTCTACCACGGCGACAGCCATGTGCTCCAGGGCGTGAGCCTGGAAGTGAACCAGGGCGAGGTCGTCTGCCTGCTGGGCCGCAACGGCGCGGGAAAAACCACCACCCTGCGGGGAATCGTCGGCTTCGCGCCCCCCAAACAGGGCCGGGTGATTTTTGGCGGCAAAACCATCAGTGGACGCCCGGTGTTCGAAAACGTCCGGCGCGGGATCGGCTACGTGCCGGAGGACCGGCGGATTTTCTCCGCGCTCACGGTGGCGGAAAACCTGGAAGTGGCGGCCCTCCCGCCCCGGCCGGGCCAGGAACCCTGGACCCGGGACCGGATTTTCGAGGTCTTTCCGCTGCTGGCCGACCTGCGACATCGGCGGGGCGGGGACATGAGCGGCGGCGAGCAGCAGATGCTGGCGGTGGCCCGGGCCTTGGCGGGCAATCCCCGACTGCTGCTGCTGGACGAGCCCTGCGAGGGGCTGGCGCCGGTCATCGTGGAAAAACTGGGAACCCTCATCGCCGACCTGGCCGGCCGGATTCCCATTCTGCTGGCGGAACAAAACGCGGTGTTCGCCCTTTCCGTGTCCGACCGGGGCTACGTTGTGGAAAAAGGGCGCATTCAGTTTTCCGGAGACCGGGACGAACTCCGAAACAACCGGGAGGTGCAGGATCGCTATCTTGCCGTTTAGCCGAGGAAGAAGGGAGTCCGGCGGCGGACGTCTGAGCGTTCGGCTCTACGGGACGGTGCTCCTGCTGGCGCTGGTGATCGCGCTGGTGGCGGCCATCGGCATCGGCCAGATGGCCCGCATGGGGCGCGACTTCCGCCATGCCGTGGAGGTGGCCGGGGAACAGGTGCGAACCGCCGAGGCCATTCTCCGCCGCATCGCCGAAGTGGAGGCCATGGAAGCCGATCTGATTCTGGCGAACGACACCGGAGAGATGGACGACTTGGCCGGACGAATGGACGCGGCCATCGACCAGATCAACGGCGCGATGGATCGGCTTCGGAACATGGGGGAAACGACCGACGCCGAGGAACTGGACGCCTTCGCGGTCCTCTGGTCGGCCTATCTGGATCTGAACCGGCAAGTCCGGGCCCTGGCCCGTCTCAATTCCAACGTGCGGGCCCGGGCGCTCTCCGACGGGCCGGGACGGAAAGCCTTTGAAACCTGCCAGGCGCTGGCCGCCGAACTGGCGGCCCGAAGCCGGGAGCGGGTGGCGGAACGGGTCGCCGCCTTGCGAGCGTCGGATTACCGGGTGTCTCTGGGAGACCGGATCATCCGCAACATGCTCTACATCCACCGCGCGGAAAAGAACATCATCCTGGAAACCCGCTACAACGTGGAACGCCCCATCAATCAGCGGCAGGAAAGTCTGGACGCCGCCGAAGCCGCCGCGACGGAGCTGGAATCCCTCATGTCCAACGAGGAGGGGGGCGCGCTGTTTCGCCGGTTTCGGCGGGCCTACAAAAGCTTTCTGGATACCAGCAACCGGGCCGTGGACCTGGCGCTTGCCGATCGGACCGAGGAGGCGCGGATGATTTCCGTGGGGGGCGGACGGGCCTACTACAACCGAGCCGAGCGGGCCTTGGACCGGCTGGCCGGCTTTAACGCCGCCCGAAGCGAGGCCCACGCCCTGCGGGCCGAATCCGCCGTTTCCAACGCGCTGGCCGCCGAAGCGCTTCGGGCCGATTTGCTCGCCATCAAGGGGCTGGAAAAGGACCTGATCCTGGACCTCACGGAAGAAGGAATGGCCGCCTGCGCGGAAACCGCGGAGCAAAGAATCGCGACGGCGGAAGAGCGGATGGAAACGCTGTCCGCCATGGCCGACGCCGACATGGCGGACGGCATCGCCGCCCTGGGAAGCGCCTGGGAGCGTCTGCTGGAGATCCATCGACAGGTCGCCGCCACGGCCATGGAAAACGGCAACCAGCGGGCCCGCCGCCTGTCCCTGTCGGAAGCCCGTCCCCTGGCCGAACAAGCCGCGCGGCGCATGGAAGCCATCGCGGCGGAACACCGGAAGGCCATGGCCTCGGCCCGCGAAGCCAGCGACGCGGCGGCCAAAAGCGCCCGCCGGAACATGTTGCTGGCCGGGGCGGTCGGCGCCCTGCTGGGCGGCGGTCTGGCGTTCTGGCTGCTGGCCGGGCTCAATCGCCGCTTGCGGGGCTGGCTCGTTCGGCTGGACCGGGGCGCCTCCGGCGTCCACGCCGCCGCCCGACAAATCGCCTCGGCCGGGGAGCAGCTCGCCGCCGGGGCCAATCGACAGGCGGCCGCGCTGGAGGAAACCCGGGGGTTCGCGGAGGAGGTGAAAGGAAAGACCCGGGACAACGCCGGGCACGCCGCGGAGGCGGATCGGGGGATGGCGCAAGCCCGGGATCGGCTGAAACGCAGCGACGACGCCATGGCCCGACTGGAATCCGCCATGGCCGCCATCGGCCGCTCCGGCGCGGAGGCGTCCAAGGTGCTGGAAGGGGTGGACGACATCGCCACCCAGACCAACCTGTTGGCGCTAAACGCCGCCGTGGAGGCGGCCCGGGCCGGCCGGGCCGGCGCCGGTTTCTCGGTGGTGGCGATGGAAGTCCGCAACCTGGCCCGCCGCTCGGCCGAGGAATCCCGAAATACGGCAGAGGTGCTGCGCGGTTCGGAAGAACGGGTGCGGGAAGGCGCGGAACTGGTTTCCGAACTCCAGGCCGCCTACGGCGAAGCGGCCGAAGCCGCCCGCTCCAGCGCCGACCGCGTCACCGAAATCGCCGCCGCCGCCACCGAAAGCGCCGCCGCCCTGGATCAGCTCCAATCCGCCATCTCCGGCGTGGACGAAGTGGTCCAGATGAACGCCGGCAACGCGGAGGAACTGGCCTCCGCCGCCGCCGAAATGGTGGCGGAAGCGGGCCGGGTGCGGGAGGTGGTGGGGGAGTTGCGGCGGACCTTGGGCGGGAAGCTCGAAGCAAATGGTCAAAAAGAGGACAAAGCCCCATCCGTCCGAGCGAGGGGCCGATCCTGAGCGGTCGGGACGGCCAAAAAGCGGACGCCGGCCTATCCAAATTCAAACCGGCGCCGGGCGCGTTCTTTTTCGCAATTATCCCCAAACGGTTTTTCATTCGCGACATTGAACTGCCGGAGCCCCCATAGCCGACAAAAAATGGATTCCGAACTATGACGCAAATCATCCCGGAGATGGACGCCCAAGCGATGGCGGGGCCGCGAAAGATTCGTCCGAAATGGCCGATTAAGTCAAAACCGCGGCCGTGGTCCAATGGCATGCCGAAGGCCGAATCTCCCAGTCCAGGGCCGCTCCGATTCCGAGGATATCGAGGACCCGATTTTTTGCC
The DNA here is from genome assembly GCA_046541515.1 of Desulfococcaceae bacterium. Lineage (GTDB taxonomy): Bacteria > Desulfobacterota > Desulfobacteria > Desulfobacterales > Desulfococcaceae > CAYFVR01. The sequence continues at coordinate 25,410 of JBKHDD010000054.1, forward strand.
GAATTGTTCCGGCGCAAGGTTTTCCCGCAGTGCAGGTGGAAGCTTCCGAACTTCGCGAGGAATTGGTCTGCCTGTCCGGCGCGTTGATTCATGAAGCGCGAAAGGGAATCGGCGAATAAAACCACCAAAAGCGATTCCATGAGCGAAAACCAAACCACCGGATGCAAGAAATCCTGGCGGGACGAATGTCTGCGCAGGACTTGCGGCTTCGCAAACGCCGGGGCGGCCGGCTTTACATCGACGTCGGGGATGACGGAAGGGTGTTGGGGGCGACGTTTTCTTTTTCCGCCGGACAAGCGGAGTCCGCGGGCAATCCGGGTATTTCCACCGAGACTACCCGGAAAATTTTGTCCATCCTTCGGGAAAAACCTTCGGCGGGTCGAAGGGAAATGGCGCTGCGAATCGGGAACGTCACGGAGGACGGGGTTAAATTTCATCTGGAAAAGCTGAAATCCGAAGGGAAAATTCGGCGGGTCGGCCCGCGAAAGGGGGGAAAACGGGTAATTGCCCACGAGGAGACCGAATAACTTCGGCAAAACCTTCGGCCAAAAATGAAAGCGCCCGCGACCGACTCCCTCGGCCGCGGGCGCTTTCATTTTTCCAAAACCAAAATTCGTCTACACGCCCGCCAGTTCCGCAACCTCCGCCAAATTGGCGACGTGATACTCGGCCTTCAGTTCTCGGTTGTCGAAGGCCGCGAAAGGGACGCCGGCGGCGGCGGCCGCTTCCTGATCGGCCTCGGTGTCGCCCACGTAGAGCGCCAAGTCCGGCGTGATCTCGAAGGCGGCCAGCACCTGGTTCAGCCCCTCGGGGTCGGGCTTGGGCCGGGCCACGTCCAAGGCGGTCACCACCCGGTCGAACAGGCCGCCCAGCTCGAAGCGCTCCAGCACCAGCGGCATGGTGTCGGACCGATTGGTCACCACCGCCGTGCGCACCTTGGGCCGAAGCCGCCGAAGCAAGGGTTTCAGCTCCGGCATTTCCTTCATGTAGCCCACGAACTCCCGGTAGGTCATTTCCCGCCGAAAGGCGTCGGCCCGGCTCCGCTCCGCCGGATCGGGAAAAAGCATGGCCACCGCCTGGTCGGCGGTGGCCATGTGGGCGTATCGAAACTGCTCGTCGGTCATCTCCGGCCGGCCAAACTCGGCCAGGATGCGGTTGTAGTAATTCCGGTTGACGTCGGTGGTGTCAAACATAACCCCGTCGCAGTCCAGAATCACGGCGGCC
>JBKHDD010000055.1:0-26606 GCA_046541515.1 Desulfococcaceae bacterium
CCCCGCCTTGCCGGCATATCCCGAGTGGCGTCCCAAGCGCGGATCAAACGCCCCGCGCGCCGTTGCCCAATCGAATCCACAAAACTTTTCGTATTGGCAATCCACTGTTTTCACGAGTGGAAGCCAAAGCCGAGAGAGGAAAATTTTAATTTTAATAAAATTATGCTTTTTTTATTTCAACATAGGTCGCACAGTTTAACCAAATTAAAATTAAACAACAAGGGAAGCCCCCATGAAGAAAACCCATCTGCCCATCATCGATCCCCAGCGCGACTTTTGCGACCCCGACGGGCGCCTTGGCCGTTTCCTGCGGAACCGCCGACATGGAACGTCTGGCCGGATTTTTGGACCGGAACGGCGACCGAATCCGGGACGTCCACGTCGCCCTGGACACCCACGACTTTTTCGACATCTCCCATCCGGTGCTTTGGGTGAACGGCGCGGAAGACGGCCAAGACCCGGTCCCCGCGCTTCCAACCCATTTCGAAGAAGGAGGTCCCCGCGCCCCGAATGAATCCCGCGAACAACAACCACGAGATGATGGTTTCCCAGGTTCCCGGTTCCGGCACGTTTCAGTTTTCCGGAACGCGGCCCGAAAATCTGGGCGCGACGGAATGCACGCTGGCGACCATCGTGGCGGACGAAACCAGCGGCGTGGCCGCCTTCGCCGACGAGCCGTTCAAGGCGGTCCAGCCCGTCTTGGCCGCGTGCCGGAAGAATCCCCGGGCGGACAACCTGATGGTCAGGCTGGTCCGCTCAACGGCCCACGGTTTCAAGCCCCTTTCCGCCATCGATCCGGCGGCCTACGACCGGTTCCGCCCCGACGGCATGACTGCGCCGTACGACGCCACCCGCGCCGCCGCGGGCGCGACCAAGACCTACGCGGCGTCGCTCGGTTCTCAGGATTTCGACGTGAACGGCGCGATTTACGTCATCACCGACGGCGCGGACAACGTGTCCAGCACTCGGCCCAAGACGATTGCGGACAAGATCCGGGCCGCCGAGCAGGGCGACGACATCGAATCGCTGGTCACGGCGCCGGCGGGCCTCAAAGGGCCCGGCGCCAGGGAAAGCGATAAAATCGTCAAGTGCCTGCCCGGGTTTCAGAAGGACGCCAAGTTGACCCGCCAGGTGGACGTGGGCGACGCCGCCCCGGACCGCATGTCCCGGCTCGCCGCCTTCGTGAGCCAGAGCATCGGCAGCCAAAGCCAGAGCCTGGGGACGGGCGCGGCGTCGCAGCCGCTGACGTTCTGAAAAGGCGGCGTTCAGCCCCGGTCCATCGCCCCCGGCGGCCATGCCCGGCCGCCGATGTGGTTGGGAATTTGCTCGCCCCTCGGAGGCGTCGTGATCTTTCCGGCCGATCAATACGTCACCGGCAAGGATTCCCGCGTCCCCGGCGCGGACGCGGCGCTTTCCGGCGCGGGTCCGGTTCCGTTCGCCGCGGTGGCGGACGGTTGTTCCGCGTCGCCGAAAAATCACACGGGGGCGCAAATTTTGGCCTCGGCGGCCCGGCGGGAGGACGACCGACTCCAAACCGCGAACGGCTCGCCCATCCCCTTCCCCGCCGCGGCGGCCGACCGGCCGACGGTGGCGGGCAAAACGCTGTTCGTGCTCGGGGAGCGGCGGCTCGCGAAGATCGGGCTTTCGGAGCCCGGCAAAGGGGCGGTGGCGTCGGTTCGATCCGCTTGGCCGGCGCCGCCCCATGCGACGGAGCGGTTCCCGAGCGTCCTCCGCCAGAACGCGCCGGGGCTGCCGTTCCTCCGGCTGCTCCGGCCCCGGCCCGGCGGCTTGTCCGGAATTCGCCGTGCCGGAACCGACCGGATATCGTCTGGTGGACGCCCGGCGGGACGGCGCGGTTTGCGGCGTCATCGCGTTCCGGGGCGGACGCTGCCATCGGTTCGTGTTCCGCTTCGGCGCAAAAGAACACCGGCGCCACTGCCGAGTGGAATCGGAGGTGGAGCCGGGCACGGCGAATCTGGCGACCCTGGGAAACGGCGTCGCGGTGGCGGCGGGGGAATCCGGCGGCCTGGAAATCTTTTCGGCCCGGCTGGGTCGGTCAGACATTCGGCAGGTGCGGCGGGAATCGCCCTTGGGGTTGTTCCGCGAAGGAAATGTCGCGATGGGGGCGGCGGGAGAAACGGCGTACCAAATCCGGATGGTCTAATCCGAATATCGTCGGTCTCGGGATTTCGAACGATGCCGTCCACATTGGATTTTCGGGTGGAACATCTTGGCAAATGGCCCCAGGGGGCGAGCCATGCACGCCAGCCCATTTCCCGATAAATAAACGGCACTGCCGCGCTATGGGGAGGAAAAGGAAAAATGAGGCCGCCGGATCGCGGCCCCGGTGTTCTTCCCTCAGGTGGCGACGGGTCCCTCTTCCTTGGGATGTTCCGACTTCATCCGCAAAATCGCCTCGGCGAGCAGGCGGGCGGTTTCTTCTCCGGCGAATTCGAAATAGTATTCGAGGGTTTCGTCGTTCTCGTCGTCCCGCAGAAAAATCTGAATGGCCGAAGCGCCTTCCTCCCCCTTGCCGATGTTGACCTCCCGCACCCGGGCGGCCGGCGCGAGAAACCCCAGCCCGCCTTCCTCGTCCCGCCAGATGAAATGGGGCGCTTCCAGCAAAAAGGTGTTTCCTTTGATATCGATGTAGGCGTTGCCCTTGATGTCCTTGCTCGGCTCGTTCATGGAAGCGCTCCTTTCGGAATGGGAGGGGTGGGGCCGGGGCAAAAGGGGAAAGTATTCACGAGGGGGGATTTTTTCAACGCGGGAGGATCGGGATGGGAGAATGGGGAAGGATTTACCGAACCGCCATGGGTTTTAGTCCAGCCCGGAATTTGGGAAAAACACCGCTGGGCTGCAACTGAAATAATCGGATAAAATAGCGATCTGTCGCTTGGTGAAATCCCGCTTCCCCGAAAGAAGTTCTGAAACCACGCCCCGGCTTCCGACACCGATTTGCACAAGATCGCGCTGTCGCAAGCGATGTTCCTCCATTAAATGTTTCAGGCGATCCAGCGGATCGACCACCGGTTCGGGAAAATGTTCGTCTTCGTAATCTCCGATCAGATTTCCCACCAATTCCAGAAGACCGTACAGGGGGTGATTTTGATCCCCGCCGGTTTCGTCCATTAATGTGTCGGCCAGGGCAATCAACTCATCCAATTCATCTTCGCTTTTCGGCGGCCGCGAATAAACCAATGGCCTCCCCCCGTCAAATCAAAACTGTTTTCCGGCAACCAACATCCAACGCTGGAACAGAGGCGCTTTTTCAGATTCGAAAACCCGTGGAAACGGGTTGAGGGAAAGCGGGAAAGCGGAGCGCCGAAGTCGTTGGAAAGGCCCTTTGCGTTGGTATTTGTAATCCATTATCCTTGAAAAAGGACAACTCGACCGGCCGAGACAAGATGCCTTCCCGGTGCAGCCCGTCGAAAAAGCGGCGGACGCCATGGATTTGGTCGGCGTCCAGGCCGTAGTGGAGGCGGTCGTAGTATTGGCGGCAGCGGTCGGGGCCAATGCCCAGGCGGTCGCAGGCGCCCGGAAGGATCTCCTCCATCCGCTCCAGCCCGTGCCGGCGGGAGCGGCGGAAGGCCCGGACCACGGCGCGAACCCGTTCGGGATGCGCCTCGGCGAAACTTCGGCGAACGGCCCACAGGGCGAAAACGAAGGGAAGGCCGGTTCGCTCCCACCACCAGCTTCCCAGGTCCAGAACGTGGGGGGCCCAACCATCCATCCGATCCGCCCAGGGCTCCCGAAGCGCGGCGTCGCCGATGACCAGCGCCGCGCCCACATCCCCGCTCAAATCTTCCCGGGCGCACACCCGCCCCGTTTCAAACCGGGGCCGGACGCCTTCTTCCGCCAGCAAAAACCGGGTCAACGCCGCGGCGGTGGCCGATTCTTGGGTCAGCAGCACCTTCCGGCCGTCCAACTCCGAAATGGGATTGCGGCTTACCAACAACACGCTCATCACCGGCCCCCGGCAGGAAATCGACAAGTCGGGCAGCAGCAGCCAATCCTCGGCGTGGCGGGCGTAGGCGGCGGAGGAAACCGGGCTGATGTCCAATTTGCCCTCCGCCAGCATGGCGTTGAGTTCGGCCGGGGGACCGGAAAACAGGGACATGCCGGGAGGACGGCCCCCGTTGGTCAGGCCGTGGTAAACCGGGGCCACGTTCATGTAGCGGATGCGGCCGACCCGAACATCGGACCCGGAGAATTTATCCCGCTGCGGCTGTGTCATGGACGATCCGTTCCAGAAGCAGGGTGGAGGTGGTCGCCGATACCGGCGAAATCGAAAAAACCGCCCGCCGTCCGGGCGCCAGCGTGCCGTACCGATTCCCGATCCCGAGGGCGTCCGCCCCGTTCCGGGTGGCCATGTCGAAAATCATTCCCGGCGGAATCCCGGGAAACCGTTCGGCGGCAAAGGCCATTTCGTCGAACAAATTGAGGGAACCCACGGAAGCCCGGCCGTCGGTGCCCAGGGCCGGGCGCAATCCGGCCCGGAACATGGCGTCCAGATCGGGAAGCCGCCCGTGGAGTCGCTGATTGCTGCGCGGACAAACGCAGACCGCCGCGCCTCGTTCTTGCACCCGCCGGAAATCGGCCGCGTCGGCCCGAAGCAGATGAACCAGCAAGGTTCCCGGCCCCAGCAACCCCAGCCGGTCGGCGTGGTCCAGCGGGCTCCGCGCCGGAAGGCCCCAGCCGGAAACGTCGATGCCCCGCTCGGCCAGAAAATCCGCCCAGTCGCCCCGGCCGGTGGCGAGGAATTCCACCTCCGCCTCGGATTCGGCCAGATGGAGGGAAAACGGCCGCCACCGCTCCCGGGCGAATTTTCTGAGCGCCTGGAGCAATTCCGGCGCGGCGGTGTGGGGCGCGTGACCGGCGACGGAGGCGGATAAATCCCCGGCGGTTTGATCCGACAACGCTTCGGCGGGCGGAATTTCCCCGCCCAGAAACTCCCGGAACCAGACGCCGGCAAGACCAGCACCGGCCGTCGCCTCCCATGAAATTCCCAGCGTGGTCACTTCCCCAACGGCGGCGCAGCCGGAATCCCGCAACGCCGCCGCGCCGTCTTCCGCGCCCGCCCGCAGCGCCGCCTCTCCCGCCGCTTCCCGGGCGGCCAGCAGGGAGCGGACCCAGGCTTCAAATCCGCCCTCGGCTGGAACTTGATCGGCCAAGGCGGTCAGCTCCAAATGGACGTGGGCGTTGATCAGGCCGGGGAGCAGCGCGACATCCCCGCGGTCCACGTTGCGGTCGGCGGCGGGGGGCCGTCCCGTTCCGACTTCCCGAATCACGCCGCCGGACTCCACCACGTAGCCGTCCGGGAAAACCGTATCGGAATCGGCGACCACCCACCTTGCGCGGTGAAGGGTCTCGCCGGGCGATGTTTCTTCCCTGCGGATGATCAGGGTTTGGACGCTCTCGGCACCGGCGGTCCGGGAAGACGAAGACCGCTTTGCACCGGAATCGGCGGACGGTACGGACAAGTTTATTTCCCCGGCCCGGATGGCGTCCCGACCTCCCCGCCATGCTCCCGAAGATGGTTGTAAAAGCAATCCCGCTGCACGGCCCGAAATCCGGCCGACCGGATCAGTCGAACCATTTCCGAAAGCGGGAGTTGGAACTGGACGCCGGCCGCCGCCACCACGTTTTCCTCGATCATGGTGCTGCCCAGGTCGTTCGCGCCGAACCGGAGCGCCGCCTGGGCGATCTTGTCGCCCTGGGTCACCCAGGAGGCCTGGATGTTGGGCACGTTGTCCAGAAAAATCCGGGACAGCGCCAGCACCCGCAGGTATTCGGCCGAGGTCCGCTTGCGCGCGGGCAGACGGGTGTGGTCGGGCTGGAAGGTCCAGGGAATGAAGGCGGTAAAGCCGCCGGTTTCGTCCTGGAGATCGCGTATCCGCGAAAGGTGGGCGACGACGTCCTCGGGCGATTCCACGTGGCCGAACATCATGGTGGCGCTGGTTCGAAGGCCCAGCCGGTGGGCGACCCGCATGACCTCCAGCCACTCGCCGGCGCTGCATTTCCGGGGAGAAATCTTGTCGCGCACTTCGTCCACCAGAATTTCCGCCCCGCCGCCGGGGATGGAATTGAGGCCCGCGTCAATCAGCTCCTGAAGCACTTTTTCCGGCGAAAGCCCGGTTTTCTTGACCAAAAAGGCGATTTCCGGGGGAGAAAAGCCGTGGACGTGGATGTCGAACTCGTCGTGGATGAAGCGCAGCAGATCGGTGTAGAAATCCAGATCCAAGTCCGGATGCATGCCGCCCTGAAGCAGAATCTGGGTGCCGCCCAAATCCACCGTCTCCTGAATTTTTGCCCGCAGGGTATCCCGCTCGATGACGTAGGCGTCCTCGTCGTCGCCGCAACGGAAAAAAGCGCAAAACCGGCAGCCCGAGGCGCAGACGTTGGTGTAGTTGATGTTCCGGTCGATCACAAAGGTGACCAGCGGCTCCGGATGAAGCGCCCATCGCTTGCCCTCGGCCAGTTCGGCCAAGGTCAGCAGGTCGGCCGATTGGAGCAGGGCCAAGGCGTCTTGCGGGGAAATTCTTTGGCCTTGGGCGGCTTCGTTTAAAATGGGGGTCAGGTCTTCCTTGCCAGGAACGGGCACGGACGGATACGGACGGCTGGCATTGGAATCTTCTGGTTTCTGGCTTCCAACTTCTGGCTTCTGGCTTCCAACTCCCGACTCCTGACTCCCAACTCCCGACTCTTGGCTTCCAACTTCCGACTTCCAACTTCCACCTTCCGCCTCCACCGCCCGATAAAACGAATCCCGCTCCACCGGCTCAAATCCGGCGGAACGGATCAGCTCCACCATTCGCTCCCGGGCCAGGCCGCTGGGGGAGGTGGCGCCGGCCATGTGGGTGATTTTTTCCTCCACGATGGTGCCGTCCAGATCGTCCGCGCCGAAGGAGAGGGCAACCTGGGCCAGCCGTTCTCCCAGCATCACCCAATAGGCTTTGACGTGGTCGAAATTGTCCAGCATCAGCCGGGCCACGGACACCATTTTGAGGTCGTCCACGGCCCCGGGGCCGGAAAGATCGGAAAGCTCGGTGTTGGCGGGATGAAAGGCCAGCGGAATGAAGGCGGAAAAGCCGCCGGTGCGGTCTTGAAGTTCCCGGAGCCGGAGCAGGTGCCGAACGCGCTCCTCGACGGTCTCGATGTGGCCGTACAGCAAGGTGGCGTTGGTGACGACGCCTTCGCGATGCAGCGCCTCGGTGACCTCCAGCCAGCGGTCGCCGCCGATTTTATTGGGGTACAGTTCCCGCCAAATCCGCTCGCAAAGCACCTCCGCGCCGCCGCCGGGCACCATGCCCAATCCGGCTTCCTTGAGGGCTCTAATGGTTCCGGTCAGCCCCAGGCCGCTCAATTGGGCCATGTGGTCGATTTCCACCGCCGTAAACGCCTTGATGGTCGCCTTGGGCCGCACGAACCGGGCGGTGCGGATCATGTCCAGGTAATACTGAAAGGGCAGACTTGGATTGACGCCGCCCACGATATGGATTTCCCGGACGGGGTCGGCGGACCGCTCCAGCAAGCGCTCCCTCACGTCGAGAATGTTCATGGTGAACGCCCCGTCTCGACGGTCGGAATCCCGGCCGAAGGCGCAAAACCGGCACTGGTTCCGGCAGACGTTGGTGTAGTTCAAGTGCTGATTTTGGATGAAGAAGGCCCGGTCGCCGTGCCGTCGCCGACGATCCCGGTCGGCCAGGCGTCCCACGCCAATGATATCCGAAGATTCGAACAGAACGATCCCGTCCTCCGGCCCCAATCGTTCGCCCTTGTCCAGCCGGGCGGCGATTTCGACCAGTCGCGGATCGGAAAATGAAAAGGCCATTGGAAGCTTCCGGGACCCGAGGTCCCCCCCGCGTCGTGGACCGCCCGACACCTGGAAGAAGAGGAATTTCTTCGCGGCGCCGTGAAAAAAGCGGCATGGTTCACGGACGCTAAGGCATTTGAATGATTATCGGATTAAAAAGTGACCACTTGGTCATAACTTTAAAGAAAACCGATCCGGCCCGCAAGCATTTTCTGGCGAAATTCGCGGGGGCGGCGGACGATATAAGATTATGTTTGAATCCGGCCCGACTTTGCCTTACAATCCCAAAATTAACCCACCTTTACAGCGGAGGTTCCTCCCATGACGGTTCTGATTCGCCTGATCCTGACTTTGTTGCTCGCCCTGCCCCTGGCTCCCGACGCGATTCACGCGCAGACGAACGATGAATCATCGACCGGCGAATCCACCCTCTTCCGAACCCGCCCGGCGACCACCGCCGAGGATTCGTCGGAAAGCGCGACGCCGCCAAGCGAAACGGAAGCCGCCGAATCGACGGCCGATACGCCCGATCCCCGGGGGTCCGAAGACGCCGATTCGGAACCTCCGGCGGAATCTACGGAAGCGGATACGACGGAACCCGAAGAGACCGCAGCCGAATCGCCTCCGCCCGAAATGGAATCGGCCGAAACCGCCACGACGGAATCCGATTCCGGGGAACAAACCGCCACGGTCACCGTGGACACCGGGAACGTTCGGGCGGAACCGGCGCTCACCGCCGAACTTGTCGCCCGGATCAAGGAAGGGGACGCCGTGCGGGTGCTGGCGGAAGAAGGCGACTGGTTTCAAATCCGCACTTCGGACGACGCGGAGGGGTGGGCCCACAAAGGGCTGTTCGGCGAAGCGGAACTGCCGGGCCGGGGCGCGGACGGCCTTCGGCCGGGGGACGATCTCAGGGTAACCACGGGAACGGGCAATCTGCGGAAAGAGCCAACCATGGACGCGGAGGTGGTGGAACGGCTCTCCGGCGGCGAGACGGTCACGGTGACGGCGGTTCAAAAAGACTGGTTCAAGGTGCGCAACGCCGAAGGGGTGGAAGGCTGGACCCATTGGACGCTGTATCGCCAGCCCAAGGCGGCGACCCTGGAAGCGATTCGCATCGAGCGTTCCCGCACCGGCGAGGAGAAGGTCCATTTCATCTACGACGGAAAGGCGCCGCCCCGGGTCTTCCTGCTGGACACGGAGCATCCAAGATTGGTCTGCGACTTCGAAAACACCGCCTTGGGGAACGATATCCCGGAAGAAACGGCCGTGAGCGGCCGGCTCATCTGGCAGATTCGCGCCGCGCGCCGCGGCCCCCTGCGCACCGCCGCCCGGGTGGTGATGGACCTGGCCCCGGAAAAAATCTACGAATTCCAGCACTTTTTCGTGGAGGAGCAGTTGTACACGTTGATCGTGGCGGGGGAGTGAGCACAGAAGCGGATTATTGACGACTCGGACTCGGTTATATCCTCGATTTCATGCCGCGAATTCAAGGATTTCCAAGGTAATTCCGCGCTCCATTTCACTTCTGGCATGTTGAAGCAATGTCCGATTGACCTGGAAGGAAATAAACTCTTCACCGCAGTTTTCACAAATCTTGGCCGGAACATTCCGAAAGACCAGGATGGTTTGGTCTCTTTCCAGCAAAACCGTTGTGAAGCGTTCTTCGTTGCAACCGTTTCGGCAGATCGCGCATTTCATTTTATCCTCCTGGAAAAACCATCCCCCCATTTGCCCGGATCGGGCTCATAGGCGGTGCGATGGTCGGGGTCATTCATATCCCCAACTGTTTCCGAATCAGACGGCAAAGCGATTCCTTGATTTCGGGATGGCGGGGAACGGGAGCCTGCTTTCCATTGTGCGGATTCATGAAAATATCATGCTTTTTCCCATGCCGTTTCAGAAAACAGCCTGCCGCGACCAGTTCCCGAATAAAATTCCCTCGCTTCACTCCAATTCAACCCAAATTTCCTTGGAATGCGAGGCTGGATGGCTCACCGGCACTTCCTCCTCCATCATGAGTCGATAGGAGTCCTCAATATTTTCTTCGAGTTCCGCAAGCGTTTCTCCTTGGCTAAAAATCCCGGGAACCTCTTTCAGCTTCCCTACGAACCAGCCGTCGTCCATCCAATAAATTAGCGTAAACGGGTGTTTCATGCTTCCCCTCAAATGGATGAAATGGAACGATCTCTATTTGCATTTCTCGCAAAGTTTACTCCCCAACCAGCGCCATCGTCAACCAAGGCAAATACGTAATCACCAGCACCGCCGCCAGCAGCACCAGCATGAAGGGGAGGGCGGCGCGGTAGAGTTCCGTGACCGGGCGGCGGAAGCGGTAGCTGGCGATGAAGAGGTTCATGCCCACGGGCGGGGTGACGTAGCCGATCTGCATGTTGGCCAGAAAAACGATGCCCAGGTGCAGCGGATGAACGTCGTAGCTGACCGCCACCGGCAGGATCAGCGGCACCATGACGACGATGGCCGAAAAAATGTCCAGGATCGCGCCCAACACCAGCAGTAAAACGTTGAGCAGCATCAGAAAGGCCAGCCGGTCGGTCACGTGGCGCTGGATCAGGGCGAACAGCTTCGCGGGGACTTCCGCGTCGATGAGCACGTTGGTGGAGGCCATGGACACGCCCAAGATAATCAGGATTCCGCCCACCATCGCCATGGAATCCCGCGTCACCCCGGGCAACTCCCGGAGCGGGATTTCCCGGTAGATCAGCACCTCCACGATCAGCACGTAGAGCGCAGTGGCCGCCGCCGCCTCGGAGAGGGCCAACACGCCGCCGTAGATCCCGCCCAGCACCACGAAGGGCAACGGAATCTCCCAGGCCGCCGCCCGCAACGCGGCCCCGGCCTCCCGCCAAGAGAATTTCGTCGGCGGCGCGCCGCCGCCCCGGTTGGCCCAAAGGCTCCAGCCGGAGAGCATCGCCACCATCAGCAGCCCCGGCAGCAGCCCGGCCAGGAAAAGATCGTCCAAGGAAACCGCCTCCCCCGCGTCGAGCTGCTGGGCCACGATGCCGTAAAGAATCAGCGGCAGGGACGGCGGCAGGAGAAGCCCCAGGCTGCCGGAGGTGGTCACCAGCCCCATGCTGAACCGCTCGCCGTAGCCGGCCTCCCGCAACGCGGGGAGCAGGAGCGCGCCCAGGGCCACGATGGTGACGCCCGACGCGCCGGTGAAAGCGGTGAACAGGGCGCAGGCGACGAAGGCCACCACGGCGAGCCCGCCGGGCATCCAGCCCAGAAAGGCCCGGGTCAGCCGCACCAGCCGCTCGGAGGCGCGGCTTTCGCCCAGCAGATATCCGGCGAAGGTGAACAGCGGGAGGGCCGCCAGCACCGGGGTGTCGGCCATTCGGTACAGCTCGATGGCCACCACCTGAAGGTCCACGCCCAGGGCGTGAAACCCGGCCATGGCCGCCCCGAGGATCACGGCAAACAGCGGCGCGCCCAGCAGTGCGAGGAGAACGAGAAGGGCGAAGATCAGTTCGATGGGCATGGGCGAGCCGGAATCAGGCCAATTCCTCCCGGGGTGGAAGCACGAACCGGTTCCGGGCCAGATCCACCGCGAGGCCAAAATAGCGCAGGGCGATCACCCCAAAGGCGAAGGGGATGATGGTCTGACCGACCCAAATGGGAACCTGGAGAAAGGCGTTTCCCCCGAACTCGGCCTCCATCCGCGCGAAGCGGTAGCCGTGCCAGGCGGCAATGCCGCAGATGACGGCGGTGGACAGCCGGGCAAGCGCCTCCGCCGCTCCGGCCCGGGACGGCGGCAGGTATCGGACCGCCACGTCGATCCGGATGTGATCGCCCTTGCGGCTGGCCACCATGGCCCCGGCCAGACCGATCCAGAGCACCAGCAGCCGCACCATCACGTCCGCCCACGCGAGCCCCGTTCCGAAGAAATTTCGCAGGAGAATCTGCGCGGCGGAGAGCCCGAGCATTAGCCCCAGCATGAGCACCAGCAAGGCGGTTTCCAGCCGGTACAGCCAAAGGAGGGCTCGACTCACGACCCGCCCTTGCCATTCCGGTACTCGGCCAGCGCCGCTTCGAGCATCGCCACCGCTTCCGGGGAAAGGCGACCGGCCGCGACCAGCCGGTCGGGGACGGTTTCGGCCCGGGCGCGCCAGTCTTCCAGGGCCGCGTCGGAAGGTTGGACGAATTCCACGCCCTGGCCCTTGAGCGCTTCCAGGGCCGCCACGTTGTCCTCGCGATTTCGCCGGTCCAGCTTGCGAAAGGTCTCCGCCATCACCTCCCGGACCACGGCCTGGTCCTCGGGCTTGATTTTGGAGAAGGCCCGCTTGTCCACCGCCAGGGTGGCGCAGACGTACAGAAAGGGCATTTCGGTGAGATATTGAATCTGGGTGTGCCATTGCAAGGCCACCGCGCCGATGGGCGGGGTGGCCACGGTGTCGATGAGCCCGGTCTGCAATCCCGCGCGAACGTCGGCGATGGAAAGCGGCACCGGGGTCACCTCGAACGCCTTGACGCCTTCCAGGGCGGCGCGGTCGTTGTCCGGAACCCAAACCTTGCCGGTCTGCAGGTCCGAAACGGTTCCGATCCGGCGGGTGGACATGATGTAGGCGAAGCCGCCCTCCGCAAGGCCAAAGGTGACGAAGCCGCCGTCCTCCAGTCCGTTCATGATGTACGGATCAACCCGCTTCCGGACGAAATCGACTTCGTCGAAGCCGCGCAACTCCAAGGGAATCGCGTAAATCTGGCTGTCGGGGAATACGTCGGCAAGGCTGCCCAGCACCACCGCGCCGCCGTGGAGCTGGCCCACGCGGATTTTCCGGAGCATGGCGCGGTCGTCGCCCATGACGCCGCCGGGGTAAAAGCGGAAACTGACCCGGCCCTCGGTCCGCTTCTTCACTTCCTCAGCCCCGGCCTCCATCTGAGTCATCCAAAAGGAGCCCTCGGGGGAGAGGGTGGCGATTTTGAGGCGGATGGCGGAGGCGTTAGCCGGAAAAAAGAGGGGAAATAAAAAAAGGAGAAAGAGGATACGGACGGCGGGGAAGCAGTGCGGGTTTTTCATGGACGTTCTCCCACTGGGACGGAGATTCTTGGCTTCTGGATTGCTTCAACGGCCAAAGCGGCTTCGAAAGCTTCCTTTCACTTCATCCCAAGAAAGCCCGGAAGCCGGCTGACTCATCAAATTGGATTTTCGGCGCTCCAATTCTTTCTTTTGCCATTCATAAATCGGAACTTCAGACGGAGTTGCCGCCAGATCATCCCATAAGTCTTCGACCAATTGCAGCTTCTCCGTTGGACTTAAATCGAATATGGAAAAGGTTTTTGATTTCATTGTGTTATCTCCTCAATTTAACGAGTATTCCGCAGGATTGCGCGAGCCAGTTCCAAAAGGGACCGCAACGTTTCGTTCACGGAAGCGGAATCCGGCAAAAACGTGGCGATATCCGGCTCCAAGACCACGACATTGGAGCCTTCCGCCATCAAACGGTTACAATACTTCCCCCTGACGGCCTTGGAATAATCGAAGTCGTATTCCGGGCGGAGTTCGTCCGACATCTCTCGATCTGGCTCATTCATTCAATATCGCCCTTTCCCGGCTGCCCAAAAATAATCGGCAACGCCTCACTCAAAATACGCCTCCGACCCCGCCAACAACGCCTCCGCCTCCTCCTTCGCCAGCCGATTGGACAGCGCAAACCCCTCCGCCTCCGGATCGGCCGCTAAAACTTCTCTCAACAACCGGTCGTGGAGTTCCCGGTCGAACACGGTTCGGGCGTAGTGGCGGGCGAAGAGGACCTTGGCCATCAGGTTTTTGCCGCCGGACAATCTGATGGCTCGTTCGAAATGGGCGCGGCCTTCTTCCGGGCGACCGCCCAGGGCCGGGGGCGCCAGCGTCGCCAGCGCGCCGAGGTAGAGATGGCCGCCGCCGTCCCGGTAGCCTTCGTCCAGCGCCACCACCCGGTTCATCACCGCCTCCACCCGGGAAATCTCCGCGACGGCGTTCCAATCGTCCCGACGGGCCTGAATCCAGGCGGCCCAGGCCGCGCCCAGGGCGAAAAGCGACGGCACATCCCCCTCGTCGGTTTCCGCCAGCGCCGACTCGAACGCGGAAAACGCCATCTCCCGCAAGCCGCAGACCGCCGCTTCGGAGACGCAGACCGCCCGCAGGCCGTAGTCCAGACCCCGTTCCGTCAAGGTTTGGACCCGTTCCGGCTCGTCCACGTAAACGTCGGCGTAGGTGGCGTAAAGCTCGGCGGCGGAGCGCAGAAGATTGGCGTTTTCGGGATCGTTGAGCAGCAGACCGTCCACCATGAGCAGATAGGCCGGACCGCCGTCCCGGACCGTGGCGGGATCGGGATGATCCGCAATCGCGCCGGAGAGGCCGTCGGCCAGCCGCCCCGTGATCCGGGATACGCAACCCGCCGGAATTAGAAGAAGGGTTGACAGGAGCAGTGCGCCGGCGGTTTGGAAAAGGACGCGGCGCCGGGAACGCGAAGGACGGGATCGGAGAAAGGAATCGCCTGAAATCATTTCAATTCCAGTAAAAACAGAAAGTTTGGATCGACCATACGAAAAGCCGGGAGGGGTGTCAAGAAAAAGCGGAAGCGCTTCCCGAAAACGGCCGCCGATCCCGCCCGCCGATCCCGCCATTGACGAATCCGGCCCCAGGGGTCATATTGTGCGCCATCATCCGCTTTTCCCGGCGCCGAAAAACGGCCATTTTTCCCGAGGCCGCAACCCAATTCCGGAACCCGGTTTTCCAACTCCGCCGGGGAGCGCTTCCGCGCGAAAACCGGCGATTTTTCGCCGACGGCGCCCGAAATTCAAACGGAGGATGTTCATGCGAACCGTCGATCTACGCTCCGACACCATCACCCGCCCCACCGAATCCATGAAACGGGCCATGGCCGAAGCCGAAGTTGGGGACGACGTTTTCGGGGAAGACCCCACCGTCCGCAAGCTGGAGGAAATGGCCGCCGAGCGGACCGGAAAGGAGGCCGCCCTTTACGTGGCCAGCGGCACCATGGCCAACCTGGTCAGCCAGTTGACCCACTGCGGCCGGGGCAACGAGATGATTCTGGGCGATCAATGCCACGTTTTCTACTACGAGCAGGGCGGATCGGCGGCCATGGGCGGCATCCATCCCCGCACCGTCCGGAACCAGCCCGACGGCACCATCGATCTGGCCGACATCGAAGCGGCCATCCGGCCCGACGACGTTCACTTTCCGCGCACCCGGCTCATCGTGCTGGAAAACACTCACAACCGCTGTTACGGAACGCCCATCCCCCCGGAATACATGGCGAAAGTGGGCCAACTTGCCCATGCCCGGGGCATCCGGCTCCATGTGGACGGCGCGCGAATCTTCAACGCGGCGGTGGCCCTGGGCGTGGACGCCTCGGAGCTGGCCGGGCCGGCGGATTCCATCTCCTTTTGCCTCAGCAAGGGGCTGGCCGCGCCGGTGGGCTCCCTGGTCTGCGGCGACAAGGCGTTTGTCGAAGACGCCCGGCGGGCCCGAAAAGTGCTGGGCGGCGGCATGAGGCAGGCGGGCGTCCTCGCCGCGGCGGGCATCGTGGCACTGACGGAAATGGTGGACCGGCTTGCGGAGGATCACGCCAACGCCAAACGCCTGGGATCGGAGTTGGCGGGAATTCCGGGCCTTTCCGTGGACGTGGAAAAGGTCCGCACCAACATCGTCTACGTGGACGTCCAGGAACCCGGACCCGCCGCGCCGGAGCTGGTGGAGCGGCTGCGCCTGGAAGGCGTGCGCGTGTTGCCGGTGGGGCCGGGCCGGTTCCGTGCCGTCACCCATTGCCACATCGAATCCGAAGACATCGCCTACGCCCTGGGCGCGTTCCGGCGGGTGATGCGGAAGTAGCGCCAAAGAGGTTCGTTCCGGCGAGTTGATGTAGGGGCGTATCGCATACGTCCTTGGCCGTCCCGCGCCATCGTTCATTGGAGCGCCCACGCGAACCCCATTGGCGTCGGTCCCAACCGGTTGAATTTGGATTTCCGTTACAACCGATGCAACACCGGCTTTTCCTGGGCGTCGATTTCGACGCCGACGGTGTCGCCGGTGCGGAAGCCGATCTCCCGCAGGCGGCGCAACACCCGGTCGTGGCGCTCCGCCTTCCAGTAGACCGACCAGAGCGGATTGCGGAGGGTGTCGATGCCGTAGGCGTCGTGGGTGCACATGGCGATCTCGATGTGTTCCTTGGCGATCAGGGTATCGGTTTCGGCAAGAAAACAATCGATGTGGAAATGGAGGGATTGCAGGGCCGCGGAAAGTTCCTTTTGCCACTCCGGGGTGTCCTGAAGATAGTTGCCGGCGATCTGGTAGAGTTCCACCGGCGTTTCCACCGAAAGGCCCAGCACCCCGAACCGCTCGTTGCGCATGGCGAAGGTTTCCATCCGCTCCTTGAAGTCGTTCACCAGGCCGAGGATGTCCTCCAGTGTGGGCGAAGGATCGCTCCAGCCTTGGACAACGTCTTCGCAGAGGCTGATCACGTCCAGGTAGAGCTTGCGGTTGTTCATCACGAAGATGGGCCGCTCGCGGTAGTTCCGGCGGCGGCGGATGCGGCGCACGCCGTCCAGTTCGATGGAAAACCGGTCGGCCCGGGGCTCCAGCATTTCGATGTGGGAAATGTCCCTGGCCTGAACGGCGAACAAGGTCCCTTCCCGGGAGAGGATATATTCAATTTCGCACCGAAACCCCAGCAATTTCTGGATTTCCTCGGAGCGGTCCAGCAATTCGAGGGTGTGGGGCGTCCCGGTGATGAAGGGACCGCCGCTCACCTTCTGGCCCGGGTTGGCGCCGTAGCCGAATTCCCAGGTTTCGCCCACCATTTTGGCCATCACGGAGGCGCCCTCGATGAAGGGCATCACGATGACGCCCATTTCCTCGGGGTCGATCTCCGGCGCGCCGGAAAACCGTTGCTGCCGGGCGATGGAGAGCCGCTTGGCGTTTCGGGCCGAGCGGATCATCCGGTTGCGGGCGAAGCGGATGCCGCCCACGTCGGCCAGCGTTTCCATGGAATCAAAAGTGCCGCCCTTGAATTGGGATTCCGCCGGGTGGGCGCTGCGGGCGATCACCTTGAAATGGTCGTCGCGCCGGGCGAAAAACGCCTGGAGTTCGTCGAAATTTTCCGCGGCGAAATCGGCCGCGGAGAGGTAGACGAAATCGGGCACGGCAAAGCCGGCCTCGCGCAGGGCCAGCAAACAGCGGGGTTTTTCGGGGATGGCGTTCGGGTCCATGGGTCGTCCGGTCATTTCACGAAATAGTGGTTTAGTGGCAATACCGTTCATTTTGGCCAAAAATGGTAGGGGCGAATCGCATTCGCCCTTGGTCAATCCGGCACGGTTGAGCAATTGAAATCCCAAAGTGAACGGCATTGGGTTTAGTGGGGGCGTATCGCATACGCCCTGGCCAATCCAGCACCATCGTCCATTCCAATCTCAAAATGAACGGCATGGAAGCTAACCCGGAAACCGGGATCGCGCAAGCCGGGAAAATCCCTCCGGCCCCCATTCCAATCGACGACAACGGAGCGCCACGTCATGAATGAATGTCCCATCCAAACCGCCCGCCGGCCGCTTTCGGATTTCGGGAACGCCGATCTCCCAGTGGCCCGCCTCCACGGAACCGTTCCCCTCCCCCATTTCTTCGGAGAAGCTTCATGACAACCAACGATTCCCAAAACCCGAAAAGCTACTGGGAAAGCCGCTATCGGGAAGATCATACTCCGTGGGACACCGGGCGGCCCGACGGCCATCTGATCCGGCTGGTGCTGGGGCGGCCGGTGACGCCGCGCCGGATTTTGGAGCTGGGCTGCGGCCCCGGCAACGACGCCGTCTGGCTGGCGGGCCGGGGATTTTCGGTCACCGGCGTGGACATCGCGGACCGGGCGATCACCGAAGCCCGGAAACGGGCCGAAACCGCCGACGTGCAGGTGGATTTCCACGCCCTGGATTTCACCACCGAGGACGTGCCGGGCGGCCCATTCGAGATGGCCTACGACCGGGGCTGTTTTCATTCCTCCACCCTGGATTCCGACGAACTCCGCCGGACCTTCGCCCGCCGGGTCGCGCACCATCTGCGACCGGACGCCCTCTGGTTTTCCATCATCGGCAGCACCGACGGCCCGCCCCGGGACACGGGGCCGCCCCGAAGGTCCGCCGTCCAGGTGACCGCCGCCATGGAGCCCTGGTTCGAAATTCTTTCCTTGGCCGCCGCCCATTTCGACGTCAACAAGGCCGACCCTCCCCGGGCCTGGGTGGCCCTGTTCCGCCGGCGTCCGGAATCGGACGTGCGGGAATGAGGGATGGCGCCGGGGATCGGAAGCGGTCCGGCGACGTCGCCGAACGAACGAATCTGGAAAGAAAGAAGACGCTGAATGGCTGAATTTTTCAACGTGAAAGACATTTCCGAAGTACTGGCCCTGCGGTCCAACTTCGCGCCGGTGGAAGCGGAAACGGTCCCTCTGGCCGATTCGCTGGGTCGGGTGCTGGCCGAAGACCTGGTCTCCGAGGAAAACCTGCCCGACTTCCGCCGCACCATCGTGGATGGATTCGCCGTGAAGGCGTCCGCCACCTTCGGCGCGTCGGACGGCTCCCCCGGCTTTCTGACCGTGGCCGGAAACATCGCCATGGGGGAGCGACCGGAATTTTCCATCGGCCCGGGGGAGGCGGCCCGGATCGCCACCGGCGGCATGTTGCCCCGGGGCGCGGACGCGGTGGTGATGATCGAGCACACCGAGGCCATGGACGAGACCGCCATCGAGGTTTACAAGGGCGTGGCCCCCGGGGAAAACGTCATCGAGCCGGGGGAGGATTTCGCAGCCGGACAGACGGTGCTGGCCGCCGGAACTCGGCTGCGTCCGGCGGAAGTGGGCCTGCTGGGCGGCTTCGGCCGGGGCGCGGTCTCGGTTTACCGCAAGCCGGTGGTGGGGATTATCTCCACCGGCGACGAGGTGGTGCCGGTGGACGCCACGCCGGGCCCCGGCCAGGTGCGGGACGTCAACTCCCACACCCTTTCCGGCATGTTGCGGGCCGCCGGGGCGGAACCGATCAACTACGGCATCATCCCCGACGACGCGGCGGCCCTGATCGCGGCCTGCCGCCAAGCCGTTTCGGAATGCCACATGATTTTGCTCTCCGGCGGCAGCTCGGTGGGCACCCGGGATTTCACCGTGGAGGCCATCATGGGGCTGGACGACCCGGAGATTCTGGTCCACGGCATCGCCATCCGCCCGGGCAAGCCCACCATTTTGGCCCGGGCCGGAAAAACGCCGGTCTGGGGCCTGCCCGGCCATGTGGTTTCGGCCATGGTGGTTTTCGTGACCGTGGTGCGGCCCTTCGTGGACCGGCTTTCCGGCGCCGGCGAGGGAGAACGGGTCCACAAGATTCCCGCGAAGCTGGCCCGGAATCTCTCCTCCGGCCAGGGGCGAACCGAATTCGTCCGCGTCCGGCTGGTCCCGGAAGGCGACGGCCTGCTGGCCGAACCGGTGCTGGGCAAATCCGGCCTGCTGAACACCATGGTTCACGCCCACGGCCTGGTGGAAATCGAACGGGACGCCGAAGGGCTGGAAAAAGGCGATCGGGTCTGGGTGATTCCGGTGTAAAGGCAATACCGTTCATTTAGGCGGAGTTTTGTAGGGGCGTATCGCATACGCCCTTGGTCAATCAGGCTCCATCGTTCATTTGGAGTCCCAAAGTGAACGGCATTGGGGGTAAAGGCATTTTTGCGGTTCGGATTTTAAGGAGTGTTCATGGAAAAAAAACGTACCGTCTACCTGAAGATGAAACCGCTGGCGGAAGCGAGACGGATTTTGTTCGACGCATTTCCGGGCTTTGGAACCGCCCCGGCCGAAACCGTGCCCGCCCCCGAGGCCGTGGGCCGGGTGCTGGCGGAGCCGGTCTTCGCGGAGCTTTCCTCCCCCCATTTTCACGCCGCCGCCATGGACGGCGTGGCGGTGAAGGCGGAAACCACCTACGGCGCCGCCGAAACCCGCCCCAAAACCCTGCGCCTGGGGGAGGACGCCATCTTCGTCAACACCGGCCACCCGCTGCCGGAGGGGACCGACGCGGTGATCATCGTGGAGGATCTCAACGAGGTGGAACCCGGCGTGGTCTCCATCGAAGCGCCCATCTTCCCCTGGCGGAACGTCCGGAAAATGGGCGAGGACATCGTGGCCACGGAGCTGCTCTTTCCGCGCAATCACCAAATCACGCCCTACTGCCTGGGCGCGCTGCTGGGCGGCGGCATCTTTGAGGTTCCGGTTCGAAGGCGTCCCCGGGTCACCGTCCTGCCCACGGGCAACGAGCTGTTCGACTGGAAGAGGGAATCCACCGACGCGCTGGCGCCGGGCCGGGTGGTGGAGTCCAACGGCTACGTGATGGCGGCCATGGCCCGGGAATGCGGCGCCGAGGGGATCAAGGGCGACATTCTGCCGGACGATTTCGAGACGTTGAAAGAGACGGTGCGGGCCGCCATGGCCACCTCGGACATCGTGGCCACGGTGGGCGGCTCCTCCGCCGGGTCGGAGGACTACACCAAGGAGGTGATCCAGGAATTGGGCGAGATTCTCGTCCACGGCGTCACCATCATGCCGGGCAAGCCGGTGCTGCTGGGTCGGATCGAGGGCAAGCCGTTCATCGGGATGCCCGGCTATCCGGTCTCCATGATCGTGGCCTTCGAGCAGTTCGTGGCGCCGCTCATCCACCGGATGTTGGGCCAACCCGAACCCCAGCGGCGGCGAATTCCGGCGGAAACCACCCGGAAAATTCCCTCCAAACTGGGCACGGAGGAGTTTCTGCGGGTCAAGCTGGGCCGGGTGGGGGACCGGGTGGTGGCCACGCCGCTGCCCCGGGGCGCGGGCAGCATCACCACCATCACCGAGGCCGACGGCATTCTGCGGGTGCCGGCCGCCTCCGAGGGCATGGACGCCCACGAAATCGTGGAAACCGAGTTGCTACGGCCGGAATGGGAGTTGGACAAAACCCTGGTGGCCGCGGGCAGCCACGACAACGCCCTGAACGTGCTGGCCGACGCGCTCAAGGCCGCGCCGGGCGGCTTCACCCTCGGCTCCAGCCATGTGGGCAGCATGGGCGGGCTCATGGCCCTGCGCCGGGGCGTCTGCCATTTCGCGGGTTGCCATTTGTTGGACACGGAAGACGGCAGCTACAACGTCTCCTACGTGGACCGGTTTTTAAAAGGGACGCCGGTGCGGATCGTCCATCTGGTCATGCGGGACCAGGGGCTGATGGTTTCGCCGGGCAATCCCAAGGGCGTCGAGGGCATCGAAAGCCTGACCCGGGACGACGTTTTCTTCATCAACCGCCAAAGCGGATCGGGCACCCGCATCCTTCTGGACTACCGGCTGGGCCGGCTCGGCGTCGATCCGGAGCAAATCGCCGGCTACGGCGACGAAGAGTTCACCCACATGGCCGTGGCCGCCGCCGTGGCATCGGGAACGGCGGACGCGGGCCTGGGCATCCAGGCCGCCGCCAAGGCCCTCAAGCTGGATTTCATCCCCGTCGTCACCGAGCAGTACGATCTGATCATCCCCGAGGCGCATTTCGAAACCGAGGGTATCCAGACCCTGCTGGAAATCGTCCGGGACGAAGAATTCCGGAAGCGGGTGGAGGCCCTTGGCGGCTACGACATGGGGCGGTCGGGGGCGGTGTTGCGGTAGTTCCCGGGAGCGACGAGTTGCACTCGTCGCTCCCGGAGCCAAAGCTTCGGGTACCGAATTTTTTGCCAATCGCCTTGCCATCCGTGACCGCCCTTTCTCCACCGGGCGGCGCTTTCCCGGTTTTTTTGCACAATCCCCCCGTTCGAAAACCAGCCTTGTTTACTCTCACTCCCTCCAACCATTCGCGCCCGCCCCATTTTTCCCGGCGGCAACCACATCCCCACCTCGGTGTTTCTCATTTTTTTCTTGAAACAAACAGAGACGATCTGATAGAATCTCTTTCAATCTCAATATGTTAAAAAAATTTCCTATCCGCGACCGGTAACGCGGGACGGACGGGAAAGCCCGATTTGGAGCGGGAAGGCGGCCGGCCAAACTGCGGGCCTCCACCCCGGCAAGCGAAGTACCTTGATTTTCGACGGTTTCAGGCCGGAACCCGAGGAACGCGGGAACTGTCCAGCGAGGGCTTTCCGCCGATCCGGAGCGGGTTCCCTCCCTTTCCCGAACTGGGGCGTTTTCCACTTTTCCCGGAAAACTTCTCGCCCGAAACGCTTTTCCCACCACCTTGCATTCCGCGGAGGCCCCATGCCCCCAGACGATGAAAAGCCCGACGAAAAACCCGAAGCCGATCCCCGGCGATTGTCCCAATGGCTTTCCGAAAACCTGCCGGACGACCGGTTGTTGAAGATGGCTCGCGCCATCGGAGAAAGAGTTCGGTCTCGGAAGCGCAGACACAGGTTCAACATTCGGTTTCTGGGGATGGAAAACTGGTCCGAAACGGAGCTGGACGACTCGGACCCGCTGCCGAAGGCAATTGCCGGCGAGCTGGTCCGGTTTCTATCCGACAAACCGGCGCTGTTGGACCAGTTGAGCGCATCCCCCGGCCCCGAAGCCGCAACTCTGCTCCGGGACAAATTTCTGAACGCTTGGCTGGATTTTAGCCGCTCTCTATCCGTGGACCCCAAACGGTATCTCTATAAAAAAGCCCGCACCGCCATTTCGGATTCGGAGGACTTCCACTTCGTCCCCGATCGCCAGGGACAATCCAAATTCTCTCGAAAGCCGACCTCAACCCCTCTGCATTTCCTCCTGGACGACCTGGAACGAATCACTTTCCCCGCCGATATTGCGCTGGACCCGGAGGAAGTCCGCAAAGCGGGAATCCTGAAGCGGCTGGCGGACCACTTTCTTCGGGAAGCCGTCCGCGACTTGGCGGAAGAGGACGTTCTGGTCCGGGTCGCGGATTTCGTTTCCTGGATTCAGCTCCACGTCCGCCAGCCGGAAATCGTTCGGCGGGATGACCATTTCCCGGGGCGCGGCGGGGAAGACGTCCCACGTTCCGGCCGCGCCAAAGAAAAGGGAGCCGAAAGAAAATTCGTTTCTCCCGCCCAGCTCCAAGGCTGGGTGGAGGAATTCCTGCCGGCGCTTTCCCCGAAGGATGCCCGTCTACTGCGGCTTCGGTTTGGAGAGGAGTTGACGCTGGAGGAAACCGCGGCCGAAATGGGATGGAAAAGCCCCGGCACGACGAGCAACCATCTGGCCCGAATTCTGGGTCGAATGCGGATTTTTCTCGAATCCCATTCCCTCCATGACGATCCGGCCGTTTTGGAGGACTTCCTTTTTTTGTTGCTCCATCATTTGAAAAAAGAGAATCCGGAACCGTAGGAACCGGGCAAGTGGAAGTTCAAACCCGAATCCCAAAGGAGTCATTCGCTGATGATCGATCGCCAAACCCTGCTGATCGAGGCCCGGCGGTTCCGGACCTGTCCGCCCCCCTCGATCCGAAACGACCCGGCCCACGAAGCCGCCGTGAAGGAGCATATCTCCCGCTGTCCGGACTGCGAACTGGACGCCCTGGCGGGCGGCGAAACGGAAACCGTGTGGGACGAATTTCTTTCGGACCTCCGCGCCTCCCGCCCGCCCGATCTCTTTTCCGAATCGCCGCCCCTCGCCCCGGGGCAATTCCGCAATCTTTCCCCGAAAATGGCCCGCTGGTCCGACGGCCGCCATTTTTCCCCGCCGCTGGTTCTGATCCTCGACCTCCCCGATTCACCGGACGGCCTCGTCCGGGCGGTCCAGACCTACCACGAGCCGGGTCTGGCCGGGCCGGGGGATCTGATTTTGGAAAACCACCGAACCGGCCGGGGCGACCTGTTCGTGGAGACGTGGAATCCGCTCCACGTTTCCAGGGACGAACTGGGCCCGGCCTTCGGCGCGGTGGACGCGGAAACGCTGGACGCCGTCCGGGCCATGGAGAACGACCCCGCCGCCCGGCCCGCCTGGGCGCCCCTGACCCGGCCGCTTTATGAAAACGATCCCCGCCCCGCCTTTCGCCGGCTGGAGCGAGAGGTGGCCGAGGTCTTCGCCGCGCCGGTGCTGGTTCCCCACGCGGGCCAGAAGTTGATTCGCTTGGCCCACCAAACGGTTCGGGCGCTTCGCCGGGCACTGGATTCGGCCGTTCCCGACCTTCGGTGGCCCGAAACGGCGGCCGGAACGAATGCCCTTCTGGCCGCCGTGCAAGCCGGCCCGGCGCCTCTGGCCGCCGCCGGATCTTCGCCCGAAAAGTTCCACGCGAACCTGGTCATCCTTCGGGAAAACCGGCTCTGGGACTTTCGGCCCGTCCCCGTGGAAAGCGCCGAACCGGTCTGGATGGACGGCGACCTAGGTTTTTCCGGCCGGGTGCTGGAACTGCCGGAACATGGCCGCTCCGCCGGGATTCTGGCGTTTTTGAAACGGTCTCATTTTTCCCAGCCGCCCGCCTCGGCGGACTGGGACGCGGCGGAGGGACGATTTTACGTCGAATTTGAGAATCCGCCCCATCCTCCGGGAGAGCTGGCGCTGGCGGTGCTGTGGGAGGAAGGGGAATGACGGAAACGGGCTTGGCCGAGGTGGTCTGGCTGGCCGGAAGGAAGAGTTTCAAGCCGCTGCGAGCGCGCCTGTCGACCCGGTTGTCCGGCGCCTGGTTCGCCGGCGCGCCGGGGCCGTTGGGCCGGGACTACCAAAAGGCCCGAACCGCTTTGGCGGAGACGCCCGACCTGGGGGACCTGCTGGACCGCCATCTGCTGTTGGCGCTGCTGGCCGGAGATTCGCCCACGCCGTCTTGGGCCGGGGCCTGGGCCAATGCGCACCTGCCGATCCGGTCGATATTGGCGCCGCTGGATTTTCGGGCCGCGGTCGCCGGCCGCTGGCGGGCCGTTCCGCTGCTGGTGGCGGGGGAAAACGGCGCCCGGGTGCGCCGACTCGTGGTGGGCGTTGCGCCCTTGCCTCGATCCGAACCTCGATCCGAACTTGGCGCCGGATCCCGGCCCGAACCGCGACCGGAAGTGCGACCCGACGCCCCTTGGCCGCCCTGGGCCGAATCGTTGCTGGACGAGGACGCCCGGGCCGCGATCCGAAACGCCGTGGAAGCGGCGGGCCAAATCGTCTCCGTTCCCCCGGGGTTTCATCCCTGGTTCCTCCCGTTGGCCGCGCCGGAAGGACCGGAACGGATTACCGGCCCCTCCCTGGGACTCCCCGCCGCCCTGGGGCTCTTGGCCGCCATCGCGGATTCTCCCCTGCCCCGGCGTCTGGTCGCCACCGGCAATCTGCGGCCGAACGGGACCGTGGCCCGGGTGGGCCGGATGGCGGAAAAATTCCAAGCGGCGGAAAAGGACGGATTCCGGGTGCTGCTGCATCCGCCGGAAGATGGATGGGAACGCAACGGCCGTCCCGCCGCGGTTCCGGTCCCCACCCTGGCCCGGGCCTGGCTGCTGGCCGACCTGTTCACTCCGGGCCGCTCCGGCGAACTGGCGCTGCTGTCCGGCATGTTGGACGATCCGGACCGATTTGTGGCCAACGTGGACGGCCTGCCGCCGGAGTGGCTGGACCGGGTCCGGGAAAACGGCGACCACCGCGCCTTTCTGGCGGCGCTGGGCGACCGTCCCGAGCGGTTCGCCGCCTTCGCCGATCGGCTGGAATCGGCCGTGTACGCCAACCACACCCGCCTCGCCGACGCCATGGCCGCCCTGATGGACGAACCAACCCTGGCGGGGCTGGCCGAAACCGCGCCGCTGGCCGCGTTCCGATGGTGTACGGCCGGCCTTTCCCTCTGCAACCACACGGGCCGGGTCCCCGAGGCCCGGGAGTGGATCCGCCGGGGGGAGGCGCTGCTGCCCCGGGCCCGGCGGGCGGATCTGGATCGGGTGGTGGACTATTTCAACCACCGGCTGGTGGCCCGGCACAACCGGTATCGGTTTTCCCCGGAATTGCCGCCCGATTTGTCGGAGCTGCTGGCGCTGTTGACGGAACAGTACCGCATCCAATGCGCGGCCGACTGCCCCACCGAGATGGTGCTGGGACGGGCCTGGGGAACCATCGCCCAGAACTGCGCCTTTTGCGGACCGGAACATCTGGACCGGACCCGGGAACTGATCGCCCGGGCCCGCCGCGCCCTGGGCGAAGACACGGTGCCGGAACATCGGGAGGAGTGGCTGCGCCAGTCCAACTATTTGACCTACGCTCTGCTGGACGGCGGGCCGGATTTTTTCGAGGAGGCCCGGGTCGCCCTGTTCGAGTATCTGGAAATCGACGGCTGGAGCGAATTGTGGCCCCGATTTTCCGGCATGAGCCGCTGGCGCCGCGCGCTGATCGCCCGGTTTCTGGCCGAGGCGGGCGGGGACGCCGAACGGGCGGCGTTTTTGGCGGCCGTGGAGACCGGCGGTTCGGCTGCCCGGCCGGCGTTTCCCTGGCCGCTGTGGTGCTTCAACACGGGCCGGGTGGCCCGCTCCCGGGGCGGGGATGACGCCGCGCAAAGCTGGTTTGTCCGATCCGTCGCGCTGTGCCGGGCGCCCGAGGTGGGGCCGTCGGTGCGGGTGATGGCGCTGCTGCCGCTGGCCGCGCTCTGGGAAATGGGCCGCCCGCCGGCGGATTTCCAAAGCCTGTGGGAAAAAATTCAACGGGCGGCGGAGGCGCTGGACCCGGACCATTTCCGCCGGTTGAAAACCGGTCCGCCGGAGGCGGTTCTGGCCGAGGTGTCCGGGACGCCGGGGCGGCTGTTTCCGTTTATTTACCGGTAGCCGCCGGGCGATGAAAAAAATTTTGAAAAACCGGGCGCCGGAACCGTAATCCATTTTCAAACCCGATCC
>JBKHDD010000056.1:0-26483 GCA_046541515.1 Desulfococcaceae bacterium
CCGCTCCGGCGTTTCTATTTTTTGGGGAAAGCGACGGCCGAATCGGCCTACTTCTTGCCGCCCTCTTCCTTCACTTCTTCGAAATCGGCGTCCACCACGTCTTCGTCGCCGCCGGCATCGGCGCCCTCGGCGCCACCGCCGCCCGCCGCGGCTTCCTCGCCGCCGGATTCGTTGCCGGCGGCCTGCTGATACATCGCCTCGGCCAGCTTGTGGGAGGACTGGGTCAGCTCTTCGCTGAGGCTGCGGATTTTCTCGGCGTCGCTGCCGTTCATGGCCTCCTTCAGCTCGGCGATCTTGCCTTCCACCGTGCCTTTGGTCTCGGCGTCCACCTTTTCGCCCAAATCCTTCAAGGATTTTTCGGTCTGGTAGATCAACGAGTCGGCGTGGTTCCGCGCCTCGACCAGCTCCTTCTTCTTCTTGTCCTCTTCGGCGTGGGCTTCCGCCTCCTTCACCAGATTGTCGATCTCCTCCTTGGACAGACCGGAGGAAGCGGTGATCTGGATCGACTGCTCCTTGCCGGTGGCCAAGTCCTTGGCGGAGACGTGGACGATGCCGTTGGCGTCGATGTCGAAGGCCACCTCGATCTGCGGCACGCCCCGGGGCGCGGGCGGAATGCCCACCAGGTCGAACCGACCCATCGTTTTGTTGTCGGCGGCCATCTCCCGTTCGCCCTGAAGCACGTGGATCGACACCGCCGGCTGGTTGTCCGCGGCGGTGGAGAAAACCTGGCTCTTTTTGGTGGGGATGGTGGTGTTCTTCTCGATCAACTTGGTCATCACTCCGCCCAGGGTCTCGATGCCCAGAGAAAGCGGGGTGACGTCCAGCAACAGCACGTCCTTCACGTCGCCCTTCAGCACGCCGCCCTGGATGGCCGCGCCCAGCGCCACCACCTCGTCGGGGTTCACGCCCCGATGCGGGTCTTTGCCGAAAATGTTTTTGACCCGCTCCTGCACGGAAGGCATCCGGGTCATGCCGCCCACCAGGATGACCTCGTCGATGTCGTCCGCGCGGAGGCCGGCGTCCTTGATCGCGGTGCGGCAGGGACCTTCCAGTTTGTTCAGAAGGTCTTCCACCAGGCTTTCCAGCTTGGACCGGGTCATCCGGATGTTGAGGTGCTTGGGCCCGCTGGCGTCGGCGGTGATGAAGGGCAGATTGACGTCGGTCTCCATGGAGCTGGACAACTCCATCTTGGCCTTTTCCGCCGCTTCCTTCAACCGTTGCAGGGCCATCTTGTCGTTGCGCAGGTCGATGCCCTGGTCTTTTTTGAATTCATCGGCCAGAAAATCAATGATTCGCAGGTCGAAGTCCTCGCCGCCCAGGTGGGTGTCGCCGTTGGTGGCCTTGACCTCGAACACGCCTTCGCCGATCTCCAGAATGGAGACGTCGAAGGTGCCGCCGCCCAAGTCGAACACGGCGATCTTCTCGTCGGATTTCTTGTCGAGCCCGTAGGCGAGAGAGGCGGCGGTTGGCTCGTTGATGATCCGCAGAACGTTCAGCCCCGCGATCCGTCCCGCGTCCTTGGTGGCCTGTCGCTGGCTGTCGTCAAAATAGGCCGGCACGGTGATGACCGCGTCGGTCACCTCTTCGCCCAGATAATCCTCGGCGTATTTTTTAATGTGGGCCAACACGAAAGAGGAAATTTCCGCCGGGCTGTACTGCTTGTCCCGCAGATTCACCCGGATGTCTCCGTTGGAGGCTTTTTCGATTTTAAACGGCAGGATTTTGGCGTCCTTCTGCACTTCGGGCGACTCGAATTTCCGCCCGATCAGCCGCTTGACGCCGAAAACGGTGTTTTCGGGGTTGGTGATGGCCTGCCGCTTGGCAATCTGCCCCACCAGACGCTCTCCGCTTTCGGAGATGGCGACGATGGACGGGGTGGTCCGTCCGCCCTCGGCGTTGGTGATCACTTTGGACTCGCTGCCTTCCATCACCGCGACGCAGGAATTCGTGGTTCCCAGATCAATTCCAACTACTTTTCCCATGGATTGGCTCCTCCTTGAACCGCAATATGATTAAACATTTGAAATCCCCAATTCGAAACGCCTACTCGGCATCTTCTTCCGATCCCGAATCCGACTCCGGCGCGCCCTCTTCCGCGTCCGACCCGGCGGATTCCGCCGGGCCGCCGGCGGAAACCACCACCATGGCCGGACGCACCAGACGATCGTGGAGCAGGTATCCCCGCTGATACTCCTTCACCACGTTTCCTTCCGGATGCTCCCCGCTGGGCTCCTTGCCCACCGCTTCGTGGAAATTGGGATCGAACGGCTCTCCGATCGACTTGACGGGCCGGACGTTGAACTTTTCCAGCACCCGCATGATTTCCCGAAGCGTCATGTCCACGCCTTGAATAATGCAGCCGGCGTCCTGGGGGACCGCGTCGGAGGACTGGAGCGCCCGCTCCAGATTGTCGATGATCGGAAGAATTTCCCGGATCAGGGTTTCGTTTGCGTATTTGCGATACTCCTGAATTTCGCGGGCGGATCGCTTTTTGTAATTCTCGAATTCGGCGTAGAGACGGACAAACCGATCCTTCTCGGCGGCAAGGGCCTCTTCGGCCGCGGCGAGACGATTCGCGATTTCCGTCGTGGTTTCGGTTTCCGGACCGCCGGTTTCGTCGGCGGCGGCTTCCGCGTCCGCAACTTCCGCGTTTGCGGCTTCCGCAGGCGCTTCCTCCCCGGCGGCGGCCGGGTTTTCTTCATCGGTGAACTGTGTGTGGCGATTTTCGGTCATGGGCCAGAAGGTTCTCCCGGTGTGTTTGGATACAAATTGAAACCCGTTGATTAAACATAAAATGGCGGTGCTCAACGTGGCCCCGTTTACGGCGAAAGTGGGGGAATTCCCCGGAAAAAAAGAAGATTACGTCCAACAAACGTGGGAGAAAATTAAGACGGGTTGCTCTGATGTCAAGGAAGGAAAGGCCCACGGAACGGGGAAAGACGGAGACGAGGAACCGTTGAGGGGCGGGGGTCGCGGCCAACGCGCGAAGGTCGGAACGGCGAGGGTCGGGCCCGACGGCGCCCGAAGGGCGTCATCCCGGAAAATGGAGGCCATCCCGCCGGCGACCCCGATCCCGGACAGCGGGAATTCAGGAATCGCCGTCCTCTCCGTCGTCCAGGAAGATGGCGGCGGGGTCCACCTCGAATTCCCGGGGATGATGGGCCTGAACAATGGCGTGGCGCAACCGGCCGGCGCCGTCGGTTTCCGCCAGGTCGATCTCCTCGCCCCGCCGGAATCTTCCGCCGGAATCGGCCACCAGCCGCACCGCCGCGGGCCTGGCGGGATCCCGGCCCGGACCCGAGGAACGGGTCGCCATCGCCAGGGTTCCGTCGCCCAGTTCCAGCAGACTGCCCACCGGATACACCCCCAGCAGGTTGATGAAGACCTTGAGCAGCGCCGGGTCGAAGGTTCGGCCGGCGTCCGCGGCCATCATGGCCAGGGCCTGGTCGGGACGCATCACCGTTCGTCGGTACACCCGGGGGGAGGTGACCGCGTCGTACACGTCCACGATGGTCAAAATCCGGCCGAACAGGGTGAGCGGCGCCTTCCGGCGCGTCTGGGGATAGCCGGACAGATCGTAGCGAAGATGATGTTCAAAGGGGGGGAGCACCAGGCGGGCCTTCCGGTCGCGGCTGGCCTGAAGCCGCACGATGAGCCGGACGCTGTCCATGCTGTGCCGCTTCATCACGTCGAATTCCTGGTCGGTCAGCGGGCCGGCCTTGTTCAAAATGGCCCGGGGCACCTCCACCTTGCCCAGGTCGTGGAGCAGCCCGCAGACGCCCAGCCGTTCCAGGGACCGACGGGACAGACCCAGCCGCCGCCCCACGCACATGGCCAGAACGCCCACGTTGACCGAATGGGCGTAGGTGTAGTCGTCGTGAACCCGGATGGTGCTGAGGGCCAGAAAAAGCGGTTCGTCGGCCATCATCAGGTCCACCAGGCGCTGGGTGACCCGCAGCACCGGCCCGATGCCCGCCCGGCGGCCCGCCGCGATCTTTTCCGCCACATCCCGCACCGAACCCAGCACGTAGCCGTAGGTGCGGCGGGCCCGCTCCCGTCGGTCCCGGCGTCGTTCCGATTCCACCCGGTTCCGCACGTGAATCGGCTCCGCCCAGCCGATGCCCTCGGCAACCAGCCGACCCGCCAGCCAATGGGCGGAATCTTCCCGATCCCGCGCCTGATTGAGCAGCCGAGCCAGGCCCACCACCTGGGCCAGAGAGGCCCGACTCACGGCCCCGAACAGCCGCAGCCCCGCCAAATTCCGCCGCTCGAAAAAACGGCGAACCCGGGCCAGGACTTCCCGGTTTTCCGGACGAGCCCGCAGCCGCCGACCTTGAAGAAACAGTTGTTCGCCCACCCATTCCAATCCCAGTTCGCCGGCGGGGGCGTCCACCTGGGTCGCCGCCTGGACAAAATTTTCCGCGCAGGCGACCACCGTCCGGTTGTTTTCCCGATGGAGATGAACCGCCTGGAGAAGCCGGTACAGGGTCCTGACCAGCTCCTCGCCCAACAGCAGCTCTTTTTGGGAATGGCCGTTGGTCGGCGCGGTCACGAGCGATCCTCCAGGGCGCGCCAGGCGGCGTTCCGAACGGCGGGAAAAGGGCTGCGGGCGGCTCGGGCCAACAGGCTTTCGGCTGCGGGGGTGTCGAGTTCCGCCAAACCCTGGGCCGCGGCCTCCCGCGCCCGGCTGCGACCGGGGTTCAACCCCAGGGGCCGCCCGGTCAGCCCCCGTTTCAGCGCCGGCAGGGACGAGTCGGAACCGCAGCGGCCCAGGGTTCGGAAGGCCAGAACACGCCGTTCGTCGATGTCGCCGCCCCCTTCGGCCAGCCAGGTCAGAAGCAGGCGTTCCGCGTCCGGGTCCCGTTTCCGACCCAGCTGTTCGTGGATCAACCCTCGAACGGCGGCGTCGGGATCGTCCAGCAACGGCCGAACCAGATCGGGCCGACTTCGTCCCGCCGCCAGCAGCGCCCGCACCGCATGTCGGCGAACCGCCGCCTCGGGGTGCCTGGCCAGCCGAAACAGCAGCCGGGCCGCGGCCCCGACGTTCAAATGGCGGGCGATCTCAACCAGATACCGGGCCATTTCTTCGGGCGGCGCGCCTTCCAAAAAGGGGGCCAGCGGCCGCGCGTCCTTTCGGGCCAGCCGCACGGCGGCGGCCATCAGCGCCGTCCGGGCGTGCCGGCTTCGGGCCGCGGGCAGCATGGGAACCAGCACGCCCAGAGCCTCCGGGGGCAGCAGGGAGAGCAGCCGCCGCACCTGGTCCAGGGCCGCCGCCCCCAGCAGGTCCAGGTCCACCTCGGCGAAAATCGACAGAAACCGGGCGCCGGAGAGCTCCCGAAAGGCGTCGTCCAACAGGGAGGCCGCCCAGGCCCGCTCGTTTCGAAAGGCTTCCCGCAGCCGCCGGAGATTGCGAAGCAGATTGACCGCCAGGCCGAAGTCCCCGGCCTCCAGCACCAGCTGGAACTCCTCGGCGATGAAGGCGAGCAGGGTCTCGAAATCCTCGGGATCGGCCTGCTCCTCCAGGATGACCACCAGGACGTCCAGCACGTCCTCGGTACCCTCCCAGTTCTCCTCCTGGGAGACCAGCCGGCTCAGCCGGTCCAGCTCCTCCGGCGTCAGCCGCAGCAGAACGGGATCGTCCGGGGAAAGACCCGGCGCGTCCGGGTCCGAGACGGCGTGGCCCCAGCACCCCCCGGCCGAGCCCCGGTTCAGCGCGGAAAGGTCCAGCGGCTCGGCCGTGGCCATGGGGTCTTCGGCTTCATAGAGAATGTTCGGATAGCGGGCTTCCCACAGCCCGGTCACGATGTCGCCCTCATGTTCCGGTTTCAGGACGCGATAGCGGCCCAGCAAATCCGCCAGCCCCTTCAATTCCGCCTCGGCGACGCCGCGCCGAAAGGCGAGCCGGCGAACCCCGTCCCGATGGAGGATGGCCGGCAGACCGGCCGAATCGTCGTCGCCGTGGACCTCGGCCGCCCCCCAGCGCAAGGCCCCGCCCGCCACGTCGAGTCGCAAAACGTCGTGCGCCTCGAAAAACGCCGCCAACCGGCGGGCCAGTCGGCCGATGGTCTCCTCGCGAACCGCGTGACCGGCGGGATACAGCCCGGCCGTGAAGGCGGCCGCCGACAGCGCCGTCGCCGCCTCCCGCGCCTTCCGAATTCCGCCGTCCGTTCCGTCCCTGTCCCCCATGGCTTCCATGCCTTCTGGCTTCCGCCTCGCCCCCGGGAAATGCCGACCTTTTTTTGGGTTTTCCTTGCGGACCGGCCGTTGGAATCCGATCGTCGGTTTCGAAAAACGCCTCCGGTTCCGGATTTCGTCAAAATCCCGTCGCCCTTTTTTGAGCATTTTGGCATTGGCGTCAATAGGGCGATCCCGCCAAAAGGATTCCAAATCGCGAAAACGGCCGGGGGAACCGCCCGCCGACGGCTTGGCACTTTACAGCCGTTTCCGGTGGCGGTATGGTTTCCCTTCGTCGACCGGGGCGCGCCGCCCCGATAACCAAAAGGAGGAAACCCATGGAACCTTCGGCCCGAGCGGCCCTGGAAACCTTTCTGTCCGAATGGGCGGAAACGCCCGAAGGCAACCGCCGCGCCTTCGTCCGGTTGCGGGATTTTCTGGCGGACCTGGACGACGTGACGCTGGATTTCCAGCCCAGGCCCGGCGTCACCTACTCTCTGCGGGCCGCCCATGACGCCCAGAAAGACCGGCAACTGTTCGTCATGGTGGACGTGATCGAGGATACGCCCCGGTGGCTTTCCATCTGCTTTTACAGCGATCTGATCGACGATCCCGACGAGCAAGGCGACGAAGTGCCCGAAGGGCTGTTGGGCGAGGACGCCACCTGTTTCGACCTGGAAACCTACGACGAGGAAATGCTCGCCTACGTGGAAGCCCGCCTCCAAGAGGCCGCCCGCCGCGTCTCCGGAGAAGACGCGGAACTCTGACCCCCGTCCCCGTCAACCCCAAGGAAATCTCGCGACCGCCCGTGCTGATCCACGTTTACCCCGCCGAAGACGCCCCCGGGGCCGACCG
This sequence comes from Desulfococcaceae bacterium, assembly GCA_046541515.1. Classification (GTDB taxonomy): domain Bacteria; phylum Desulfobacterota; class Desulfobacteria; order Desulfobacterales; family Desulfococcaceae; genus CAYFVR01. Next base: position 7,030 of record JBKHDD010000056.1, read on the forward strand.
GCTGACCTTCGGGTTCCGGCCGGCCTCCCTGCGCCGGAAAATCGGACTGGCCGGCCGCCGTTTCCTGGAAGGCGGCGCCGGCCCGACCGCCGATTTGCCGGTCCACCGGCTTGCCCCCGGCCACCGGGGCTTCGCCCAACTGGGCCGCAACCGGGGCGACCGGTTCGTCTTCTGGCGGCCGGGAGCGGAACTGGCCATCGTGATCAGCCCCCTCAACTCCCTGGTGCGGGAACCTTCCGTTTCCCTCAAGGTCCGGACCGTCCAGACCGGCGCGGTGGCCTTCTCCGATCTCTCCCTGGGCCGGCTCCGGTTGCTGTACGTTCCGCCCGAAGCCCTGGCCTACCGGGATTTCCGGGAATCCCTGATCCAGGCCCTGGGCGACGCCCGCCCCGGCGTACTTCTCGTCGACGAGGCCCACGCCGTCTCGGAGTGGAGCGCCGATTTTCGGCCGGCCTATCGCCGGATACCCCAGCTTGCGGCCGATCTGGCCGGTCCCGAGGGAGACCTTTCCGTGCTGGCCCTCACCGCCGTCCGGGACCCGGCCGCCCGCCGGGACGCCCTCCGGCGGCTGTCCCTTCCGGACCAGACGCCGCCGCTCCGCGAAGATCTGTACCGGCCCCTGGCCAGTCTCCAGGTGGCGACGGTGGAGCGACCCGAAGACCGGGCCCCGGCCCGAAAGCGGCTTTTGCGGGAGGAGGTTCCGGCGCTCTTCGCCCGAGAAGGGCGGCCCGCGCCGGAACCGGCCGTCGAAAGGGCCGAGTCGCCCACGGTCGAGACGCCCGCCCTGGACAGATTCACCGTGACCACCCGGTCGGAGGCCGCCGCCGGGGGTCCGGCTCGCGTCGAAATCCAGCTGGGCATGGCCGGCGGCCCGGAAGACTGGCTCTGGCAAATCCTGACCGAGGAAGCCTCGGCCGACCGTGTGCATTGGGTCCGGCTGGTGGACCCGCCCGTCTCCGCCTGCGGGGCGGACCTGCTGGAACGGGGAGACCGGGTCCCCCGTTGCCGGGACGAGATTTGCCCCTTCGACCGGGACGCCCTTTGCGATTACGGGCGGGAGCACCATCGGATTCAGGCCGGGCGCCCGGACCCGTTGAACGGGACCCTGCAAACCCTGGACGTGCTGGACGACCTGGTGGCCGGCGCCGAGGCCGGGGAACGACCCATTCGGATTTCCCCGGGCGAGGCCGGACCGGTCGAGGTGGAAATTGCGCTCCACCGACTGGGCGACCTGGGCCTGTTGACCGGCCTGTTTCGGGAACCGGGGGAGGTCGGCGGCCACCGGTTTCAGGTCTACGGCTTCGAACCGCCGGACGATCCGTCGGCGGTCTGGGCGGGACTGTTGCGCCACCTTCGGGACCACGATCGCTCTCTCAACGGTCGCCTCCGTTCCCTGGCCGCCGACGATCTCGCCGAAACCGAAAAACGCCGATGGGCCGCCGACACCCCCGAGGCCGAACAATGGCGGGACCGCCTTCGCCGAGCGGCGAGGGAGGGCCGGTTCGGCCATTACGACAGCCACCGGGCCCTATTCGACGCCCTGGCCGCCGCCCTCCCCCGCCGGATCGCCCACGTGGCCGATTTCCGCCGCCGCCAGGCCTACCGCCGGCTCTGGAACCTGCACGTTCGGCTGAGGCGAAACGACTGCCGCTACGCCGGCCTGCTGTGGGGGGTCCGGGCCACCGACGAGGGCTGGCGTTGCGAGGCCTGCGACCGCTGCGCCCCCGATCTCCACTTCGATCTCCTTCGCCGGAGTCCGCCGCCGGGGGTTCCCGGCCTTCCGGACCTGGAAAGCGATTTCATGGCCTGGCTGACCGACCCGGAAGCCCCCTTCGAAGCCGCCGAGGCCGACCGGCGAATTCAGACGTACGGGGACGCCTTCGAAAACATCTCGGCCCGGGCGGCCCGGGCGTTGATGGACGAGCCCCGCGACCTCAAGGCCCTCTACCTGGTCCGGGAGTTCGCCCGGGAGGCCGAGCGAACCATGGCGGAACGGGATCTTTTGCGGGTGGCCCGCCGGGACCTGCCGCCGCTGCAAATCATCCGCCTGTGCGAAACCGCCCCGGCCCCGGCCCCGGTGCGGCGGATTCGCTTCGAGTTGCTTGACGACGAAAACGGCGGCCTAGCCACCCCCGATGGAGAACGGTGGCTGCTGACCGAGGCGCTGAGCCTCTCCCTGGACCCGGACCGGCTGAGCCTGCTGGCCGGACGGGTCGTTCTGAACACCCTGGCGCGGGTGGACGTCTCTCCCCACCTGGACCGCCTCGATCGTCTGCTCAAGGAGGTCTCCCATGACCCGGCTGTCCAGCCCTGAAAGCGCCATCCGGAAAATCGCCGAGGTGGAGGAGCGGATTGAAACCCTCTACGCCGTGGTGGACCGGATTCAGGAGCTGCGGGACCAACTCTCCGGAACCGTCGCCGCCGCCGGGGAACACGAAACCGGCCTGCGCGAGCGGCTGGAGGCCTTGGGCGTCCTGGAGTCGGAATACCGGACCGCCGTGGAACGCCTTTCCGACCTCGGCGACCGGGCCGCGCGGGAGATGGCCGAAATCCGGGCCGCGCTGGAGTGGGAACGGGACGGAGTCCGGAACACCCGGGCCGATTTCCAGGCGGAAATGGAGCGCCAGGAGCGGCTCCGGGCGACGTTGACGGCCGAAATCTCCGCCGCCGCCCGGCAAACCGCCGAAGGAACCGTCTGGCTCCAGGACCGGGTGGACCGGGGCCTTTTATCCCTGGATCTGGCCTTGGCCCGGGAGCGGGACCGGCTGCGCGCCGAGGCGGAAAAGGAGCGGGACGCCCTGGCCGACGCGGTGGAGCTGATCCGGGAGGAGGCCTTCCATCTGGAAGATCGGCTGGAGCGGTACAAAGCCGATCTGTCCGGCCGGTTCGACCGGCGGGTGGACCTGCTGGCCGAGCGGCAGCGGTTGTTCCGGGAAACGGCCATCCAGGAACTGCACCAGCGGTTTGCCGAAACGGCCGAACGGCTTCAGGCCCGGGCCGACGCGGCCGAGGCCGAGTTGCGGGAGGCCGGAGCGGCCGAGGCGGCCCGGGTTTCCGAGGCCGTGGGCTTTCTGCAAACCGAGCGGGAGGCCGCCCAAGCCCGGGCGGAGACCGCCGCCGCCGAAGCGGCCCGCCGCCGGGCCGACGCCGAGGCGCTCATCCAAGGCGCCCGGGAGCGCACCGATCAGACCCTGAAGGACATCAACGCGGTGATGGCCCGGGAGGTGGACCATGTGGCCGCCTTCATCGCCGACGCGGAAACCCAGATTCAGGGGCTCAAGGGCGAACTGAAAACGTTCCGGGACCGGGCGGCCGCCGCCATGAACCGGCGGGCCGAGGACCTCCGAAACGACCAAAGCGCCTTCCAGGAATCCCTTCGCCGGGAGCTGGAGGGGCGGATTTCCGAACAGCTCCAAGCCCTGCGGCGGGGGGTGGACCAGCGGATGGAGGCCCTCTCCGTCGAGCGCAAGTCGGTGGAAGAGTCCCACCAAACCCTGGAGGAAACCCTTGCCCAGGTCAATCGGCGCATTCAGGAACGGACCTCCTTTTTCGGCGCCCAGCTCAACAACCTGATTTTGGAGTCCCAGCGGGAGCTTTCCGGCGCCTCGGAAGCGGCCCGGTCCCGCATGGAAACCCAGGCGCGGAAGCTGAGCGCCTTCGCCGAAGAGCAGCGGACCGGCCTCAAAAAACTGCGGGACCAGGTGCGCGGCTTCGCCGACACGGTGCGGGAACGGCTGGAGGCCGACCGCCGCCGCCAGGAGGCGGGCTGGGCGGAATTCCGCAAAGAGATCGTGGAACGGGTGGACGCACGAATCGGCCGGGAGGCGGCGCGGCAGGCCGAAATCCTGAAAACCGAGCTGGAAAGCCGGCTGAACCAGGCCGCCGAGGCCCGGCAGGCCGACGCAGAGGCGATGAACCGGCGGGCCGAGGCGGTGGAAGGCCGCATGGGCGCCCTGGAAAACGCCCAGTCCGAGGCCGAGTCGGCCCTGCGCCAACGGATGTCCGCCGTCAAAAAGGCGGTGAAACGGCTGCTGGAAAGCCGGGAACGGACCGACAAAACCTTGCCCGAGCTGGAGGCTCGCCTGGCGGCGGTGGAGGAAGCCCTGCAAAGCCGGAAAGGACTGTTTTCCTTCGCGGGCCGAAAACGGGAGCCCGAAGAATGACCAAGGACGTGACCAGACGAATGAGCCGGCTTCGGGACCTTTCCTTTCCTCTGGTGGTGGCTCATCGCGGCTTCCGGACCCGGGCCCCGGAAAACACCCTGGCCGCCTTCGAAGCCGCCGCAACGGCCGGAGCGGCCATGATCGAATTCGACGTGGGGCTGACCCGGGACGGCGTGCCGGTGGTGATCCACGACGCCGAGGTGGACCGCACCACCGACGGCGTTGGCCGGGTGGACGACCTGACCCTGGCCGAGATCCAGGCCCTGGACGCCGGCGGCTGGTTCCATCCCCGTTTCGCCGGAGAGCGGGTGCCCACTCTGGCCCAGGTGCTGGACCGGATGGGCGGCCGGGTGGCCCTCAACATCGAAATCAAGCCGGAAGCGGCCGTCCCCCGTTTCCAAAACGGGTCCGGAATTGAACCGGTGGAGCGCCAGGTGATGGCGATGGTCCAGGCCCGGGGACTGGCGGAAAGCGTGCTGATCTCCAGCTTCGACGGCGGGGTGCTGGATCGGCTGGCCGCGGCCCGCGCGCCGTTGGCTCTGGGGGTCCTCGCCGAGCGCGGCGACGTCGCCGAAGCCGTTCGCCGGTGCCTCCGCCTGGGCGCGTTTTCCTGGCACCCCGACTTCCGCCGCCTTTCCGCCGACGCGGTTCGCCGCGTTCGCCAGGAGACCGGCGCGCGGATTCTGCCCTACACGGTCAACGATCCCGCCGAAATGGACAAGCTGCTGGCCCTGGGCGCGGACGGTTTCTTCACCGACGACCCGGCCGCCGCCCGCCGCCGGATGGGCCGGGAGTAGTCCCATCCCCGGCCGCTCCCGCAACGCGCCCCCTCTGGGAACCGACGCCGGCGCCCGATCCGACGCCTTCCCCGAAACCGCCTCTCCGGCCGTCCCGCCGAAACCGACCTGGTGGGTCCGCTGGAGCTACCGCGTCGTCGATTTTCTGAGCTTCAGCGGCGGCATCCGGGCGCTGGCGGAGACCCTGAACCGGGAAACCACGCCCCGGGACGACATCACCCCGGACCTGCTGGCCCACCCCGGCGGCTTCACCCGGGCGCTGCACAAACGCCGCATCGGCATGGCCGAAGCCTACCGCCGGGTGGCCGGGCGTCCCGAGCCCGAGCCGGCCCGAAAGCGGCTTCACGCCCTCAAACGGCTCATGGAGCTTTCCCTCCACGCCAAAACCGTCGGCATGCCGGTCAACACCGCCCGGGTCCAGATCGAAATGATGAAAACCGCCGTCCAGACGGGCGACGACCCCCGGCGGCAAATGGAGCTGATCGCCGACTTTTCCCGGGCGTCCTACGGCCGGGAGGCGGAAATCCGACGGTATCTGACCGAACTGGGCCGGGTGGAGATCCCCGAAACCGCTCGGCCCCTCCGGGAAATGGCGCTGGGCTGGGACGACCACGTCCACGATCGGATGTCCGAGGGGCGCAAAACCCCCAGCGAGGTGGTGCTGGACGCCTTTCTGAAGGGCATGAGCCGCCTCGCCCTGGCCTACTACGACATCCCGTCCCGGGAGACCGTTTTCGAGGCAACCGAGGCCGGCCGCCTCACGGGGGTGGCGGTGGGCGTGGCCGTTGAGTTCAGCGTGGGACCGGCCCGGCGGCGACGCCATTTCATGTTCCTTCCCCCGGTCTCCGACGCCTCCGGCTATTCCGATTTTTTCGACGAACACTGCCGGGACCTGGCCGATTTCGTGGACGGGCTGGAGGAAAACCGGAAGCGAAGGCGGCGGGTGGTGGTGGATATTCTGAAGGAATTCAACCGCACCGGCCGGGCGGTGCTCAACGAAGGCTTTCCGGAGCCGCATCCCTTGGCGGCGCCCCCGCTTTCCGTGGACGACCTGGAACGGCTGGCCCCCCACGGCCAGTTTTCCCGCAACCATCTCAGCCAGTTGTTGTGCGAAAGCCTGCGGGAGGTCCTCTGGCGACGGGTGGTGACTTTGCGCACCCATTACGGGGTTTCCCGCCGACTCCATCGCCGGGGCCGCCTGACCGACTGGGAGCTGGAACAGGTGGCCATTGCCAGCGGCCGGGCCCGTCGGCAGTACAACCGACTGAGCCCCGGCGGCATCAAACAACGTTTTCTAACGGGGAAAAGCGCCCGGGATTACGATTCGGCCTTTTCCAAGCCGGAGGACATTCTGCCGGCCTTGGCGGAAGCCGGCGGAACGGTGGTCTTCAACCGTCCCCTCTCTTTCGGGCTGGCCAACGCCGTGGAGACGCTGGTGGCCCATCCCGGCCACATTCACCGGGTGGAGGTGATGAACGTCCGGGACCGTCTGGGCCGGGACCCGGCGGAGATCATCCAACTGGCCCGGTTCATCGCGCGGCTCAACGAGGGCGACGAGGCGGAGCTGGCCCGGTTTCTGGAACGGCGGGAGATCGGGGGGATCGACCGGGAGGCCCTGGCCCGGGCCGCGGCCCACTGTCGGGAAGCGCCCATTCTCCCGGTCATCGGCAGCGCCGCCACCGGCTGGGCCCCGGAAGCCCCCGGCATGGGCTTCATCGCGGCGGACCAGATTCCCCGCCGCTCCCTTCGCCGATTCGCCCAAACCCATCATCGCCTGCCCCGGCCGGTGGCGGCGCTGATGGCGGCCGGCGGCGCTCCGGACGGCGAAGCGGGGGAGGCCGACATTTACTGCCTGGGCCGACGGCGGCGCTTTTCCCCCAACCGGGTGGGGGACGAGGACCCGGCCCGCCTCATCGGCCCCCTTCGGGCCTGGCGCTACCTGAATCCGGCGCTCAAAAACCTGATCCGGGCCGGGGCGGGCTGGCTGCCGGCCTGGTGGTGGATCGGCCCCCGTTTCGCCCTGGTCTGGTTCTGCGTCACCTTTTTCCGGAACGTCCTGGTGGATCTGGTGGCCTTCTCCGGCACCCGGCCGCGGGCCTGGCGCGTCAAAGACATCGACTTCGACAACGCGGCCCAGTCGCTGTTCTGGACCGGCTTTTCCGTGCCGGCGCTGGGCGGCGTGAAGCTGGGCTTCGACCATGCCTGGCCCCTGTTCTTCCCGGAAACGGGGGAGCTGGTGTTCAACTGGGCAAAATTTCTGGCGATCTGCGTGGCCAACGGCGTCTACATCTCGGCCCACAACACCCTGCGCGGCTTCGACCGGCGGACGATCCGGGTCAATTTCTTCCGCAGCGTCCTGGCCTGGCCGTTTTCCGCCCTTTTCGCGCCCGCCGGCGACCTGTTGGGGATTCCCAGCATCGTCCAGGCCAAATTCTGGTCCGACGGGGTGGGGGCGGTGATCGAGGGAACCGGAAAATTCCACCGGAAAGTGGTGCTGCGGCGGCGAGACATCGAGACGCTGCTGGAGCGGCTGGCGTCGCGGGACCGGCCGGTGCGGCTGACGGCCATGCTCGACATTCTGTTCATATGGGCGCGCCGCCAGCGGGGGCGCACCGGCCTGGGCAGGGTGCTGCTGGGCGCCCGGGCGGGCGTCTTGGGCCGCCTTCGGAAGAAGGGACGCGAGGTTCGCGCGGCGGACCTGAATCGGCTGGCGGAGCTGTTCCGCCCCCAGGAGGCCCAGGAAGAGCTGATTCGCCACGCCCGGGAGACCTACAACCGGCGGGAAATCCTTTTTCTGGCCCGCCTGATTCGGGAAAGCGTGGTTCCCTTCCACCACTGGGTTCAACGGTTGCGGCGGCGGGAGGGGCTCCGCCGATCCGAACGATCCGACGGATCGGATCGATCGCGCGGTTCGGCCAACGATCCTTTTCGATAGAGCCGGGAAAGGGAGGAAGCGCTCTTGGTCCGGCCCTGGGCCGCCCTTGCATTGCCCCGGCCCGCGCCCGTGCTTATGGTTGAAAGTCAATCCAAGGTCCGGAAACCGCGCCGAACCCACGGCGCTTTCGCCGGCCGATCGGCCAATGTTCCGGTCCCATTCCATCCACCCGTTCCGCACGGAGGCTACAATGCTGACCCAGCGCATGGAAGAGGCTCTCAACGAGCAGATCAACGCCGAGTTGTACTCTGGATACCTGTACATGGCCATGTCGGCCTATTTCGCCAAGGAGGGGCTGCCCGGCTTCGCCAACTGGATGCATGCCCAAGCCCAGGAAGAGCAGTTTCACGCCGAAAAGTTCTACAATTTCATCCTGGAACGGGACGGTCGCGTGGCGCTGAAAACCATCGAGGCGCCCCCGGCCTCCTGGGATTCCGCCCTGGCCGCCTTTCAGGATTCCCTCGCACACGAGCAAAAGGTGACCGACCGGATCAACAAGCTGATGGATCTGGCGGTGGAGGAAAAGGATCACGCCACCCGGGGATTCCTTCAGTGGTTCGTGGACGAGCAGGTGGAAGAGGAAGACAGCGTCCGGCAGGTGATTGACGAACTGAAACTGGTCGGCGGCGCCGGCGGCGGCATGTTCATGCTCAACCGGGAGCTGGGCCAGCGGAGCTTCAGCCCGCCGGCCGACGCTGGATAATCTTTTTTTCCGCTTCGGATTGAACCCTTCGGGCGGCCCGGGGCTATCCGGCCGCCGAAAACGAGGGAAGGGACGGCTCCTCCGGCTCCGCGGTCCCCCGAAGCACCCGCGCCGCCACGTCCGCCAAATGGCCGGCGGTCGCCGGCTTCAGCAACAGAACGCCGACGCCGGCCCGCCGGAGCGCCTCGGCGTCCACCCCGCCCGCGAAGCCGGTGCACAAAATCAACGGCAATTCGGAAAGGACCGCCCGCATCCGCGCGGAAAGTTCCAGCCCGTCCATTTCCGGCATGGTCAGGTCGCAAATCACGGCGTCCGCGGCTTCCGGCGCCGCCTTAAATGCCGCCAGTGCCTGAAAAGACTCGTTGAACGACCGCACCCGATATCCCAGATCGATCAAGCGGGACGCCAACAAAACGGTCAAGTTCGGCTCGTCGTCCACCACCACCAGCCGCGGCCGGTCTCCGGAGGGCGGGGGAGAATTCTCCCGTTCCTCCGTTTCGTCGCTCTCCGGCGAGTCCGCTTCCGCCACCGGAAATCGGACCGAAAACTCCGCGCCGCCCTCCTTCCGGTTTCGGGCAACAATGTCCCCGCCATGGCTCCGGACGATTCCGCGGACCACCGAAAGCCCGAGCCCCGCGCCCTCCCCCGCCGGCTTGGTGGTGAAATAGGGCTCGAAAACCCGAGACAGGTCTTCGGGGGGAATTCCGGCCCCTTTGTCCGCCACCCACGGCCGAAGACAGGGCCCCGGGGCCAGATCGCCTTCCCCGGGGGAAACCGTCTCCCGCCGAATCCCCGCCGTCAGCGTCCCGCCGCCCTTTTCCATGGCCTGGTACGCGTTGGCGCACAGATTGATCACCACCTGATGGACGGCGTCGGGATCGCCCAGAACGGGGGGGCAATCGGGTTCCAGGTCCGTTTCGATCCGGATGGAGGCGGGCAGGGCGGCCCGCAACAGCTTGAGGGATTCCTGGAGGGTGGAATCCAGGGAAAAACGTCGGGGGGCGGCGCCCGGTTCGCCATCCCGGCGGCCGAAGGTAAGAATGCGCCGGCCCAGTTCGCGGCCCCGACGGGCCGATTGCAGGATGCCCTCGGGATGGCGGCGGGCCGGATCGTCGCCGGGCGGCCGCTTGAGCACAAGTTCGGCGTTGAGAAGATCGGCGTTGAGAAGAATGGAAAACAGAATATTGTTGAAATCGCGGGCAATGCCGCCCGCCAGGGCGCCCACGGCCTCCAGCTTCTGGGCGTGGCGAAGCCGGGCTTCCAGCCCCAGCCCGCGGGTCCGATCGTGCCGAACCACCACCACGCGAGTCATCCGGCCCGCCGAATCCCGCACCGGCGAGGCCTTGACCCGCGCTTGAAAGGCGACGCCGTCCCGCTTGCGATGGATCCTGTCGCTCCATAAACGTCCGGCCTTCGGCCGCGGCGGCCTGCGACCGCCGGTCGCCTTCGTTCCCGAGCTGAAACCGGGCCGGGGTCGCGCCGACGAGTTCCTCCCGGTCGTGGCCGGTGCAATGCTCCAGGGCCGGATTGGCGTAGAGGATACGGCCCTGGGGATCGGTGACCAGAACCATTTCCCCCGATTGTTCGATGGCGGCCACCAGCCGACGGTTTTTCGCCTCCGCCGCCTCCCGCTCCCGCGGGGACCGTCCCAGGCGCGCCACCATGGCGTTGAAGGCGTCCTGGAGGACCCGAATCTGGTCTTCGGATTCCCCGGCCGCGTCGATGGCCCCCGGTGGTCTCGGGTTGGTCCGGATCCGGCGCCCGCACCGCCATGGTCGGGTTGGTCGGCGGCCGGCCGAGCAGCCGGCGGCCGATCCAGACCAGGCCGCTCCACAGGGCGACGGTGGTCGGCAGGGCCGAAAAAAGAATGCCGCCCATATCCCGCCACACCTCGCTCCACACCACAGTATCGCAGGAATAGAGGGTCGCCCGCCCCACATAGACCCCGTCGTAATCGACGCCGAACGCCTCCCGGCAGAGCCGGGTGAAAAACCGAGGCTTCCGGGAGAGCAGGTCGGCCCGTGCTTCCACCTCCACGAAATCCGGCTGCCGGGCTCGATCTCCACCGTCCCGGCCAGTTCGATCACCTCCCCGAATTCGTTCTCGATGCGAATGCCTGTCAAAAAGGGGCTCATCAGCATGCCGCGCACGGCGACGCGCCGGCGTTCGGCGTCGAACCGGCATAGACCTTCCCGCAGAATCGGCTGGAACATCTGGCGAAAGGCGGTCAGGTTCTCCCGCACCTGGGCCCGGATGTTGACGAATCCGATCCAAACATGGACCGGGTTCGCCGTCGGCGTCACCAGAATGTAGATGATCGCCAGGTTTTTAATAAGCCGCTTGAGAACGGATCGGGAAAAGGGGACGTGGGCATCGGACATTGCCGCGGTTCCGGGGAATGGATTTTCCATCCGGTTCCATTCCTTCCGAAACTCCGTTCCGAAGGGCTCGGGAGGGTTCGGGACGGACGGGGAACCGAACGGGGAACGGTTCCACTGAAGATGGGCGGACCGAGGCTTCCTCGCCCCGCCCGCAAACGGCCTGGATACCACAGGGATTTTCCGAAGACCGCCCAAAACGACGCCCAGTAGACGGACCCGTCTCGCAACGGTCTCGCGACGACCCCTTGACCGGTTGGCGGTTTTCCGCTATGCGAAAATCCAAAAGCCATCGGCGCGACCCCATTGAGTGATGCTCAGGCCAGCGGCCATCCAGACTCGATCTGGATGGCTGTTTTTTTGTTCACCCACATTCCGGGAGAGGATCATGACCAAGCTGCTGGTGATCGACAACACCGATTCCTTCACCTTCAATCTGGTTCAGATGTTCCGTCGCTTTCCCCTGGACATCACGGTGGTCCGGAGCGACCGGATCACCCCGGAGGCGGCCGAGGCCCTGGAACCGGACTATCTGCTGATCAGCCCCGGCCCCCGGGACCCGGCCCACGCCGGGGTTTCCCTTCCGTTGTTGCGGACCCTGGGCCGCCGGATCCCCACCTTGGGCGTCTGCCTGGGCATGCAATGCGTCAACGAGGTTTACGGCGGCCGCACCGAACGGGCGCCCGCGCCGGTTCACGGCAAGGTGTCCGAGGTCCGCCACGACGGTTCGGGAATTCTTGCCGGAGTTCCCTCCCCCTTCCGCGCGGCCCGCTACCATTCCCTGGCGGTCCGGATGGCGACCGGGGGCCCCCTGCTGGCCACGGCGCACAGCCCGGACGGCGTGGTCATGGCCCTGCGCCATCCCCGGCTGCCCCTTTTCGGCGTGCAGTTTCACCCCGAAAGTTTTCTGACCGAAAACGGCTTGACTATCGTGGAAAATTTTCTAAAACTTGCACCGGAAAAGGAGACCATCCATGATCGATCCGATACGGAACATGGCCGGGGAGGTAACGGGCGTTCGCGTCGAGCCGCTTGAGGGGGCCGGCGACTTTCTGGATCTCGCCGCCCGCTTCGCCGCCTCTCCGGGCACAACGGCGCTGATCAGCGGCGGCGAGGTGGACAGCGCCGGCCATCACATTCTGGCCACCCGCCCGTGGCTCACCTTCTGGAGCCGGGGACGCCACCTGCGCGTTCGCGTGGGCGGCGAAATTCTGGAACTGGAGGCGGACCCCTTCGAAGGGCTGCGGACCCTGCTCCAGGTTTTCGCCCTGGACGATCCCTCGCTTCCCGGACCGGTGGCCGCGGGCCTGTTCGGCTATCTGGCCTACGACCTCAAGGACCAGATCGAGGAGCTTCCACGGACCGCCGTGGACGACCTCGCCCTGCCCCACATCTATCTGACCGCCCCGTCCGTCCTGGTGGTGCGGGATCGGAAAAACGGAAAGACCCGCCTGCTGATTCCCGAACGCACCGGGGGCGAAGAAGCGGACCCGGACGAGATCCGCCGCGACTTTTCCGAGGCGCTCTCGGGACCGCCGCCGAAATCGATCCCCTTCAGCGGCGACCCAAACGGATTTACCCCGCTGGTGTCCCGACCGGTCTTCGTGGAATCGATCCGCCGAGTGCGGGAATACATCGCCGCCGGCGACGTGTACCAGGTCAACATGGCCCAGCGGTTCGAGATGGACTTCACCGGCGACCCCTTCACCCTTTTCCGCAAGCTGTACGAACTCAATCCCGCCCCCTTTTTCGCCTACGTCCACGGTGGAGACCACCATGTGATTTCCACCTCCCCGGAGCGATTTCTCCGGCGGTCCGGCGCCCAGGTGGAAACCCGTCCCATCAAAGGCACCCGCCCCCGAGGGGCTACCGCCGAGGCCGACGGGGAAATGGCCCGGGAGCTGGCCGAAAGTCCCAAAGACGACGCCGAGTTGTCCATGATCGTGGACCTGATGCGAAACGACCTGGGGCGGGTCTGTCGGGAAACCACGGTGCGGGTGGCCGAGCACAAGCGGCTGGAAAGCTACCAAAACGTCCACCACCTGGTATCGGTGGTCACCGGCGAACTGGACCCCGACAAGGACACGGTGGACCTTTTGCAGGCCACCTTCCCCGGCGGCTCCATCACCGGCTGCCCCAAGGTGCGGGCCATGGAGATCATCGACGAGCTTGAGCCGGTGCGCCGCCACGTCTACACCGGGGCCATCGGCTATCTGAGCTTCCACGACACCGCCGATCTTTCCATCGCCATCCGCACCGCCACGGTGCTCAACGCCCGGATACTGTTTTCGGTGGGCGGCGGCATCGTCTTCGACTCCGACCCCGAAAACGAATACGACGAAACGATCCACAAGGGCCAGACGCTCATGGCCGCCTTTCGGGGCCGGGAAAACCCCGCCGACGGCAACGCCTGGGTCTGGATGAACGGCAGCCTGATGCCGGCCGCCCACGCCGCCGTGCCCGCCGGCCATCCCGGCTTCCATTACGGCGACGGCTTTTTCGAGACCATCCGGGTGGACCGGGGCCGGCCGAAACTGCTGGACGCCCACCTGGACCGATTCAACCGGGCCTGGGCCGAACTGTTCCCCGGCCCGCCCCCGGACCTGAACTGGGACCGAGTCATCGCGCGGGTGGTGGCCCGGAACCGGCTGGACGAGGCCGTGGCGGCGGTCAAGATCATCGCCGCCCGGGGCGACCGGGAGCTGCCCCCCTGGAACCATTCCCTCATCGTCACCGCCCGGCCCTACGTCCATCGGCTGGCCGGCCGGGAGGCGGCGGGTCTCCACCTGCGGACCTATCCCTTTCCCCGGGAGACTCCGCTGGCCAACCACAAAACCCTCAACTATCTGTATTACCGGCGGGCCGGCCGGTGGGCCGCCGACCACAAGGCGGACGAGGCCCTGGTGCTCAACTCCGACGGCAGCGTGTCGGAAACCAATACCGGCAACCTGGTGGTGATCCATGGCCGGACGGCCACCCTCCCGGCCTCGAACCATGTGCTTCCCGGCGTGACGCAGGGCGCGGTCACCGACGCGCTGGCGGCCCGGGGCTATCGGGTGGAATCCCGGCGGGTCCCGCCGGAAGAACTCCGGACCGCCGACGCGGTCATTCTGACCAACTCGCTGATGGGCGCGGTGTCGGCCCTTTCCCTGGACGACGAGCCGCTGCGGACCCGCCCCGAACTTCTGGCCGAAATCTCGGAAGCCGTGGCCTGATCCCTCGTCTCCGTCGCGCACTCGTCGCGTCCCCGTTGACACCGTCCCCGGGGTCGGCTATCACCGGAATCGTGACCATGAACCGCTCCACTCTCCCGACCGTCCGCCTTCGGCCTTTGCCGCCGATTCTATTGGCGTTTCTGCTCTTGCTGGGCGGATGCGCCGATCTCCACGAATCGGTCCGCACCGGCAAGCTGAACACCGTGCGGGCCATGCTGGAAAACGGCGTGGCGGCCGACGAGACGGACCCCGCCGGGACCACGCCGCTGATGGTGGCCGCCCGAATGGGCGACGGTCGTCTGGTGGGATTGTTGCTGAAGCACGGGGCCGACATCGATCGTCAAAACCGTGCCGGCCAGTCCGCCCTTTCCCTGGCCTGGGAGCACGGCCGAGAGCTGACCTTCCGAACCCTGCTGGACCGGGGGGCCGCCATCCATTTCGAGGCGGACGTGGACCGGCTGCCGCCCACCGACCGCCGTCGCGGCCTCTGGCGGATGGCGCGGGAGGAACGGCTGTTTCGGAAAATCGCCGCCGACGGGGCCAATCCACCGCCGGAGCGTTTCGACGAATACTTTGAACGGTTTCCCGACGGACGCCACCGGGAGGAAGTCGTCGAACTGCTGGCCCGGGCGGCCCGGGAAGACTTGGCGGCCCTGGGAAACCCGCCCGACGCCGACAAGGCCGCCGCCTTCCTGCGGGACTACGGCGCCGCGGGAAGCGGGGCCTTCGAGGTGACCGCCTCCCGGCTCAACATCCGGTCCGCCCCCACCACCCGGGCCCGGATCGTGGGCCATTACGCCCAGGGCGAGGCCGTGCGCGCCCGGGAAACGCGCGCCGACTGGCTGCGCACCGACCAAGGCTGGATCAGCCGGGCCCACGTGCGGCCCACGTCCCGGATCGCGCCGGAACTGGGCGCCATGCTCCAAACCGCCCGCGCCGCCGCCCGCGGACGTTCCTCTTCCGGGTCCGCCGCTCCCAAATCCTCCGCCCCAACCTCCATCCCGTCCTCCAATGGAAGCGCCGACGGGACATCCGGTCCCCAGGCCGACGGCCGCGACGGAAAAGCCGAAAACCCTCGCGTCCCGGCCAGCCAACGCGCCGCCGAACGGGACGCCCGTTCCGGGAACGGGACGGTTTCGGGCGGCGGGATGGAAGATCGGGCGTCGGCCGATCCCGGCGAGCGGCGTCGGGCCGAGCATCAACTGGCGACGGTGATGAAAACGCCCACCTTAAAGGGCCTGGAGGCCTTTGTCCTCGCCTACAAGGACCGATCCATCTTCGACGATCTGGTGGCCCGGGCCCGGGACGCCTACCGGGAGCTGCTGCTGCGGGAGGTTTCGCCTTGAGGGGCCTCCGCCGCCTGATCCTTCCGTTGGCGCTAATGGTCGCCGGATGGATCGTTTTGCCAGGCGTCGCGTCGGCGACGGAATCCGAGGACCTGGAATCCCGCCGGAAACGCATTCGCCACGCCACCAACCGGGGCATTCTCAGCGTCTACGACATTCCCTTTCCCACCTACGTGGCGCTGGGCATGTGGGAAGAAATCGACTTCATCCTCAACGCCAACCGGCGGACCACCCTTCGCCATCAGCTTCCCGGCCGGTTTTACAGCCGCCCCTACGCCGTGGGAAACCGCATCTGGGTGTTTGAAAACAGCGCCCAAGGCGGAGGCCAGGCCCACATCTTCGATCCGGACAGCCTGCGGCGGGTGGATTCGATTCGACCGCCGGGAACGGCGGGACGCCCCGGCGGCGTTCGGACGGTCTACCGAGACCGGATTCTGCTGGGCGGGGCCGATCCGGACGTGGACGCGGCGTTGCTGTGGACGCTGGAAACCGGGGAAATTCAAACGCTGCGGCTGAGCCGGGGCCATTATATTTCCAGCCTGGCGGCCGAGGGCGACCGGATTTTCGGCGGGGCTTGCGGCGGAGTGGTCCAGGCCTGGTCCGGCCGGGACGGGTCGGCCGAGGCCCTCTACGCCACCGCGGACGGCGGCGTCCCCGAGGACTGGGCCGCGTTCAACCAGATGCCGTGCATCGGAACGCTGACCTTTTTCAACGACCATCTCGTCGGCGTCGGCGATGGGCGGGTATTCGTGTGGGAACTGAACGGCGGGCGACGGGTGCGGAATTTCCGCCGGGCCCTTCCCGGCGGAGGGACCCGGGTGTTCGAAGGGCGATTGTTCGAATTCCAGGGCCGTCGGATCATGGCGCGCTCCCTGGACCGACCCGGCCCGACGGTGGCCGCGGACCTGGACGCGCCGGTGGAGGACCTGATCGTAACCCGGGAACCGGTGTTGCGCGCTCCGGAAGGGCCGGTGGCGGTGGCCGCGCTGCGGGGAGACCGGGGGCTGGCGTTTCTGAAGCCGGACCGGCTGGAACCGATCCGAAAGACGGACCTTCGGGGGAACGCCCTTTGCGCCTTCGAAGGACGGATATTCGCCACCGACGACCGGTTTCTATACCGCCACGATCTGCGCCACCAGGCTTCGGAAAAATACGACGCCTTCCTCCGAACCATCGATTTGTCCGAGGTGGAGATGACGCCGGAAACCTTTCGCGCCCTGATCCAGCGGGCCCGGCGCCATCCCGACGCCATCCCGCCCAGCGCGGTGGGCGGCCGGTATCTGGAGGCCCGGGGGGTCGACCTGTTTCACGCCTTTCGCTACGGCAAAATCGGCGAGCGCACGGTGAGGCCGGAAACCGGCGAATCCTACCGGGAAGAGGTTTACGGCTACACCCTGGCCTACGAACTGCGCAACCAAACGGAGACCGGCCTCCACATCACGCTGATGTTCGAATGGAGCGGCGCCTACGGCGCGGAAACGCCCACCAGCGCCGTCTCTTCCCACTGGGAAACCCTTTTCCTGCCGCCGGGCCAACGGCTGAAGGGCCGGTTCGTGGTGGGAGAAAAAGAGCCGATCCAGTTGAACATCTTCCCGGTGAAGCTGGAGGCGGCCGAGGCAACCTTCGTGGAGGGCTTCGACCGGGCCTTGAATCCCGGCAACCGGGAGATCGGCATCGTGCGGGAATACCTGGACGACCCCCGGCTGACCCACTGGTTTTCCGAGCTGGAAGCCCAGCACCAGCGGCTGGAGACGTCCTCGGTTTCCTGGCTGGACCGGCTGTTTCGGTAGGGGCGGGCGTCTTGGCCAAGGGCGAATGCAATTCGCCCCTGCCATTTTGGCCAATATCGGGAACTTGCCTCCGTCCAGGGGTTAGCCGGTCAGCTCGAACGGATTGAATCGGGTGTCCACGTCGTACACGTCCACCCCTTCCCGCCGCTTGAGATAGCCCACCACCGCGTAGGTGAGCGGGGTCGCCGCCGCCTCGTAGCCCGATTTCACCAGCCACTGCACCAGCACCGCCGTCCCCAGCGTTCCCGCCGGCAACACCCCGCCAAAGGCCGCCGCCATGAAAATCAACGTGTCCAGCCCCTGGCCCACCAGGGTGGAGCCCACCGTCCGCGTCCAGAGCCAACGGCCGCCGGTCATGATTTTCATCCGGGCGAGCACGTAGGCGTTGGCGAATTCCCCGGCCAGATAGGCGAGGAGGGAAGCCGCAAGAATCCGGGGGGCCAGCCCCAGAATGCGGTCCCAGGCGGCCTGTCCGTCCCAGAACCCCGCCGCCGGGAGAATCCCCGCCAGCCAGATGGCCCCCACCGCCACCAGATTGCAGGCGAAGCCCAGCCAGATGACGGCCCGGGCGCGACGGTATCCGTAGACCTCGGTCAGCACGTCGCCGACGATGTAGCTGACGGGAAAGATCACCACCCCGGCCGGCACGGCCCACTGACCGACGGAAATCAGCTTGGCGGCGATGATGTTTGCGGTGATGAGGCAGGTGACGAACAACGCGGCGACGGCCACGAACGCAGCGGAGAAATTGGCATCGGCGAGACGGCCCGCCGAAGTCGAGGCGCGATCCATGGAAATGGGTTCCTTCCGATAGAAAAAGGATTGTTCGAAAAACGCGAATGAACGGCCGGACGTCTGGATAGGCGTTTTTGAGGGAAGAATCAAGGGGGATGTTGGGGGAATGCCAGAGTAGACTTTACCAGAATTTGCGGCGGGTGGTTTCAATCTCGATGCTTGGCTTCGGATCAAGCGCCTCGCGGGGGCTATGCAACGCTCATCAACGTCTTCTTCAATTCCTCGGGGATTTCAATCCGGAAAAAGCGGTCCTGGGCATAGGCGTAATCTTCTCCGCTTTCATCCACCACTCGCCAGAACCCATGGGCCTCCGCTTTCTCGTCACGAATAAGGCGATACAGCTTTCCAATTTCCAAGGATGCGGCATACTCGTCATTGTTGACGCAGACGGCGAATTGGACATCCTGTGTTTCATTTGAGTTCATGGGGAATCCTTGGGTGGAAATTTAAATTTGATCTCTTTTTTGCCGATTCCGTGGGCTTCATACCAATGCACCTCGGCAACTTGAACCGATCCATCCGGAAAACGAACAGCAGCGAAACCTTTCAGTTTTCGCCAATTCTCTCCACCATACTGTTTTTTCAGCCGAGATAGAACACGAATATTCCTCCCGGTGGCTATGGGCTCGATCTCCCGGATTGCGCCAATGATCTCAAAGTCCACGTAGCAATTAACCCGACTTGAAATTCAGATAGTCCAACAAAACAATAGAGTCATAAAAAACAGAAAATTGCGTTAATCTAACGACAAAGGAGCATAATTCAAAACCGCGTCGATATCTTCGGGCTCCAAATACGGATACGCCTCAAGAATGCGATCCCGAAATTTCCCGCCGGCGAGCAATCCCAAAATGGTTGCCACCGTGACTCTCATTCCCCGGATACAGGGTTTTCCACCCATGACGTTGGGATTGCGGGTGATTCTTTCCATATCCATGGGGTTTTCCTCAAGAAGAAAACTTGGAAATCCGTAATACCATCCCTCAACCTTCCGGCTTCGTCTCCCGCTCCAGCCATGCCAAATAAGCTAACGCTTCGGTGGCGTTTTGGCCACACATTTCCGGGGAAGCCTGGAGGCGGTCGCAGACCTTGGGCCGGTCGGGGTGGCCGAACAGGCCGCAAAGGCGGTCGGGGGCGAGGTGGATGCAGCGGACGCCGGCGGGTTTCCCGCCGTTCATTCCGGGGATGGGTTCGGAAATGGAAGGGGCCACGCAACAGGCCCCGCAGCCGACTCGGCAGTGCATGGAATCGTTTTCCGGATTTTGGAGCCAACCTGCCAATTGTCCCTTGGCGGAACGGGGGCGAGCCATGTGGAAGACGGGGTTACAGGGA
>JBKHDD010000057.1:0-25419 GCA_046541515.1 Desulfococcaceae bacterium
CTCGACCTTCCATGCTTCCTGAAGGGCGCGATGGTATTCTAATTTCAATCCGGTGTAAACAACTTTTTCTTTGCGAGCCTGAAAAACGGGCTTTGGGGCCGAAAAGCAGCAAAAATTAGCTTACCCAAAATATGTTTGGCGAACCCAACGACCATTCGATTCAGTCGTCCTCGCCGCCGGCGACCGGCGCGCCCAGACGATAGCCCAGGCGAGAGAGGATGTTTCCGATGGTGTTTTCATTGGGCAACTGGTCGTCGGAATAGCCGAATTCGTCGATCAGGGTTTGCCGAACCCCTTTTGCGGTGATTTTCCCTTGGGGAAAGTAGCCGGCAAAGGAAGGGTTCAAAATCCCGTCGGCATCCAGAATGGTTTTGATGTCCCGGGAAAGATGGGGCAACTTTTCCTCGGTCTTTTTGTTTCCTCGGGCGGCGTAATTGTCGATGCACTTGATCCGGGTGGTCAGCTCCCGAATGCCTTTTTTGACCGTCTCCCGACCCCAGCCGAATTCCCGCTCGGCTTTGCGGGCGTTTCCATCCAGCAGCTCCAAGGTCACCTCGGCGATAAACTCGCGCTTTTGCGCGCCCTTGAGCTTTCGGGCCGTGTTCTTGATGACCGTCTTCACCGCTTCGGAAATTTCTCCTGTTTTGTCGGAACGGGACTCCGTCATCGCGGTTGCTATCCGATACAGTTGGGTAAACTATTTTTTAGTCTCAATCCCCCTACCACCCGGACTGGTTCTTGTCAACGGCTTTTCTTCGCGGCCTCTTGCATCCCCTTTCCACAATCGATAAAATACCCAAGATTTCGCCGGGCAAACGGCGGTTGACAATCTCTCTTCTGCCGTCGATGACGACCGAATATTCTAAAAAGGAACCAACAACCCCCACGCGGCATGGGCCGCCCGCCATTGCGTCGGGGGCCGCCGCCTAAAAAGGGAGAATCCCATCTTGGACGAAAACCCCATTATGCCCCTCGGCCCCGCCGGCCGCTTTCGCTTTTCCTGCAATCCGGACGTGCCCTGCTTCAACGCCTGTTGCCGCGATCTGAACCAATTCCTGACGCCCTACGACATTCTGCGCCTGAAAACCGGTCTCGGTCTCCGGTCCGACGAATTTTTGGACCGCCATACCGCGACCCACATCGGCCCCGGTTCGGGCCTGCCGGTGGTGTGCCTCCGACAGGAGGCCGCAGAGGATTTCCGCTGCCCCTTCGTCTCCGCCGGGGGCTGCCAAGTGTACGAAGATCGGCCCAGCTCCTGCCGAATCTACCCGATGGTCCGCATGGCCGGACGGTCTCCCGAAACCGGGGAGCTGGCGGAGCAATACGGATTGATTCGCGAAGAACATTGCGCCGGCTTCCGGGAGGGGCCGGAATGGACGCCGGGCAAATGGGTGGAAGACCAGGAGCTGGCCATTTACAATGAAATGAACGACCGGCTCATGGAGATCGTCGCCCTCAAAAACCGCCGCCCCGGCCCGCTGGACGCGCCCGGCCGCCAGATGTTTCGGTTGGCCGCCTACGACCTGGATCGGTTCCGGGAAACAAAGCTGGAAACTGGCGAGCTGGCCGGAGAATTCGACGACGGAGCGCTGGCCGAGGCGCGGGAGGACGACACGGCCTTGCTCCGCATCTCCCTTGAATGGCTGAAACGGCAGCTTTTCAAGGCGTCCTGACGGCGACTTGCGGGCGTCGGAATGGGCTTGAGAAAAAAATCGGGAAACAGAAAGGAAGACGCCTCATGACCCTTTCGGGGAAAACCGCCCTGGCGCTCGGGGCGGTCAAGGGCATCGGACGGGAAATCGGACGGGCCCTGGCCGAGGACGGCGTCCGGTTGGCGCTGACCCATTTCGACTGGGAGGAAAGCCTGCCGGAGATGCGGACCGTTTTCGCCGAAAGCGGCGCGGACCACGAAATTTATCGGATCGACCTGCGGGACACGGACGCGATTCCGGTTCTGATGGAGCGGGTCGTCGACCGTTTCGGCGGCCTGGACATTCTGATCAACAACATTGAGCGGGGCGGCTGGCCCGTGGTCCACGGCGCGTACGTCCGGGATCAGTGGGACCTGGAAATGGCCACCACCCTCCGGGCCAAGCAGTGGGTCTTTCAGGCGGCCCTGCCCCATCTCAAGGCGTCCGGCGACGGCGCGGCGATCAATTTCTCCTCCATCGCGGGGCTTGTCGGGAGAAGCGGTCCGGCCGGCCTGGTGTTCAACGACGGATACGCCGCCGCAAACCGGGGGATTTCCCTGCTGACGGAAACCTGGGCCCGGCTGGGCGCGCCGGAAGTGCGGGTCAACGAGATCATGTTGGGGCTGTTCGAAACCCGCCACGGGGAAAAGACGCGAGGATGGGGACTGCTGACGGAGGAACAACGGAAGGCCCTGGTGGATCACACGCTGCTGGGCCGAACCGGCAAGCTGGACGACGTGGTCCGCGCCGTCCGGTTTCTGCTGGCGGACGCGCCCTACATGACCGGTTCGGTGATCCGGCTGGACGGCGGCTACGTGCTGGGGGGAGAACCGACGCCGCCCATGCCGCCGGGCGTGGAATAATCATTTCACCCGGAACCGCGTCGGCCGATCTCCCCAGACGAAAAAGCGAATCCACTCGAAGCCGAATTCCAGCATTTCCATGTCGCTGCGCCGCAGCTTTCGTTGCTGGTCCGGCTTCACCTTGTACCGCTTCAGAAAGCTGCTGCCGAAGACGAAGTCTCGAAAGGCGTCCAGATTGTAGGCGGCCATGAAGGCCATCCGGGCCTTGGTTCCCTCCGGCCCCTCCGCGCCCCAGGGATCGGCGGCCTGGAAGCGGCTGCGCAGCTCCGCCCAGCGGGCCGTCATCCGGTTGTGCCGATGGGCCTCCTGGTCGTCGGCCCAGGTTTGGGCGGTCCACTCGGTGTTCTCGTTCTGGCCTTCGCAAAACGGCGGCGGGCGGAAAAAATGGACCACCCGGGTGCGTTTTCCGCCGTCCTCGAACACCAGCCCCTGCTCCACCGGAAAGGTCCGGCAGGTGTCGGGGCGATCCGGATAGACCGTGCAACCCTCGTCGGTCAAAAACGGGCAGGTCTTTTCGGGGTTGTCGGCCATCCGGAGCATCGCCTCCGGAAAATGGCTGCCCGTCCGGAGAAACACGTCCACGTAATCGTCCAGAAATTGGCCGGAAGGAATGCCCAGGGAAGACCGCAGGCGCGACACGTCGTAGGGGTAGAGGAAAAGATTGAGGTCCCGGCAGCATCGGTTGAAGCAGCCGATCCCGGGATGGCAACGGAATTGGAACCGATCCCCCGGGCCCAGCAGCCGACCGGGCACCTCGTCCATCCGGTCGAAATCGATTTTTTTCATTCCCCCTCCCTTCCAAAGGCCACCACCATTTCCGCCACCGTCATCCGAATCCGGTCCCGCCGGCCCAGGGCCGATTTCAGCTCCCCCTCCAGCCGGGCCAGCGCCCGGTAATGGCGAGTTCGATCCATGGGAACGGCGGCCGATTCGGGCACCCGCCGATGATAGTCTTCGCAGCCGGGGGAATGGACCGCCGTGCCGTCCGGCCGCCGGAACGCGCTGGGAATCCCGTGCAGCCGGCAGATCATGGGGCGGCCTGCGTAAACCCGGCATCGCCCCTCCACGTTGAGCGGACACATGACCCGATCCCCCGCCTCTTGCGTCCGGCTCACCGCCTCGGCTTTGCGAAGGGCCGCGGCCTTTTCCTCCGGCGGCAAGGCCCGAAACGCCTCCCGCAGGAGCATAAATTCCGCCCAGGTATGGTGGTAAAACCGGGCGCGGCAGCAGTTGTCCGCGCAACCTTCGCAGGTGAAACCCGCGGCGTCGGCGGACCGGTCCCAGGCCCGGTCCATTTCCGCGAAAAGGGAACGGAGGCGGTCCAGCAAGGGCGGCAGGGCCGCGTCGTCCGGTGGAATCGTTTGCGTCATTCAAGCGTCCCTATTTTTGACCGAGGAGAGCAAAAAATGCATGGGTTAGACGCAATACCGTTCATTTTGGACGGTTTGGGCGAATTTCCCATACAGCGCCTGGGAGCGACGAGTTGCACTCGTCGCCCGATACCGGGCCTCCGCCATTCGAAAGGTGCATATCGCCGCTCACGGAGGCTTGGTATCTTTTTTGGCGCCAATCGACTTGGGAAAAATGGTGGGGCCGCGTGGCATTCGCCCTTTGCCATTCCCCCAACATAATCCGTTTGAAACCCCAAAGTGAACGGTATTGGGGTTAGTCGGGAAAATCTCCAGGCCGATTCAGACGAGGGGCGTCGGAAAAAAGAGGCGGGAATAGAGATTCATGGCGTAGCGGTCGGTCATGCTGGCGATCAAATCGCAAACCGCCCGTTCGTAGGGCACGTCGGCGTCCAGCAGGTGTTCCATCTCCAACTTGGCCAATTCCCGAGCCAGCCCGTCGGCGTCCTCCATGAAAAAATTGTACAGCTCCGAAAGGATTTTCTTGGCCTTCACGAACTCCTTGTGCACCCGTTCAGAACGGTATACGTTCTCGTAAAGAAACTTTCGGAGGCCGGCCATGGCCCCGAACACCCGGTCGCTCATCCGAAGCCGGAGCGTTCCGCCGGCCGGGCCGCTGGAAAAGATGAAATCCCGCATCATTGTGGTGGCCCGCTCCGAATGGGTGGTCCCCAGCACATCGATGCACTCCGCCGGCACCTGATCCGCCCGAATGACCCGGCTGCGGATGGCGTCGTCCAAGTCGTGGTTGAGATAGGCCATGATGTCGGCCACCCGCACCACCTGCCCTTCGAAGGTCGCCGGTCGTTTTTCCGGGTCGGCGGGGATAATCTCCCCGAAGGAACCTTTGGAATGCTTGCGGATGCCGTCCCGGACCTCGTAGGTCAGGTTCAGCCCCCAGCCCCGGTTTTCCAGAACGTCCACCACCCGCAGACTCTGCTCGTTGTGGGCGAACCGGCGGGAAAAAATCTCCCGCAAAGCGGTTTCTCCGCTGTGGCCGAAAGGGGTGTGGCCCAAATCATGCCCCAGGGAAATGGCTTCGGCCAGGTCCTCGTTGAGATAGAGGGCTCGGGCGAGGGTACGGGCGATCTGGGCCACCTCCAGCGTATGCGTCAGCCGGGTGCGATATTGATCCCCCAGCGGCGACAGGAAAACCTGGGTTTTGTATTTTAGACGTCGAAAGGCGTTGGAATAAAGGATCCGGTCCCGGTCGTGCTGAAAAACGGTGCGAACCGACCGCGGCGGCTCCGGCCGGCGGCGCCCGCGGGACGCGGAGCTGAGACAGCCGAAGGGCGACATGAACCGGCGCTCGCGGGCCTCGAAATCCTCTCGGATGGACATCGGCGCGTTCACTGGCATCCCGTCCCGTTTTTTGATGAAAAAGGGTAGATTATTTCACAGGGAAACCGGAAAGTAAAGAGTCGGCATGGGATCGTTTTCCCCGGCCGGCGGAAATGGGGAACGAACCATGGAAGGACACCATCTGATTCTCGGAGAGCTGACCGATTTCCTCACCGGGGAAACCTTGGAGGACACCCTGGACGAGCGCCACCGGCAGAAAATCGCGCGATTCCTGGTGGAAAGACGGGGGTTTCGGCCATCGGACATCCGGCCCCGACGAATGCTGGAAGTGCGGGCGGGCGCGCTCGCGGGGCGGGTCCCGGTGGACCTGGTGGTGGAGGCGGCGGGCCGGGCGGCCATGGTGGTCAAATTCGGGCCGGGATCGCTGACCACCCGCCATCGGCCGGCCCTTGCCATCGCCCGGTTGATCGCCCCGGCCCCGGTTCCCGCGGCGGTGGTGACCAACGGCGAGGCGGCCGACGTGCTGGACGGAATTTCAGGGAAAGTCCTGGGTTCCGGATGGGAGGCCATCCCCGACCCGGAAACGCTGGCCCGGATGGCCCGATCCGCCGACGCCGCCCCCCTTTCCCCCAAGCGGGCGGAAATGGAGGCCCGCATCGTCTACGCCTACGAAATCGACGGGGCCTGCCCGTGCGATACCACGGTTTGTCGGATCAACGGGGCGTAATTCAGCACAAAATTTCCAATGGACAATCGCGCCGGATGGACCGATGGCGCACCCGATATGCCATGGGAGGTTTGCGCCCAATGAAAAGCATTGGCCTTAAAACGAATACCCGATGGAAAAATGGAACCGGCCGGCGCTTTCGTTTTCCTTGGGGTCCAGCTTGTGGCCGTAAAGCAGGCCGATGGGGCCGATGGGGGTGTGGTATCGCAGACCCGTGCCAACGGCGGACCGGAAATCGTCGCTCCCAAAATCCGCAGTCGGCTCCCGCACCGAGCCCACGTCGTAGAACAGCGCCCATTCGAAGTTGAATCCCACGTCCACTCGAGCCTCGACGCTCCCCAGCAGCACCTCCTCTCCGCCCACCGGATCGCCGTCGGCGTCGAACCGCAGCCGGTTTTCCTTGAACCCCCGAACGTCGCCGATGCCGCCCAGGAAGAAAAGCTGATCGTCGGGAATGTTGCTGCCGGTGTCGAACGGATCAATGAAGCCGTACCGACCGCGCACGGCGAAGGTCAGCCGGTCCAGCGGCGAATAGTAGTAGCGGCCGTCCAGCCGATATTTGAAAAAATCGTCCAGGGAATTTTTCAGCCCCTTGGAGATGTCCACCGAGGCGGAAATCCGCGCCCCCCGGGTCGGCCGCACGAACGAGTCGGTGGAATCGAAAACCAGCGCCGGCGTCGCCACCAGCACGCTCCGTCGCTCGAACAGGGCCGCGTCCTCGGCGGGGATGGGCCCGTCGTCCAGGGTGTACTGCTCCCGGCTTTCGTAGCGAAAATTGAGGCTGCCGTCCACGAATAGGCCGAAGGCCCGACGGAACCCCAGTTGAGCGCCGTAGGCGCGGACGCCAAAATTCTGGTTCAACTCCTCCAACTCCTCGGCGAAAACGCTGGCCGTGGTCTCGATGCGGGAACCCAGTAGCCGAGGTTCGGTGAGGCCGGTTTCGGCGCGGTACCCGATGCCGCTGTATTCCCCGGAAACCCAGCCGCGCAGGTTGAGACCCAGCAGGTTCCGGTTTTCAAAACTTCCCTGAACGAAAAACTCCCGGGCGGTGTCATACCCGGCCCCGATTTCGAAAAGGTAGGGTTTTCTCTCCTCCACCGCCACCAGCAGGTTCACGCGGTCGGCCTTCTCCTCCAGCCCCAAGGGCGTGTAATAAACCGCCTCCAGCGCTCCGATCTCCCGAAGATTGCGCTCGGTTTCCAGATAGTCCTTCAGGGAGAACGGTTCCCCCGGCTTCAAATCCACCTCCTGCCGAAGGACATGCTCCCGGGTGTCGAAATTGCCGGTGAAATAAATATCTCCGGTTTCCACGTACGGCCCTTGCGTCACGCGGTACGTCACCTCGGCCCGGCGACCGTCCTCGGAAATCTCCGCGCGTCCGGTCACCGAAACGTGGGGATATCCCCGTTCGGAAATCATCGCCGACAGGGTGTTCTCGTCGCTGGATATCATGAATTCCCGGTAGGGCTCCCCCGGCCGGAGCGCGAGTTCGGCTTGGGCCTCCGAAGCAGGAACCGCGGTCAGCCCTTCGATGCGCACCGCCTCCACCCGGGTCTGGATCCCTTCCCGAATCTGGTAGGCCACGGAGACCGGTCGCCGCCCTTCTTCGTCAACGTCGCCGCGATCCGCGTCGGTCTCCACTTCGACGTCCAGATATCCCTCCTTGCGATACAAGGCGCGGATGGCCTTCCGGTCGTCGTCCACCACCGAGGGCACATAACCGCCTTCGGCCAGAATGCCGGGCGTTCGGGTCAAAATCTGGCCACGAACCTCCCCTTCGGCCACCGTCTCGGCTCCTTTCACCGCCACCGATTCCACCACCGATTGGGGACCTTCCTCAATCCGGATACGAATCCGGCGGACGGCGCCCGATTCCGTCCGCTCGGTTTCTTCCTCGGTTTGAACACGGACCTGAAGAAAACCGTCTTCCCGGTACTTTTCCTCGATATTGTTGATACTCCGGCGCATGCCCAGCCCGCCGGCGTTTCCCCGGTCGAAAAGCACCAGCTCCTTTTTCAATTGCCAGTTCCAGAAGGCCTCGTTCCCCTCGAAGTCAATGTCGTACCGGGGCCCCTCCTCCACGACAAATCGAACTCGGGCGGTCGCCTTTTCTTTGTCTTTTTCCACGTCGGCGGCCACCTCGGCTTCGGGATAATGGTGCTTCCGGTAAAATTCCAGCAGGTTTTTCCGGTCGGCCTCCATCTCCTCCTCGATGAACCGCCCCATGCCGCCGGGCAGCAGCGCGGCCTTGCTGGTGGAAAGCCGGAGTTCGAGCCGGAACTCGGAAAAAGCCTGGTTGCCCTCGATGGCCACGTCCTTGACCTGGTAAAACCGGCCCTTGTGGATTTTCACATGGACCACGTAGCTCCGGCCCTCCGGATCCCGCTCGCCGACCAAATCGATTTTCGGATCGACGAATCCCTGCCGCCGGAACAGGTCCTTCAAACCCTCTTCGGAGGCCTCCATGGCCGATTCGCGATAGGCGTCCCCGGTGAAAACGGTCATGGCGCCCAGAATTTCCCGCTCCAGCAGGGGAAACCCGCCGTCGATCTTGATGTCTTTAATGCGGGGAAAGGGGACGAGCCGAAAGGTCAGAGTAATTCGGTCGGACTCGAAATCGGGATCGGGAATGTCGATCTTTCGGAACAGGCCGGATTTCCGCAGGGCGTCCACCGATTGCTGGAAGCGCCGAGGGGAAAACGGCTCGCCTTCCCTCAAATAAATCAGGCTCCGGGCCATTTCCGTCAGGTCTTGGGCTTCGGGGCCCCCTTCCGGAATGTCCACGACGATCCGCTCCACCACCGGCTCGGCCCCGGACTCCGGCGCCGGCTCGCCTTCCGCCGCCATGCCCGTTCCGGAAATCAGCAGAAGGAACGCGAACAACCACCCTATCCAGCTTCGCATGCGCCTCCGTTCTTCTCCGCTATCGGAATTCCATTCGAAAAATCAGTTCGCCGCCGAATTCGCCTTCCGTGTCCTGAAAGGCCCCCATGATCAGGTTTTCCAGAAATTTGTATTCCGCCGTTCCCTTCTGGATCGTCTCCCCGCCCCGACTTTCCACGCCGTACTTCACGGTGACCCGCCGGGACAGCTCCTTGCCGATGGTGACATCCACGCCGCCGGCGTTTTCCTCGTCGTCGCCCGCCTCGTAGCCCAGCTCCACGTCCAGCCCCGTGGCGTCCCGGAAACCGCGCGAAAGACGCCCGGAAAGGATGTCCCCCATCACCTGCTTGACCGAAAACGAGGAGCCGCCCTCCTGCCGGACCAGCTCCTGGGTGGTCCGGCCCAGCAACAACAGGGAGAGAATGTCCTCGTCGGTCTCCCGCGGCGTGGAGGAAAGCTGAAACTTGAGGTTCTTCGGCGTTCCGGAAACGGCCAGGGTGATGGTCCACTTTCGCACGTCCGAAACGGCCCGAATGTCCAGGGTCGGTTCGATCTGGTAGGGATTGAGGAAATCGACGACCCCCCGCTCCACCTCGAATTCGGTGCGCTGGTAGGTCACCGTGCCCTCGGTGTTTTCGGCCCGGCCGGTGATGAGGGGATTGGCCGCCGTGCCCCGCACGCGGACGTTGGGCTTCAGGGACAGCAGCGCCACGTTGTTGTCCACCACGAAGGGGCTGCGGTGTTTTACGGTGATGTCCAACTCCATGCCGGAAAGCAGGGGGGGGGCCGGCCCGCCGCCGCCCGCCGGCTCGGCCCGGGTCCGCTCCCGGGTCGCCGCGTTGACCAGGCTCAGGTCCACGTCCCGATAGTAAAGTCCCTCCAGAAGCGCCAGTTCCCCGCTCGCCCGGGATTTCTCCGGCGTGCCCTCCAGGGCGATGTCGGCGTTCAGCAACAGCTCCAGGGTGTCGGGAACGGAAACGGGAAGCCGATTGGCGTTCAAATCGGCGTTGAATCGGGTCGGCTGGAAATTTTCGAGATCGGCGGAACCGGAGACGGAAAACCGCCCCTCGTCCAGCCGGCCTTCCAGATTCTCCAGGGTCAGTTTTTGCGGGGTCAGCCGCAGCCGGCCGTTGACGCCGGACAGCTTTTGCTGGAGACCCGGAACGATAAGCCCCGCCTCGGAAACGGCCACGGTGGCGTCCACGTCCGGCGCATTGGCGGGACCGGTCACCCGGGCGTCCAGGGTCGCCTCGCCGGCGGTTTCCTCCAACGCCACGCCCAGGGAGCGGGCCACGGCCACCGGGATCCGCCCGTCGGCCCGAAAGTCCAGGGTCCCGTCCAGCCGGCCGGTTCCGGAAATCGCGAGGTAGCCCTCCTCCAGCAGGGCCAGGCGGAGGTTCTCCACCGCCAGCCGCCGGTCCCGCAATGTCGCGGTGAAAGGGCGCGCCTCGATCAGCGGCAGATCGCCCCGAGAGACGTCCAGCCGGTCCACGTCCACCTCCGCGGTGATGGTCTGGGGATTTCCGGCGTTGCCTTGGGCGGTGATGGCGGCGGTCAGTCCGCCGTCCAGTTCCGACTGGCCGGCCATCTGAAAATAGGGGCCGAGAGCGGTGTCGGAAAAGCGCAGGTCGGCGGAAAAATCCCGGCTGTCCAGATCGTAGCGGGCGTCCACCGAGAAGTCGGCGTCGCCGGTGATTCGGGCCACGCCGTCGGAGACGTCCAGATTCAGCCGCAGCGGAGCCAGATCCTCGCCGTTGATCCGAACGCCCTCGATGACCACGTCGCCCTGAACGGCCGGTCGGGAAACCCGCCCCGCCCCGGCCAGATCGAACCGAACCCGGCCGCTTTCCAGGTCCCGCTCTTCCAGGGCGTCGATGGCGGCCAGGGAGACGCCGTCGGTGCGAAGCCGAAGGTCGTATCGGCCGTCGGACGGGGAATACCAGCCGTCGGCCCGAACGGCGTCGCCTTCCCGCAGGGTCAGCACCGCCGGGGCCACCCGAACCCGCTCGTCCTCCAGCCGGGCCTCCACCCGGACCGATTCCACGGTCTGGGCGCCGAAATCCAGGTCGTCGCCGGAAAGCGATACGGCGCCCCGAAGCCGTTGCGGCGTTCCCGAAGCGGCGGCGGTCAGGGTCAATCGGCCTTCCATGCCGGAAACGAAATCCTCCAACCGGACCGGATCGCCTTCCGCCCGAAGATCGAACCGGGGCGGGGACAGCGGCGCCAAGGTTTGCGGGTCCAGAACTTGGGCCGTTCCCGTGACTTCCAGTTTGGATTCCCCGTTTTCCACGGACAGGGGCCGCAACGTCAGTTCCCCGCCGGAAAAGCCGACCTCGGCGGTCACCGCGCCGATCCGCGTTCCGGCCGCCGCCAGATCGTCGCCCCGGAGGGTCGCCGTCGCCTCGGGGGCCGTCAGCGGGCCGGCGATGTCGGCCGAAAGGGTCAGTTTTCCCGAAAGATCGTCTCGGAAATCGCCGGGATGGAGGGGATCGGCCGTCAGCTTCAGATCGGCGGTGGGGGGTTGAAGCGGCGTCATCGTCTCCGGGTCCAGCAAGCGAAGCGTGCCGACCAGCCGGGCTTTGGAGCGCTGGTTGGTCACCGTCAGCGGGTCCAGCGAAAGCCGGCCGTCCGCGAAACTCGCCTCGGCGGAAAGCGACCCGATCCGCGTGCCGGCCGCGGCGAGATCGTCGCCGTTGAGCGTCGCCGTCGCCTGGGGCGCCTTTAGCGGACCGGCGATCTCGGCGGACAGGGCCAGCTTGCCGGAGAGATCGTCTCGGAAATCGCCGGGATAAAACGGATCGGCGACGAGGGTCAGGTCGGCGGTGGGCGAGCCGAGCGGCTTCAGCGTCTCGGGGTCCAGCAGGCGAAGCGTTCCCGCCAGCCGCGCCGCGGAGCGTTGATTGGTCACCGTGAGCGGGTCCACCCGCAGACGGCCGTCGGCCATGCGAAGATCGCCCTGGACGTCGCCGATTCGCAAATCCCCGGCGGCGAGATCGGTGGCGGACAGGTCGGCGTCCACCGTGGGCGCGGAAAGCGTGCCGCCGATTTGGGCGGAAAGGGTCGCGGCGCCGCCCAACGTCTCCACGAATTCGCCGGGATGAATCGGGTCGGCGTCCAGCGCCAGATCGAAGGCGGGGTCTTCGCGCAATCCCCAGCTTCCGGGGGCGAAAAGATCGGCGGTCCCGGAGAGCCGAGCCCGGCTCTTTCCGTTGGCCACGGTCAGCGGGCTTAGCCGAACCGTTCCATCGACCATTTCGCCCTCCGCCGAGACTTGACCGATGGCGGCTTCGGCGACGGCCAATGGGTCGGCCGTCAGGGAGAATCCGACCCGGTCCGGTCCCAGCAACGAGCCGGAATAGGCGATTTCGCCGTTCACCGGTCCCCGCAGGGGAAGATTGGGCAAAAAGTCGGTGGCCGAAACCGAGGTCAGCGCCGCGGTCAGCTCCGCCGGCATCCGCTCGGCGATCCCCCAGCCGCCCCGGAACAACTCCAGGGATCCTTCGGCCCGCAGGCGGGACTCGG
Organism: Desulfococcaceae bacterium; assembly: GCA_046541515.1. Taxonomy (GTDB): domain Bacteria; phylum Desulfobacterota; class Desulfobacteria; order Desulfobacterales; family Desulfococcaceae; genus CAYFVR01. Next base: position 12,398 of record JBKHDD010000057.1, read on the forward strand.
CGTTTTCCACGGTCAGCGAATCCACCCGCACCGCGCCTTCAGGATTCCGCGCCGCCGCCAGCTCCAACGCGCCGATCTGGATGGCGTCCCAGGCCAGCGACGCGCCCGAAAGGGTCAGATCGAGATTCGGCTTCATCACGTCCCCGGCGACTTGGGCGGTCAGGTTTGCGGAACCGGCCAGTTGGGCGACGCCGACCGGAGACAGCAGCGCGGCCAGGTCGGGGGCGGTCAATCGAACTTCGGCGTCGGCGGATCGGTCGGCCAGCCGATAGTCGCCGGTGACGGAGAGCGTCGCCTCGGCGACCCGCAGCGACAGGGTTTTGGCGGTAACGGTTCCGTCCCTCAGGGAAGCCATGAGATCCAGGTCGGCGTCCAGCGGCGACACCGTTTCTCCCACCGAGAAACCTTCGGCGGCGGCCGTCAGGTCCGCTTCGGCGCGAAGGTTCTTCGGCGATACCCCTTGACCGGACGCCGTGCCCTGGAGACGGACCGTTCCGCCCATTCCGCTCTGGGGAAGCAGTTCCGCGAACCGAACGGCGGCTTCGTCGATCTTCGCGTCGTAGGTGAGCGCGGACAAATCTGTGGGCGCGGCGATCAGGCCGCCGGCGAAAGCCTCGGCCAGGTCGGCGCTCCCGGTCAGGTCCAGATCGGCCCCGGGCGCGGCCGCGGTCAGCCGGGAAATCGTCAGCCGCCGGTCGGACAGCTTGGCCCGGAGTTCCAGGGAATCCACCGCCGTTCCGGCCAAGGCGCCGCCGCCGTAGGAAAGGGTCAGATCGGCTTCCGGGGCCGTCGCGGCGCCGGAAGCGACCAGTTTTACGGCGACCGGTCCGGACAGCTCGGTTCCAAGTCCGACCAGCCTCGCCACCGCCGCCAGATCGGCCGAAAGTTCCAAGGTTCCGTCCAGCGTCGGGGTTCCGGAGAGATCGCTCGCCGAACCGGAGACGGTCAAGGCGGGTCCGTCGGCGCGGATTTCGAGTTCCAGCGGTTCAATCCGGTCGCCTTTCACCCCGACGTCGAGAGCCAGCTTCTCCAGCGAGGCGGTCACGCCGGCCATGTCCACCTCGCCGCCGTCCACGCTCAGCTTCACCGTTCCCCGGCGCTCCTTCAAATTGATGCCTCGGCCCTCCAGCCCGATCCCCCGGAGCGTCAGTCGGTCCGCTTTTTCCCCGGAGCCTTCCGCGGACGGGGCGACGTAGGCGAAACGGCCGTCGGCCAGAACCAATTCGTCCACCCGGACGTTGACGGGCGGGGCGCCGCCTTCCTTGGGTGTTTCCTCGGCGGGCGGTCCGGGCGGCACGAAGGCCCGGATCAGATTCAACCGGCCGTTCGGACCGGGGCGCAAATCGACCCGGGGCGATACCAGCCGCGCCTCCTGGACCCGGACCGTGCCGCCCGGCAACGCGGCCCAGGCCAGATTCACCCCGACGCGATCGGCGACAGCGACTTCGGCCTCCTCGGGATCGGCCACCCGAAGCCCGACGATCTCCAGACGGCCCCGGAAGACGGACAACTCCAGCCGCTCCCAGGAAACCGTCCCGGGAATGGCGGCGTTCAGCCGGTTCCGGACGATTCGGTGGGCCGAATCCGTCTGGATGTAAAACAAGAGGCCGACGATCAGCAGAAACAGCAGGCCGACGGCGGTTCCAAATCCGATCAGGATTTTTTTCCAGAAAGGCTTCATGGATTCAGGAAATTCCGTTGGGATGGGTTCCGGAAGAAAGGTCGGGGATCGCCCGATGAAGCGACCGAGCAAAAAGGATGATACGATCCATACCATATTTCGCCGAATCCCCAAAACCAATACGCGATTTGTGCAAATTTCCAAAGAAAACCCCGTGAAAACGGGGGAGAAGCGGTTCCAAGGGGAAAGATTGATCCCGGGGGATGCCTTGAACTGCGGGGAGAAGGCTTGGCGCGCGGCATTTCCATCGAAAGGGGACGGCTGGATTGAATTAAAGATTTTTTCCTTTATCTGGCCGTCCATAGCGGTTATAACCAAGATGCATCCGCTCTTTTCGGGATAATCATCCCAAAACCGCTTACCGAACTTCAGCTTCCGGGTACCCCATGGCCAATCCCGCCCTTTTCAAGAAAGCCATCGACGCCATCACCGTGATGAACGTCGCCGTGACCAACATCCGGCTGTATCCCCCCAGCAGCGCCATCATCCGGAACACCGTGGACCGCGTTCATCAATTGCTTGCCCAGATTCTGGACGAGGAAAAATCGGTCATTCTGGCCGAATCCGGGAGCAATTTCGTCATTTGCGGCAATGTTTTCGACGAATCCGATCAGAAACGGCACCCGCAGGCCGCCACCCTGATGGAACTCCTCGATCGCTTCGGCATAAAAAGCGTCGCCTTCGAACAAAAACTCACCCGGTCCGAACTAAAAAAGTTTTTGCAAATCATCAGCCGGAATCCATCGGACGTGGAGGCCGAAGGCGGGTTGCAGGAGGTGGTCGGACGGGAGAAACTGCCCAACATCCTGATGGACCACAAGGTCTACGTGGTGGTCGACAAGGACCAGCAGATCGTGGCGGGGATTGGGGTGCGGGACGAGGACATCGTCAAGTATCTCACCGGCGTCGGGGAACTGTCCAAAGCCGATTTTGAAACAATTCGGGAAATGGCCAAGGACCCGAAATGGGTGACCCGCGTCTTCCAGGCCGGCATGACCCACATCATGCGCCAAAAGGGAGAAACCTCCTATCACAGGCTCTCGGAGGTTGTCGGCCACATGATCCGGACCCTGGACGACATCTCGGACGAAGTCAACCGGGAAAAAGTGGCGCGGGAGCTGGCCGCCGCCATCGTGGAGATGGAAGAAGAGGTGATGGCGCTGATTCTTACCCAGGAAGCCGAGGGCGCCTTCAGCGAAATCCTGTTCGACGCCGTGATCGACGCCCTGGACGACGAAAAATTTGAACGCATCGCCGCGCACATCCTCCAAATGGGCGATGAAAACGCGGCGGACGACCCGGCGACCCAGGCCTACCGCTACCTGATGAAATCCGGCAAAGGCCGGCGGTTGCGGGAGCGGATTCGCCACCGCCAAACAGAGGAACGAAATAGACGGGAGCGCCGGATGGCTCTGCTCAAGGACGGCCTGACGCGGGTTTTCCGAGGAGAAATGAGCCCCTTTATGGAACCGGAATTCACCGAGGCCCTTCCGGATTACGCCAAGCAGCTCGTGGCCGCCGGCAAAAGCCGAACCATTGGGACCCTGCTGGAAAAGCTGTCCACCGGTCTGAGGGCCCCCCAGCCGGAAACCCGGGAAAAAGCCGCCGAGGCCCTGGTCGCCGCGGGAAAGCCGCTCCTGGCCGACGGCCGGCTGGCGCCCATGGCCGAGGCCGCGCCGTTCTGGCTAAACTGGCTGCAGAAGGAAACCGAACTCTCGGAAGCCTATCGGAACATGGTTCATCTTCTGCGGGATCTGGCCCGAGAGCTGATCCGGGCCGAGGTCTTCGAGGAAAGCGACGCCCTGCTGGAAACCTTCCATCGCATTCGCTACCTGGAGGGACATCCCGATCCCGCGGTTCGGGAAACGGTCGAGGAAGCCCTTCGCGAGATCGCCAGCAACGAGATCCTGGACCTCTTGATCGAGGAGTTTCAGTCGGGCGCCGAAGAACACCGCCGGCAGGCCATTCGGCTCTTGGGCCTGCTGGGCGAGGCCTCCATGGATCGGCTATTGGATCTACTTGAGGAAAGCCGGGACATGACCGTGCGGGTCCGGATTCTTCACGTGCTTTCCGAAATCGGGACACCGGCGCCCCAGGCCCTGATTCGGCGAATTCAAAAAGGCGGCTCGTGGTACTACCTCCGCAATTTGATTCTGATGCTGGGAAAGGTCGGCACGGAAAACCACCTGCGGGTGCTGGTGCCCCTGCTGAAGCACGAAGATTTTCGCGTTCGCCGGGAAACCCTGAACAGCATTTACAACATCGGCGGCGACCGACGCGGCGACGTTTTGATCGGCGCCTTGAAAGACGCCGACGACCGACTTCGGCTCAATATCGTGGACATGCTGGGGGCTCTGGGCCACAAACCGGCGGCGCGGCCCCTGATGGAACTGATCGAAGGCGGCAAATCCTTTTTTTCCACCAAGGTCAGCGATCGTCTGCAGGAAAAAATCTGCACCGCCCTGGGCCGCATCGGCTCGGAAGAGGCCGTGCCGCTGCTCAGCAATATCGCCGGCCAAAAGGGGCTGCTGGGGCTGCGCTCCTTTCCGGATGGCGTCCGGGAGGCCGCCGCCCATGCCCTGGCCAACATCGGCCGGGCCGAGTCCGCCGAAAACCCCCCGGAATCCAAGGTGTCCCTGCCCGGCCAGAAGCTGATCCTCCCCGGGGCCCGGGCGGCCCAGCCCAAAACCCCGGAAGTGATCACAACCGACCTCACCCTTCCCGCCGCCATGGGCGAACGCGTCGTTCAGCGAAACAACGACACGGTGGAGGAAAACGTCGTCGACATGCTCATGGGCGCCATCCGCGAGGCCGCCCGGGCCGGCGACTTCGATCGGGCCGAAATCCTGCGGCAGCAGCTGGTGGAGCTGGACGGGCTCGCCCTCACCGAAATCATCCAGGCCGGAGAGATCATCGAACAGGAACGGGGGGCGCCCAAGGTGGAGGTGGACGCCGATCATCTGGGCATTTGGCCCGACTTGTACGACACTCTGACGCCGGAAGAATCCGACGCGCTCTACGAGGCCCTGGAGGAAACCGACCTTCGGGCCGACGAAACCGTCTTCCAGCAGGGCGAGCCGGAAAGCCGCCTTTTTTTCGTGCATCGGGGGCAACTTAAGCAAATATTTCTTTCGGGAGAACGGGAAAATCTGCTCAAAACGGTGGGCAAGGGCGACATCGTGGGCGAGGAAACCTTTTTCGGCGTCAGCGTTTGCACCACCTCCCTGGTGGCCCTGAGCCAGTGCCGGATCAGCCACTTGGATCGAAAAATGCTTGAAAAATGGCGGGAGCCCTTCCCCGCCCTGGAATCCAAAATCCACGATTACTGTCTTCGCCGGGAACGGATTCGGGACATTATCCAGAACAAGGGGCTGGAACGCCGAAACCAGGAACGATTTCCCGTCGCCGGCGTGGTGGACGTGCAACTGCTCGGTCCGGGCGGGTCCGCCACCGGCAAACTGTTCAAAGGCAATCTCCGGGACATTTCGGTGGGCGGCATTTCCTTTGGCATTCGGAGCCCCAATCGCAAAAACACCAGTCTGCTCCTCGGTCGGGACCTGGAAATGCTGCTCGACTTCCCCTCCGCCCTGGGGCCGGCCCTCGGCGTGGAAATGATGATGTCCAAGGGAAGCCCCAAAATTCGGATCAAACATGTGGGCCGCGTCATCGGCGTATCCCACATGGCCGGAGAAGACTACGCCGTCCATATTCAGTTTGAAAGCCTCCTCGGCGGGGAGGACCCCGAAGAGGCCGAGGCGAAGGAATCCGCCGGATAGCCGTCGCGGGCCGCGGCCCCCATTCCCCGCGGAATGCTTTCGGACCGCGCCGGAACACCGCACCGGCTCCCTCCCGTCGTCCCTGGGGGATTCCGAACGGAATGTCGGTCCCTCGGGACGCCCCTGTCCGATTGCCACCCGGAACGGCCTGACTTGCCGGCCCTTCCGGGAGCTTTTTATTTTCCCCGCGCATGACGCGCGCCGCCATGGAGGGTTCATGGATCGCATCCCGGGCCTCCTGCCCTTTCTTTTTCTCTTTCACCTTCTGTTGTTTCCCTCCGCCGCGTTCGCCGCACGGGCCCCCGTCAGCGAGGCCACCGAAGAATGTCTGGCCTGCCACGCCTCGCTCCATCCGGGAATCGTGGCCGACTGGCGGAAAAGCCGCCATGCCGAGGTCGCCCCCGAAACCGCGCTGAAAGTGACGGGCCTGGCCCGCAAGGTCTCCGCCGAATCGGTGCCGGAGGAATTGGCCAAAACCTCGGTGGGCTGCGCCGAATGCCATACCCTTCGGCCCGAGGCCCACGCCGACACCTTCGACCACGTCGGGGCCGCCATCCACGTCGTGGTATCGCCCGACGATTGCGCCGTCTGCCATGTGGACGAGGCGGCGCAGTACGGCGAAAACCTGATGTCCCACGCCCACGGCAACCTGACCCGGAATCCGGTGTATCGGCAACTGGAGGAGGCGGTGCTGGGTTCGCCGGTCCGCGCCGAGGGCCGGGTGGTCCAGAACCCGCCGTCGGCCGCCACCCGCGCCGAAGGTTGTCTGCACTGCCACGGCACGCGACTGACCGTTCGGGGAATGACCACCCGGGACACCATGATGGGCGAAATGATGTTTCCCAAAATCGACGGCTGGCCCAACCAGGGCGCGGGCCGGATCAATCCCGACGGGAGCCGGGGCTCCTGCGCCGCCTGCCACACCCGCCACCTGTTTTCCATCGAAACCGCCCGCAAGCCCCACACCTGCAAAAAATGCCACGTCGGCCCCGACGTCCCGGCCTACAAGGTCTATTCCGCCAGCAAGCACGGCAATCTCTATTCCAGCCACGGGGACGACTGGGATTTTCGCAAGGTGCCCTGGACCGCAGGGGCCGACTTCAACGCGCCCACCTGCGCAACCTGCCACATCAGTCTGGTGGTCAACACCGACGGCGCCGTGGTGGCGGAGCGGACCCACCGCATGAGCGGCCGCCTGCCCTGGCGGATTTTCGGGCTAATCTACGCCCATCCCCATCCGGCCAATCCCGACACCACCACCATCCGGAACCGGGAAGGGCTGCCCCTGCCCACCAGCCTGGACGGGACCTTCGCAACGGAACACCTGATCACCCCGGCCGAGCAGGCCCGGCGGACGGAGACCATGCAGGCCGTCTGCCTCGGCTGCCACCACGCCGACTGGGTCACCGGCCACTGGGACCGGTTCGAAAACACCATCCGCACCAGCAACGCCGCCATCCGAACCGCCACCCAAATCATGAACGACATCTGGTCCCGGGGATACGCCAAAGGGATCGCCCAGGGAGAAAATCCGTTCGACGAATCGGTGGAGCGGATGTGGAGCGACGCCTGGCTGTTTTACGGCAACACCATCCGCTTCGCCTCGGCCATGGCCGGCGGCGGGGATTACGGCGTCTTCGCCGACGGCCGGTATCAACTGAACCAGACCATCCGGGACCTGGACGACTGGCTGGACTTGCGCACTCGGCTCTTCCCGTCGGAGGGGCCGATGGCGGACGCCCCGGGGAACGGGACTCCCCAAGACGGGCCGCGATTGTCGCTGAGACGGAATCGCCATAGCGGCCTTTTCCCGCCACGCCGGGCGCTTCGGGTCTCCAGCGGGGAGTTTTCCGTGCCCGCGTTTAAGGGGGAGGCGGGCCGTCCGTCGAACCCCGGGGCCGGGCTTCTCCCCGAATCGCCGTAAACGCGGGCTACCCGGCCTGGGCCAGGGTTTTCAGCCGGGTCAGCACGTCCCAGGAAAATTCCGGCCAGCAGGGAACCAAGGCGTTGTTGGTCAGGAGGGGATCGGATTCCAGATCGTACCGGGACGCGGCCGCGGCGGCGGGCCAAAGCGGCGTGCCCGGGATCGGCGTGTACCAGGCGGGGACCGGCGTGATTTCCGCTTCCCGGACGACCCGAATCGACGCTTCCACCGCCTCGACGCTTTGGCCCGGCAGTCCCGCCAGCAGATAGGCCCCCACCCGCTCTCGCGGAAATCCCGCCCGCTTTAGCGCCGCCACGCTCCGCCCGAATTCCGCCTCCGTCACCTTCCGGTCCAGCTCGGATCGTTCCTCGAACGCCGCCGTTTCCAGCCCCAATCGCAGGGTGTGAAATCCCGACCGAAACAGCATTTCCGCCATCCGACCGTCGATTTCCCGGATGTGGACGGCGTTGGGCGTGTGGAATCGGATGGGCAGCTCCGCGCAAATGACGCTTTCCAGCAACGGATACGCGTGGCGCTCGGCGTTTAGCAGGAGGGCGTCGTCGTAGAAGACGAAGTCTCGGACGCCGCAGCGTTCGTGCCAGAAGCGGATTTCCTCCAGGATGTGTTCCGGGGAGCGGCGGAGACAGCGGGGGGCGAGGCGGTCGGACGCGCAGTAGGCGCAGCGGAAGGGGCAGCCGATCGCCGTCAGCAAGGGGGCGAATGGGATTTCCCGCTGACGCTCCAGGGCGGGGCGGGGCCAGGTGTCCATCCGGTGGGGATCGGTTTGAAGCGCGGGGCGGAAGCCGGTCATCTCCCCGGCGATTCGCAAAATTTCCCCGAAATCGCCCCCGACGACGATCCTGTCCGCGCCGAGAGTGGACGCGTGTTCCGGCAGCAAGGTGGCGTAGATTCCGCCGAGCAGAATCGGCGTTTCCGGAAAGGCCCGGCGCAGATGGTCGATGGTTTCCCGGACGCCGGGATACCAGTAGGTCATGATCGAGGTGACGAGGATGAGATCGGGGCGGGATTCGGCCCGGAGATCGGCGTCGAACCAGTCCGGTTCAACCCCGTAGCGGCGAAAGCGGCGGGGAACCCCGCGAAGAACGTCCGGGACGGGAATCTCGGACTTGTGGAGGGGGCCCCGGCCGTGGCGGGCGCGGGGATCGGGGCGAGACCCCCGGGGATGGAAGCGATCCAGGCAGTCCAGATAGCGGACGCGGAAGCCATGATCCCGGAAGAGCCCGGCCAGGGTCAGCAGACCCAGGGGCCGGGCCCAGAAATCGTAGGCGGCGAAATCGTGAATCCAGGGGTTGACCAGCAGCAGCCTCGGCCGGTCTGGGCTCACGGCGTCGGCGATCCGTCCTCCAGATGGCCGGGAAGCATGTCGGGGAAATACTGCATGGAGGTTTTTTTCAGCTCTCGGCGGCTGAAAAGGAGTTTATAATCAGTTTCGCCCACGGCGGCGGACATCCGCCGGGCGATCTCGAAGCAGCCCGCCTCGTCCCGGGCGTGGATCATGCTGTACAAATTGTAGGGCCAATCGCCGGCGGGGTCTCGCCGATAGCAGTGGGTCACCTCCGAAAATCCGGCCACGGTCTCCCCCACCCGCTCGATCCGATCCTCGGGAATCCGCCAGGCCATCATCGCGTTGGCCTTGTAGCCGGAGCGCTGGTGCTTGAGGGTGGCCCCGAAGCGGCGCAGGACGCCCCGGTCCCGAAGGGATTGGAGAGTGTCGATCACTTCGTCTTCGCTCGCCCCGATTCGACGGGCGATGGCCTCGAAGGGCCGCTCGACGACGGGGATGTCGCCCTGCACGGCCGCGATCACTTTTTTTTCCAGGTCGGTCAGCATGGAAACCTTTCGAACATGTTCGGGTCGCTGGAATTCGGGAATTCGGCGTACACCCTGGGAGCGACGAGTTGCACTCGTCGAATCGGGACGGGCACCGTCGCCGCTCTTGGACGCAGCAGGGATATTTCGGCCAATCTGCCTACCGATCGGGAAACAGCCGCCGGATGTCCGCCTCGTTGGCCGAGCAGACGCCGCGTTCGGTGATGAAGCCGGTCACCAGCCGCGCCGGGGTCACGTCGAAGGCGAAATTGCCGGCCGGGCTGGATTCCGGCGGCACCAGCACGCTGCGGACCGCGCCGTCGGCGTCCCGGCCCTGGATGAAGCGAATTTCGTCCGGATTCCGTTCCTCGATGGGGATTTCCGCCACGCCGTCGCGCAATGTCCAGTCGAAGGTGGTGGACGGCAGGGCCACGTAGAACGGAACGTCGTTGTCCCGGGCCGCCAGCGCCTTGAGATAGGTGCCGATTTTGTTGGCCACGTCGCCGGTGTGGGTGGTGCGGTCGGTGCCGGTGACGACCATGTCCACCAGCCCGTGCTGCATCAGGTGACCGCCGGCGTTGTCGGTGATCACGGTGTGGGCGATCCCGGCTTTGCCCAGTTCCCAGGCGGTCAGCCGCGCGCCCTGATTCAGCGGCCGGGTTTCGTCCACCCAGACGTGGATGTCGATGCCCGCCGCGTGGGCGGCGTACATCGGCGCGGTGGCCGTCCCCCACTCCACGCAGGCAAGCCAGCCGGCGTTGCAATGGGTGAGCAGGTGGACCGTGCCGCCGTTCTTTTTCTCGCCGAGCGCCCGAATCAGCGGCAGGCCGTGGTCGCCGATGAGGCGGCAGTTCTCCGCCTCCATCTCCGCCACCTCCTCCGCGCCGCGCCGGGCGATCTTTATCATCTCGGCGCGGTTCCGGCCCTCCAGGACCCGGGGCGCGAGGAAATCCACCGCCCAGGCCAGGTTCACCGCCGTGGGCCGGGCCGCCTTGAGCCGTTCGAACTCCCGCACCAGGTATTCCTGGGGAACGGGGTCCGCCGGAGCGTTGGTCACGATGAGAAACACGCCCCAGGCGGCGGTCGCGCCAATGAGCGGGGCGCCGCGGACATACATTTCCTGGATGGCGCGGATGATGTCGTCCAAATTTTCCAGATCGGCAATTATCATTTCGTGCGGCAGCATCCGCTGGTCGATTACCTGGACGGTCCGGCCGTCTTCGCCAAGCCAGATGGGTCGCATGTCTTTTCCGTCAACCTTCATGGGAATATCCATTTCCTTCGGTGGGATTGTCATTGTTGGCCTGTGGCGAAGGTAGGGAATTTTGGCGGGAAAAGCAAGGTGAAAGGCCGCCGGGTTCGCGGTGAACCCGGCGGGCATGGATTGCGGACAGGTTGGCGATTTGCGGGAATGAAAGAACGCGGCCGAATTATTGGCGGAGCCGCGCCACTTTCTGAAGAACGTAGATCGCGTCGATGATTCCGATTCGGTCGTCGCCGTTCACATCCGCGTCCGTGAAGACATCGCCGGAAGACACGCCAACCGCCGCCTGGAGTGCGAGAACGGCGTCCTCCAAGTTGACTCCATCCCGATGGTTCACGTCGCCTTTTTCAAACGCTCCACTTCGAAGGCGTTCGTAAAAATCACTGGCCTGCTGTATGCTGGTCGTTCTATCCAAATATTGATCGGGATTGGCGGGATCGATTCGGCAAATCAAAGGGAGAGTAAACGAGCCGAGCCCCGAAGCATACGGATACCATTCCGTGCTTTCATCTACGTCACAAAACCAAGGGATGAATCCGTTCAGTATCGCATCGCGGATTGGCGGATCATTGCTTTCGCAAACGGTCTCCTTCATGTATTGGCAATTGGGGCACGTAGGTCTTCCAGCCATCAGCAATATGCTTTTCCCCTGCGCCAACGCCAAAGAGACCGCCTCCGATTTGGATGTTGCCCAAATCAATTTTCCGATCCCGCCCTCGCAAACGCCTTCGACGTAACTGATCGGCGCCACCGGGGCATCCGGAACGTCATCTCTCCAACCAAAATGGGGGTCATCTCCCCGCTCCATTTCAGCGTCCGACAAATTGTAAAAACCGTAATAAATAAAAGTTTTTTGATCGGCCCAAGTCACATCAACATGATACCAATTCCCGCACAGATAAACCATATTCCACGCATGATCCATCGCCTCGCTGTTGACGATTCGCGCCGGAACCCCAGATTCTTCAAGCATTTTGTACATAAGCAACGAGTACCCTTGACATACCGTCTTCCCCAGAAACAAAGCGGAATACGCGCTTCTTTCCTCTTTGGAATAATCGTATTCCACATGGTTAGCGATCCAATCATGGATCGCCTTTTCTTTTTCTTCATCATTCATGCCTGAAGTTATTATGGTCTCAAGTATTTCATCGACCCTTTGGTTGACCTGCTCTTCTTGCGAATAGGTGGCCACATAAGTGAAACCCAATGAATAGGTCGCATTTCCGCTTGAAAGATAGATGGGTTGCCACGATTTTCCCACAATGGAATATTTGAGATAATCATTCCCAGTTCGCGCATCTTCCATCGCCTGCAAAACAATTCCCTCCGCATCGTTGGCTTGGAAATTCCACTGAATGGTAATTTGAAGATGATCGTTTCGAGATTGATAATTCTGCCGCAAATAATCAACGAGACAATCATAGGAAGTGCATGTGTACTGTCTGGAAGATCGTGTTGAATGGCTCGGAAAATTCAAATCTTCCGGATCGACGAGTCCGCGATAAGCCGGATTGATCCAAAAAGAATCGGATAAATTTTGAGCCGTTACGGGATAAGAGAAACCGGAAATCAACAATATTGCAAGAAAACAAAGCCCGTATCTTTTAACCACTATCGCCCTCCTCTCTTTCTAAAAATCAGAAAAAAAACCAAGCTCCCGAAGCACATCAATTTTCCAAGCAAATATCGTTCCCATTCCGCAAAAAAATTATCCTTCCATAATATTTATACTCCAATCCATTTCACAGTTAATCAACCAAACGAAAGGAAGGACATTTTTTGTAAAATAGTGCCGAAATTTTGCCGCTTTCCTTCTCACCCCGCAAACAACCCCACCCGCTCAAACCCCTCCACATCCACCAGCCCCCGATCCGTCAGTTTCAGCGAGGGAATCACCGGCAGGGCCAGAAAGCCCAGGGTCATGAAGGGATCGTGGAGGGTCGAGCCCAGTTCGTGGGCGGCGGCGATGAGGGCGTCGAGTTTTTGGCGGACGGTTTCCATGGGCTCGGGCGACATGAGGCCGGCGATGGGCAGGGGGAGTTGGGCGCGGACTTCGCCGTCGGCGACCACGACCATCCCGCCGCCCATGCGGACCACGGCGGAAAGGGCCGCCTTCATGTCGCCGTCGTCCGCCCCGGCGACCACGATATTGTGGGAATCGTGCGCCACCGTGGACGCCAGAGCCCCTTTCCGAAGTCCCAGTCCCTTCACGAAAGCGCGACCGGTTCGGCTTTTCCCGCTGTATCGCTCCACCACCGCGATCTTCAGCAGGTCCCGGGCGGGGTCGGCCACGGCCTTCCCGTCGCGAATCGCGGCGTCCAGGGCAAGGTGCTCCGTGACGATCTGATCCGGAACGATGCCGATGCAACGGACCCGGGGTCCCTCGGCCGGGATCTCAAACGACACCGTTTCCGGAGAAACGTTCATGGCCCCAGGCGCTTCGGCGGCCGCGGGCCAGGATATTTCGTCTGCGGGACGACCGTTTTCCGCCGCAAGCGCGCCGCCGCAGTAGACCTGTTCGGCGAAGGGCGCGTCGAGGTCGCC
>JBKHDD010000058.1:0-24446 GCA_046541515.1 Desulfococcaceae bacterium
CCGGATTCCCTGTTCGACGCGCTGGCCCAGGCCGACGTGCTGGACGACGAAGACGCGCTGATCGATGCGTCGGCCGACCTGGAAGCCGAAACCCTGGCGCTGCCCGATCCCCCGTTTTTCCTGGAAGCCGACGGCGAGGAATCGGCACTGATCGCCGATTCCTACAACAAAATGGTGGAGGCGCTTCAGAAGATCAACGATCTGGAAAAGCGCCATTCCATCGAGCTGGCCGCCGCCAACCAGCGGCTGGAGCGGGAAATCACCGAGCGGGAGCGGGCCGAGCGGGAGATTCGTCGTCTCTCCCGAAAGCTCATGACCGGCATCGAGGACGCCCAGAAAAACCTGGCCCAGGACCTTCACGACGAATTCGGCCAGACCTTGGCGGCCCTCCACATGGGCGTGGAATCGTTATGGAAATCCATGCCCGAGGAGATGGTCGACCAAAAGCGGAACATCGCGGAGCTGATCGATCTCATCGAACAGCTCGGCGACAAGATTCGTTCCATTTCGTCGGACCTGCGGCCGGACCTGCTGGACGATTTGGGCTTGGTGCCCACCATCGAATGGTATCTCAAGGAGTTTTCCGAGCGCCACCCGACCATTCGGACCGACTTCCAGGCCGTGGGAATGAAAAAGCGGTTCCCTCCGGAAAAGGAACTGGCGCTCTATCGGATTTTCCAGGAAAGCCTCAACAACGTGGTGAAACACGCACGGGCCGCCCATGTGGGGGTACGGCTGACCAATAGCTATCCCCAAGTGATTCTTCTGGTGCAGGACGACGGGGTCGGGTTTACGCCGAACCAGCGGTCGGCGGGGATCGGCATCATCGGAATGCGCGAGCGGGCGGTTTCCATGGACGGCACGCTGGACATTCGGTCCGTGCCGGACAAGGGGACGACCGTTCGCGTCGAGCTTCCGATCATGAAAGAAGGGGACAGGCATGAACAAAATCCGGGTAATGATCGCGGACGACCACGCGGTGGTTCGGGAGGGGTTGCATAATCTGCTCGACGAGCAGTCCGACATGACCGTGGTCGGGCAGGCCACCGACGGGCTTCAGGTGGTCAAAAAGGTGAAGAGCGGCAAACCCGACGTGGCGCTGGTGGACATCCAGATGCCCAATCTCAACGGGCTGGAGGCCATCACCCTGATCAAGGACGCGGTGCCGGAAACCGAGGTGGTGATTCTTTCCATGCATCGGAAGGACGCCTACGTCCACCAGGCGCTGGCCGCCGGCGCCCATGGGTACGTCCTCAAGGCGTCGCCCACCAGCGAGGTGCTCGAAGCCATCCGGACGGTGCACAAGGGAGAGTATTTTCTTAGTTCAAAGATTAATTCCAAAATTATTACCGCTTTCCTCAAGAGCCGCGACGACCGGCCGCCGGTCAGCGGCTACGACCTCCTCTCGGATCGGGAACAGCAGGTGTTTCGGTTGCTGGTGGAGGGCAAGTCCTCCGCCGAAATCGCCGACATTTTGTGCATCAGCTCCAAAACCGTGGAGAAGCACCGGGCCAATACCATGAAAAAGCTCGATATCCACAACATGGTTTCCATGGTGAAATACGCCATCAAGATCGGCATCATTGGTCCCGAACTCTGGGAAGAATAATCGCCTTTCCGCCGGGGAGGGCCCGCGCTCCGAATCCCGAGCCCGCCTCGGAAAATGATCCTCCATCCGAAATTTCACCCCGCCGCCGGCTTTGGGGATGGCGGTCCCCCGCGCCTCCGCTCCTCCCTCGTTCGAAGGGCCGATGAAGAGCGATCGGGGCGGCTTCTCCGCCGTTCTTTCTTCCTCCCTTTTCTTTGTTTTCCCGCCGAATTCGTCCGTTTTATCCCAAGTAGGGATTTGCTACCCTGGATTACCCCCGATGCCCAATTGATCCAAATGCTTTGATTCTTTAAAGGATACCCTGAAAAGGGCGTGAAATGGTTCTTGAATGGCTGGGCCATTTGCATAAAAAATCCGAACCCGTCGCTTTCGGGCTGCGGCATGGATTTTTTCGCAATGGCCTTGCCGATGGTTTGAGGGTGCTGAATGGGGAATATTCGGATTGTGATCGCGGACGACCATGATATGGTCCGGACCGGGGTGCGGCGGGTTTTGGAAGCCGAACCCGGCCTGGAAGTGGTCGCCGAAGCCGCCGACGGCGCCACGGCGGCCCGGCTGATCCGTCGGCTTCGGCCGGACGTCGCGGTGCTCGACATCGCCATGCCCGGCGGCAGCGGTCTGGAGGTGATCCGCTGGGTCGCGGAAGCGGGGTTTGACACCCGGACGGTGGCTTTGTCGATTTACAAAAACGACGCCTATCTGTACCAGGCGTTTACCGCAGGCGCCCGGGCTTATGTTCTCAAGCCGACCTTGACCCCCAACCTGCTGGACGCCATCCGAGCGGTCTGCAGGGATGAATATTATCTCAGCCCCAAAATCGAGTCGCCGTTCATTCGATCGCTGGTTCAAGAGATGAGGACGGCCGGCGCGCCGTCCCCCGGGACGGAAAAGCGGCCGGGCGCCGGGTTCCCGCGCCCCTGCGTTCGAGCGCCGAAAACCCGTACGCCGAAAACCCATACGCCAAAAACGAGGGGGAACGCCTGATGCCGCGGGGACAAATGGGGATGGTTGGAAAGGTGAATGAAAATCCGATGGCGATCATGTGCAGCGAGCATACCCTGGTGGGCGGATGCGGCATGGCGGACCGGCAGTTGGACCAGGCCGAACGGGTGGTTTCCGACGCCGTCTCTCATCTGGGAGTGGATATGGTCCTTCTGGTGGACGACGTGGGGAACATCCTGATGCGATGCGGAGAAAACCGTTTCGGCGGAGATTTGTACGCCCTGGCCGCCCTGGCCGCCGCCAATTTTTCCGCCATGAGCGCCATGGCCCGAATTTTGGGCGAAAGCGGCTTCAGCATGTTGCTCCACAAGGGGGAAAGAGAAAACCTCCAGGTCTGCCAGATTACCGAGGAGCTGGTCCTGGTGGTGCTTTTTGACGAATCGGTTTCCCTGGGCGCCCTTCGCATGAGCCTGGATGCCGCGGTCCGACAACTGCAATATATCCTGGAAGATGGATAATTATTTGGTTTTTCTTGACACTTCGCCGGGAAACAGGATAATTTTGTTTCCTTGACGAACCCGAGGCGTCGGGAAGGTCAACGACAGGCAATCCTCATTTCTGAAATCAAGCGGAGTTCCCGCGGTGGGACGTCGACGGAAAACCAGACAATCGGCGCCCGCCGAGCCGTTGCGGATGGCGCCCCGGGCGGGCGGAGATTTTCGCCACGCCCCGATCATGGTCTCGGAAATTCTCGAGATTCTGGAACCGCGCGCCGGCGGCGTATATGCCGACGTCACCCTTGGCGGCGGCGGCCACGCCCGCGCGGTGCTGGAGCGATCCTCCCCGGACGGGCGGCTGCTGGCCGTCGATCGCGATCCCGCCGCCCTTCGAAACGCCGAAATCGTTCTGGCGCGATATCGTTCGCGCGTCGATCTATTCCACGGGGTCTTTACCGCGCTTCCCCGGTTTCTCGCGGAAACCGGCCGGTCGGGGGTGGACGGCATCGTCGCCGACCTGGGGCTGTCCCTCTACCAGTTGGAAGGGAGCGGGCGCGGCTTCAGCCTCCGCCGGGACGAACCGCTGGACATGCGGATGAATCCCGAAGACGGTCCAACCGCCGCCGATCTGGTCAACGAGTTGGGGGTCGACGAGCTTTCCGCCCTGTTTCGCGACCTGGGGGAAGAACGGTTCGCCCGTCGAATCGCCAAGGCGCTGGTCCGGCGCCGAGGCGCCTGCCCCGTTCAGACCAGCGAACAGCTGGCCCGGATTGTCGCGGAAGCGGTTCCGGCGGGCCGGGAGCGGATTCATCCGGCAACGCGCGTATTCATGGCCCTTCGGATCGCGGTCAACCGGGAGCTTGAGTTGCTGGAGGAATTTATGGAAGGGGCGCCCGATATGCTGCTTCCCGGCGGACGAGTTTGCGTGCTGACCTTTCACTCCCTGGAAGACCGCATCGTGAAGCACCGCATCCGGGACGCCTCCCGGGCCTGCGTCTGCCCGTCCGCTTTTCCGGTTTGCACTTGCGGCGGCCGGGCCGCCCTTCGGAATTTGACCCCCCGGGTATTGCGGCCCGACGCCGCCGAAATCGCCCGGAATCCCATGGCCCGCAGCGCCAAACTGCGGGCCGCGGAAAAACGCCCAATCCCCGAATCCATCGGCCCCGGGGCCGAAGATCTGGAGCCGTCGCGGTGAAATCGGAACGGAGTGGAAGGTGTGATCTCAAACTGATGGGCGCCTGGACGCTGCTTCTGACCCTTTTCGTGGGGCAGTTGCTGGCCTATACTTGGTGCCGGGTGCAAAGCATCCACGCGGGCTACGAAATTTCCGAACAAAACGTCGTCTACCAGCGTCAGCTTTCGGTCCAGAATACCCTCAAAATCGAGCTTGAACGGCTGCGCACCCCGGAACGGGTCGCCACCATCGCCCGCCGTGACATCGGGCTCGTCATTCCCGCCGCCTACCAGAAGCAGCTCATCGTTCTGAATGAATCCTATTGAGAAAGAGCGTCTCAATCGCCGGGTAGCCGTCCTGGGGGGGCTCTTTCTGCTGGCGATGCTCGCCATCGCCGCCCGAACGGTCCACCTGCACGTTTTCCGCGGCGACTGGCTGGCCCAGAAGGCGGCCCGCCAGGTCCAGGGCACCCAGACCATCCGGGGAAAGCGGGGGGTGATCTACGACGCCCGGGGGCGGGAAATGGCCATCAGCGTGGAGTCCACCTCCATCGGCGTGCGCCCCCGGCAAGTCGCCGACCCCGCGCGGGCCGCGCGGGAGCTGGCCCGCGCGCTGGACCTGAATCCGGGCCGCACGCAATTGAATCTGTTGAGCCGCCGGAATTTCCTTTGGCTGAAACGGCAGGCGACCCCCCGGGAGGTCCACGCGGTGCGGGAACTGGGGCTGAACGGGCTGGAATTCATTCCCGAGCCGAGCCGCTTCTATCCCAACCGGGGCCTGGCGGCCCAGGTGCTCGGCTTCACCGGCGTGGACGGCAACGGTCTGGAGGGGCTGGAATTCTCCTTCGACGCGGCGTTGCGGGGCGGCAGCCGCTCCCTCAACATCCGCAGGGACGCGCTGGGAAAAACCTTTCACGCCGAGCGCGCCGTGGACGCCGCGGCATCCGGCGGCCGGAATCTGGTGCTCACCATCGACCGCACCATCCAGTACATCGCCGAACGGGCTCTGGAATCCGCCGTGGCGGGGGCCGAGGCTTCCTCGGGCATGGCCGTGGTCCTGGAACCCCGCACCGGGGCCGTGCTGGCCATGGCCAACGTGCCCCTGTTCAATCCCAACGCCTTCGGCCGGTTTCCCCGTTCGGCCTGGCGCAACCGCACCGTCGCCGACGCCTTCGAGCCCGGCTCCACCATGAAAATTTTCAGCGCGGCGGGCGCCATCGAATCCGGCGGCTGCACCCCGGACACCATTTTTTTTTGTGAAAACGGAAAATACCGGATCGGCAAGGACACCATTCACGATATCCGGCCCCACGGCTGGCTGACCCTCCGGAAAATCATCAAGTATTCCAGCAACATCGGCGCGGTGAAAATAAGCGAAATGATCGGCCCCGATCTGCTGTACCGAACGCTCCGGGACTTTGGTTTCGGCCGGCGCACCGGCATTGACTGGCCGGGGGAAAGTCCCGGCAGTCTCTCCTCCCCGGGCCGCTGGTCCGAGATCGACACCGGCGCCATCTCCTTCGGCCACGGCATTTCCGTGTCGGCCCTTCAGCTTGTCGCGGCCGCGTCGGCCATCGCCAACGACGGCGTGCTGATGCGGCCCTACTTGATTCGGGCCGTCACCGATCCGTCCGGAAAGCCGGTGGAAACCCGGGAGCCCGAGGCGGTTCGTCGTGTGATTTCCGAAGGGACCGCCCGCATCGTTCGGGAGATGATGCGGGGGGCGGTTGCCGAGGGGGGGACCGGAGAAGCGGCCGCCCTGGACGGCTATTCCGTCTGCGGCAAAACCGGCACCGCCCAGAAATTGGACGAAAACGGCGGCTATACCGACGCCTATCTCGCCAGCTTCGTCGGTTTCGTGCCCGCGGAGGACCCCCGACTCGCCATCCTGGTGGTGATCGACGATCCGGCCCGGAACCAGCATTACGGCGGCGTGTCGGCGGCCCCGGTCTTTCGGCGGATCGCCCAGGAAACCCTGAACTATCTCAACATCCCGCCCGGCGCCGACCGGTTGACCGCCGCGCGGAAGTCGGAGGCGGAGGGATGATGCTTTCGGAACTGGTTCGCGGCCTGGCCGGTCCCGAAGGGCCGATCCCCGCGGTCGGACCGGCGGGAGGCGATCCCGACATTCTGGGATTGTGCTACCGCGCCCAGGCGGTCGCCCCCGGGTCGCTCTTCGTGGCGGTTCCCGGCTTTTCCGCCGACGGCCACGACTTCGCCGGCGAGGCGGTGCAACGAGGGGCGGCGGCGCTGATGGTTCAGCGGCCGGTGGGGCTTTCCATCCCCACGGTCGCCGTCCCCGACACCCGGGCCGCCCTCGGTCCGCTGGCCGCGCGGTTTTACGGCGACCCTTCCCGCTCCCTGGCGCTGGTCGGGGTCACCGGAACCAACGGCAAAACCACCGTGACCCTGCTGCTGGAGTCGATCCTGAACGCGGCCGGCTACCAACCCGGCGTGATCGGGACCATCGACTGCCATTTCGCCGGCCGCAAACTGCCCAGCCCGGCGACCACGCCCGAGGCCCCCGACCTCCAGCGGATGCTGTCGGAAATGCGGGCGGCGGGGATCACCCACGCGGTGATGGAAGTCTCTTCCCACGCCGTGGACCTGCGCCGCATCGACGGTTGCGCCTTCGACGTGGGCGTCTTCACCAACCTCACCCAGGACCATCTGGACTACCACGGCACCATGGACGCCTATTGGGCCTGCAAACGCCGGTTTTTCACGAGCCATCTGGCCCGGGGGGCCAAGCAAACCGCCGCCGCCATGGTGATCAACGGCGACGACGCCCGAGGCCGATCCCTGGCCGATGAAAATATTCCGATCCGCCGTTTCGTCGTTGGCCAATCCCCCGATGATATGATAAGAACCGACGTCTTTTGCGCCGATCTGACCGGCGCGGCCGGCGAACTGGCGCTGGGAGACGCCCGGATTCCCTTCCGGACCCGGTTGATCGGCGCGCACAACCTTGAGAACATCCGATGCGCCGCCGGCGCGGGGTTGGCGCTGGGTCTGGCGCCCGAAGTCATTCGGGACGGGGTGGCCGCGCTGACCGCGGTTCCCGGCCGCCTGGAGCCGGTGCGGGATTCCGCCGGCCGATTTGTTTTCGTGGATTACGCCCACACTCCGGACGCCCTGGAACATGCCCTGTCCGCCCTTCGACCGCTGACCCGGGGGCGGCTCATCTGCGTGTTCGGCTGCGGCGGCGACCGGGATCGGACGAAACGTCCCCTCATGGGCGAAGCCGCCGGGCGGGGCGCGGACTTGGCGGTGATCACTTCGGACAATCCTCGCACCGAAGACCCGGACGCCATCGTCGAAGACATCCGGCCGGGGATGGAGCGGGCCGGCGTGCCGTTTGTTTCCGCCGACGCGCTGGCCGATTCCGACCCGGACGAGGCCGGCCAAGAGGCCCCGGGCGGGAACCGCCGCCGCGCCGTCGGCTACGGGGTGGAACCGGATCGTCGCCGGGCCATCTTTCTGGCCGTCGCCGCCGCCCGGCCGGGGGACGCCGTGCTGATCGCCGGCAAGGGACACGAAACCTATCAGATCGTGGGACGGGAGCGCCGATCCTTCGACGACCGGGAAGTGGCCCGGTCGGTCCTGGCCGCCGCCGTCCCGCCGGAGGACAAGTGAGCGGATTCCGCTGGAAGGCCCGGGAGCTGACCATCGCCGCCGGCGGCGAACGGGTCGCGGGGACCGGAGAGGCGGAATTTTCGGATATCGCCATCGATTCCCGGGCCATCGCCCCCGATCAGCTTTTCGTGGCCATCCGGGGGGAGCGGCACGACGGGCATCGGTTCGCCCCTGCGGTGGTGGAAAGCGGCGTCCGAGGGGTGGTGGTGGCTCGCGACGCCCTGAACGATTTGCCGTTGGACGTCTGGCGCGAGGCGGGCGTCACCTGCCTTGCGGTGGACGATACCACCCGGGCCCTGGGAGCGTTGGCGAACTTCCGGCGGCGGCTGTGGGGCGGCTCGGTGGCGGCGGTGACCGGCTCCAACGGAAAAACCTCCACCCGGGCCATGATGGCCGCCGTCCTCGCCCGGGCCGGACCGACCCTCGCCACTCGGGGGAATTTCAACAACGAGATCGGACTGCCGCTGACCCTCTTTCGGCTTCGGCCGGAACACCGATGGGCGGCGGTGGAGCTGGGCATGAACCATTTCGGGGAAATCGCCCGGCTTGCCCGGATCGCCGCGCCCGACATCGGGGTCATCACCAATATCGGCCCGGCCCACCTGGAAGGGGTCGGCTCTCTGGACGGCGTGTTGCGGGCCAAGGCCGAGTTGATCGCCGAAATGCCGGCCGCGTCCACCGCCGTGCTGAACGCCGACGATTCGCGGCTGCTCGATCTGGCCCGGGCGACCGACCGGCCGGTGGCGCTGTTCGGTCGGTCGGAGCGCGCCGCGATCCGCGCCCAAGACGAAACGCCGACGCCCGAAGGTACGGCGTTCACCCTTGTCCTGCCCAATGGTCGGGCCCGGGTTCGACTTTCGGCGGCCGGCCGATTTCAGGTGTCCAACGCCCTGGCCGCCGCCGCGGTGGGCCACTTGGCCGGGCTCGACGCCGGGGCGATCGCGGCCGAGTTGGCCGAAGTCCGTCCGGAAAAGGGACGAATGGTCCCGCTGGAAACCCGGCGGGGGATTCACCTGATCGACGACACTTACAACGCCAATCCGGCGTCCCTGGCGGCGGCCGTCCAGACCCTGGCGGAGCTGGCGCCTCCGGGCCGTCGGGCGCTGGTGGTGGGCGACATGTTGGAGTTGGGCGATGCGGCGACCGAATTGCACCGGCAGGCGGGGCGTTTAGCCGTCGCCGCCGGGGTGGACCGGGTGCTGGGCAGCGGCCCCTTGTCCGCGGCGCTGGTTTCCGCGGCGGCGGAGGCGGGACTTCCGACCGAAGCCTGCTTTTCCGGCCCGCCCGGCGCGGTGGCCGATCGACTGACGGAAACGCTGAATCCCGGGGACTGGGTCTTGGTCAAGGGCTCCCGGGGAATGGCCATGGAGCGGGTCCTCAACCTTTTGCGAGAGTGGGCCGACCGGTAGACGGTCGGAACGGAACACCTCATCATGCTTTATCATCTTCTCTATCCGTTGCACACGCACCTTTCGGTGTTCAACGTGTTCCGCTACATTACGTTCCGGACGATCTACGCCAGCCTCACCGCCTTTATGATCTGTTTTGTCCTGGGCCCCTGGGTCATTCGCCGGCTTCAGCGGATGCAGGTGGGGCAGTACATCCGGGACGACGGGCCCGAAGCCCATCTTCAAAAGGCCGGAACGCCGACCATGGGCGGCGCCCTGATCCTTTTCGCCGCGCTGGGCGCGACGCTGCTCTGGACCGATCTGGGGAATTTCTACGTCTGGATTTCGTTGCTTTCCATCCTGGGGTATGGTCTCATCGGCTTCGTGGACGACTACCTGATGCAGGTCCGGAAACGGAGCAAGGGGCTGTCCGTCCGGGGAAAGTTTTGGCTCCAAGTGGCCCTGGGCCTTCTCATCGGCCTGTTGCTCTACATCCATCCGGGCTTCGACACCCGAGTGACGATTCCCTTTTTCAAGAACCTGTCGCCGGACCTGGGATGGGGCTACATTCTGTTCGCGGCCCTGGTCATCGTGGGCACCTCCAACGCGGTGAACCTTACCGACGGGCTGGACGGGCTGGCCATCGGCCCGGTGATCGTCGCCGGCGCCACCTACATGATTTTCGCCTACGTGGCCGGCCACCGGCACATCGCCGACTACCTCCAGATCAACTACGTTCCCGGCAGCGGCGAGATGTCCATCTTTTGCGGCGTGCTGATCGGGGCGGGGCTGGGCTTCCTCTGGTTCAACGCCTATCCGGCCCAGGTGTTCATGGGCGACGTGGGGTCGCTTTCCCTGGGCGCGTCGTTGGGAACCCTCGCCGTCATCACCAAGCAGGAAATCATGCTTTTGCTGGTGGGCGGTCTTTTCGTCATCGAGGCGCTGTCGGTGATCTTCCAGGTCGGTTTTTTCAAGATGACCAACGGCCGGCGGATTTTCCGCATGGCCCCGCTCCACCACCATTTCGAGCTGAAGGGCTGGCCGGAACCCAAGGTCATCGTCCGTTTTTGGATCGTTTCCATGGCCCTGGCGTTGCTGGCGCTCAGCACCCTCAAACTTCGCTAAGGACCGATCATGTCTGCCATCCCTCCCAACGTTTCGGCGACCTCCGCCCTTTCGTTTCCGTCCGACGCGCCGTCGTTGTCCGGCCTTCGGCTGGTGGTGGTGGGAATGGGCCGGTCCGGCCGGGCCTGCGTTCGCTTTCTGGCCCGCCTCGGCGCGCGGGTCGTCGCGGCGGATTCCCGGCCCCCCGGGGCGCTGGCCGAAGTTGCCGCGGAACTGGCGGAGCGGGACGTTCCCCTGGCCGCCGGGCCGCATCCCCCGGAACTCTTTGACGGCGCGGACGGGGTGGTGCTGAGTCCGGGCGTGCCCCATACCCTGCCGGTCCTGGAAGCCGCGCGCGGGCGGGGAATACCGGTGATCGGGGAGCTGGAGCTGGCGGCTCGCTTGGCGACCGAACCCATCGCGGCGGTGACGGGAACCAACGGAAAAACCACCGTCACCACGCTGCTGGGCGAGATGCTTCGGGCATCCGGCCAATCGGTTTTCGTGGGCGGCAACATCGGCACGCCGCTCATCGCCCACGTCGACGACGGCGTCCCTTGCGATCGGTTGGTGGTGGAAGTCAGCAGCTTTCAGCTCGACACGGCGGACCGGTTTCATCCGGACGTGGCGGTCCTGCTCAACATCAGCGACGATCACCTGGACCGCTATCCCGACTTCGACGCCTATGCGCGCAGCAAAGGGCGGATCTTCCGCAACATGGGTCCTCGGGATGCCGGGGTGATACCGGCCGATTCCCCCCACATGGATTTGGCGACGAAAGGGGCTCGATGCCGCTTCCTGACCTTCCGAAAGGGCGGGGGGACGCCCGCCTCGGCCTTTCGGGAAAAGGGTTGTCTCCGAATCGAGAACGGGACCCGTTCCCTGGCCATCGACCTGACCCGCTGGACCCCGGCTGGAGATCACAATTTGGAAAATTTGGCCGCCGCCGCCTTGGCCGCCCTGGCCGCCGGCGGAACACCGGCGGGGATTCAGGCCGCCGCGGACGCCTTTCCCGGCCTTCCCCACCGGCTGGAGACGGTGGCCGACGTTGGCGGCGTGCGCTACGTCAACGATTCCAAGGGCACCAACGTGGACGCCGTGGCCCGGGCCCTGGCCGCCTTCGAGGCCCCCGTTGTGCTGATCATGGGGGGGCGGGGAAAGGGCGGCGGCTACGAAATCCTTCGACCGCTGGTGTCCGCTCGGGTTCGTCGTCTGGTGGTCACCGGCGAATCGGCGGCGGAAGTGGCCGCGATCCTGGGTCCGGCCTGCGCCGGGGGGGTGGCCGACGCGCCGAATTTGGAAGCGGCCGTCCGGATCGCCGCCAACTCCGCCCGTTCCGGAGACGTGGTGTTGCTTTCGCCGGGGGGCTCCAGCTTCGACGTCTACGAAAGCTACGCCGAGCGGGGCGAGGACTTTCGCCGGGCGGTCCGGGAGCTGGGCTGAGATGATTTCCCATCCCCGCCATATCCGACCGATTTACGTCCCTCCGGTTTCGCCCGCGGTGGGCCGGGACGCCCGGCTGCTCTTTCCGGTTTTGTTTCTGGTGGGGATCGGGCTGGTGATGGTCTACAGCGCCAGTTCGGCTTTGGCCCAGGAACATTTCGGGTCCGACACCCATTTTCTGCGCCGCCAGGCGGTCTTTTTCGCCCTGGGGCTGGTCGGCCTGTTCGCGGCCCGTCGGTTTCCCTTGCGCTGGCTTCGAAAGCTCGCCTATCCGCTGTTGGCCCTTTCCTTGCTTTTGTTGATGGCCGTCTTTTTTCCGGCCCTTGGCAAGTCGGCCGGCGGGGCCACCCGATGGTTGCGGGTGGGAAGTTTCACCTTTCAGCCGGCGGAGCTGGCCCGCTTTTCCCTGGTGCTCTATCTGGCCTACTCCCTGAGCAAGAAGGGGTTTCGGGTGCGGGATTTCTCCATCGGCGTGGCGCCCCACGTGGTGGCGCTGGGGCTGTTGGCGATCCCGATTCTCCTGCAGCCCGATTTCGGCTCGGCGACCCTGCTGACGGTGGTCGGCCTGGGAATGCTGTTCCTGGGCGGCATCCCGATTCGGCATCTGCTCGGATCGATTGCGGTCCTCGCTCCCCTGGCCGTGTTCTTCGTGGCCGGGACGCCCTACCGGATGCGGCGGATCCTCAGCTTTTGGGACCCCTGGGCCTACGCGAAGGACGAAGGCTACCAGGTGGTTCATTCCCTCATGGCCTTCGGCAGCGGGGGATGGTGGGGGGTCGGGCTCGGGAACAGCCACCAGAAACTGTTTTACCTGCCGGAGCCCCATACCGATTTTATTTTTTCGGTGGTGGGCGAGGAACTGGGACTTCTGGGCGTCGTCGCCGTGCTGCTTGGCTACGGCATGATCATCCGGGGGGGGCTGGCTGCGGCGCGACGGGCCGAAGACGGGTTTCGAAAACTGCTGGCCGCGGGGCTGACCCTGTCTCTGGGGCTTCAGGCGATGATCAACATGGCGGTGACCCTGGCCCTGGTGCCGACCAAGGGGCTGACCCTTCCGTTTCTCAGCTATGGCGGCACCTCCCTGGTGGTCAGCATGATCTCGGTGGGATTTCTTATGAACGTGGACGCGGTGTCGCTTCATGAGCGGTCGGATTAGGCTGCTGGTGGCCGGCGGGGTGACCGGCGGCCATCTGTTTCCCGGCATCGCCTTCGCCGACGCCCTGCGGGAGCGGGTTCCCAACGCGGAGGTTCGGTTTCTGAGCACGGGCCGGTCGCTGGAAGTCCAGGCATTGGCCCGGGCGGGATACCCTTTGGACGCCGTGGCCTTCGGCGGGGTGAAGGGACTCGGCGCGCGGGGGTCTCTGCGAACCGTCGGGCGGCTTCCGTTGGCCTTGACCCGCGCGCGTCGAATCGTGAACCGCTTCAAGCCCGACCTGGTCCTGGGGGTGGGCGGCTATGCCTCGGTTCCGGGGGTGCTGGCCGGTCGACTCGGGGGCGCGTTGACGCTGCTTCACGAGCAAAACGTCCATCCGGGGCTGGCCACCCGGCTCCTGGCCCCGCTGGCCCACCGGATTTACACCGCGTTTGATCGGGCCCCGGGGCTGCCGGCGAAGCGGGTCCGGCCCATGGGAAATCCGGTCCGGTCGGCCATTCGCCGGGTTGCCGGCGCGCCCCTGCCCGAAGGTCCCTTCACCCTGCTGGTGGCGGGGGGGAGCCAGGGCGCCCGGGGCGTCAACCGGGCCGTGGCGGAGGCGCTTCCGGCGCTGACCCGGGCTGGTATTCGGGTGATCCACCAGACCGGCGAGACCGATTTTCCCCGGGTTCAGGCGGCGTTCGAGGCGGCGGGAGCCGTGGGGGAGGTCCGACCCTTCTTTGGCGACATGGCCCGCCGTTACCAGGATGCCCATCTGCTGGTCTGCCGGTCCGGCGCGTCCACCGTGGCGGAAATCACGGTGGTGGGACGGGGCGCTTTGCTGGTTCCTTTTCCCCACGCCGCCGACGACCATCAGACCGCCAACGCCCGGGCCCTGGCCGATGCAGGGGCGGGGGTTTTGGTTCCGGAGGCGACCCTGGACGGCCCCGGCCTCGCCCGCCGGGTCCTTGACCTGGCGGGCGATTCGGAACGACTGGCGGTAATGGCCCGGGCCGCCAAGCGGCTGGGGCGGCCCGACGCCGCCCCCCGAATGGTCGCGGACGTTTTGGCCATGTACCGCCAAATATGGAAACGGCGTGCCGAAAGCGAGGAGTCTTTCCCGATATTCGGCCATTTTTTTTAATTCCCGATGCGTTGCGCGCCGGTTTTCGAATCCTTTCCGGCGGAATTTCGGTCGCGCCGCCGTGCCGCATGGGGTCGCGTCCCGCGCGGGCGCGGGGGATTGAAACGCTGACGGCGGATCATGTATCGAAAAAAGTATCACATTCATTTCGTGGGCATCGGCGGCATCGGCATGAGCGGCATCGCCGAGCTGTTGCTCAACCTTGGCTACCGGGTCTCCGGCTCCGACCTGCGGAAGTCCGACATCACCGAGCGGCTGGAACGGCTGGGAGGACGCGTCTTCCAGGGGCACGCCGAAGCCCAGATTCACGGG
The DNA here is from genome assembly GCA_046541515.1 of Desulfococcaceae bacterium. Taxonomy (GTDB): domain Bacteria; phylum Desulfobacterota; class Desulfobacteria; order Desulfobacterales; family Desulfococcaceae; genus CAYFVR01. Next base: position 14,381 of record JBKHDD010000058.1, read on the forward strand.
GCGGACGTGGTGGTCACCTCCTCGGCGGTCCGGAGAGACAACCCCGAAGTGACCGCGGCCCTCCGAAGCGGGGTCCCGGTGATTCCCCGGGCGGAAATGCTGGCCGAACTGATGCGGCTCAAGTACAGCGTGGCGGTGGCGGGCGCCCACGGCAAAACCACCACCACCTCGGTGGTCGCCTCGGTGCTGGCCCGGGGGGGATTCGACCCCACGGTGGTCATCGGGGGAAAGCTCAAGAATCTCGGCTCCAACGCGGTCTTGGGCGGGGGCGATTTTCTGGTGGCCGAGGCCGACGAAAGCGACGGCTCCTTCCTGAAAATGACCCCCACCCTGGCGGTGGTGACCAATATCGACCGGGAACATCTGGATTTTTACGAAGACCTGGAGGCCATCAAAACCGTTTTCCTCGATTTCATCGACCGGGTGCCCTTTTACGGCGCGGCCATTCTTTGTCTGGACAGCGAGCCGGTCCAGGAGCTGATTCCCCGCGTCGGCAAGCGGTTTGCCACCTACGGGCTCAGCAGCCAGGCCGATTTTCAGGCGCGGAACCTGCGCCACGAAGGGCTTTGCTCCCGGTTCTCCCTGTATCGCCACGGCGAGCCGCTGGGGGAGATTTTGTTGAACCTGCCCGGCCGGCACAACGTGCTCAACGCCACCGCCGCGGTGGCCGTGGGCGCCGAACTGGACATCCCTTTTTCCGAGATCAAGGCAGCCTTGGAGACCATCGACGGCGTCCAGCGCCGCATGGAGGTAAAAGGAGAGGCCGGCGGGGTGACGGTGGTGGACGACTACGGGCATCATCCCACGGAGATCAAGACCACCCTGGAGGCGGCCCGGGCCTGCTGGCCCGATCGGCGGCTGGTGGTCGCCTTCCAGCCTCACCGGTACACGCGGACCCGGGATCTCTTCAACGATTTCACCCGATCCTTCTACCAGTCGGATCTGTTGCGGCTGCTGCCCATTTATTCGGCGGGGGAAACGCCCATCGAGGGCGTGACGGCGGAGGCGCTGTACGAGGGGATTCAGCGGTTCGGTCACAAGGATGTCGTTTTTTTGGCGGATTCGGCCGAGGCGCTCAATCATTTCGACGAGTTGCTTCGCCCCGGGGACGTGTTTCTGACCCTGGGCGCGGGCAACGTCTGGCGCACCGGCGAGTCGGTGCTGGCCCGGCTGCGGGAGCGGCATGGCCGCTGAACGGCCCACGTTGACCGACCGCCAGGGGGCCTGGCTCCGGGACCGCTTCGGCGCGGCGGTCCGTTTCGCGGTTCCCATGGCCCGCCATACTTCCCTGGGGGTGGGCGGACCGGCGGAGGCCTTTGTCCGTCCGGCCGATGAACAAGCGCTGGGGCGGCTGTTGCGGTTTGCCCGGGACGAAGGCATTCCCTGGTCCGCGGTGGGAGACGGAACGAACCTGCTGGTGGCGGACGCCGGCGTGCCGGGGATCGTGATCGGGCTCACCCGGGGGTTCGCGGAATTTTCCGTCGCCGCGGACGGCCCGGAGGTTCGAGTGGCCGCCGGGGCCGGGCTCCGGACGCGATCGTTCTGCCGTCGGGCGGCGGAGCGCGGGCTGGACGACCTGTTGCGGTCCGCCGGAATTCCCGGTACCCTGGGCGGGGCTCTGGCGGTGAACGCGGGCAACCAGTGCGGGGCTCTGGGGGATCGGCTGGAGCGCCTTCGGGTGGTGGACGTTGACGGAAAGACGCGGGAAATTCTCCGGCGCGAGCTGACCCTGGCCTATCGCCGCGCCCACTGGCCGGGGGCCGAATCTTCGGTCATCGTCGGGGCGGTTTTCCGAAGCCGGGTTCATCCCGATGGTCCGGTTGCGGTCCTGGCCCGGGCCGAAGCCTTGAAGGCCGAGCGCTGGGAAAAACAGCCCCGGGGCGTTCGGAGCGCCGGCTGCTTCTTTCGCAATCCCCCATCGGGGCCGCCGGCCGGCGCCTTGATCGATCGCGCGGGCCTCAAAGGCGCCGCGGCGGGCGGAGCGCATGTCTCCCGACGTCACGCCAATTTCATCGTCACCCGGCCCGGCGCCGCGGCCGCAGACGTGCACGCCCTGGCGGACCGGGTGCGGGACGCGGTGATCCGGCGGTTTGGCGTCCGGCTGGAACCGGAGGTCCGGACCCTTGGCGCCTAAGCCCAAAACCGTTCACTTTGGGATTTTAATGGGGCGATCGCGCCAGATCGACCAGGGGCGAATGCAATTCGCCCCTGCCATTTTCCCGATAAAATGAACGGCATTGCGCCCAAGCCGTTGTGGAGCGTCGGCTTTCTGGCGGGACTGAGCCTGCTTTGCGTGGGCGGATATTTCGGCCTGGCGCGGATGCCGTGGCTGTCGGCCCAAAAGGTGACGGTGTCCGGCGCGCTCCGTTTGTCGCCCGAGGAGATCCGCCGCCGGGCCGGGCTGCGAACCGGGCAGAACATTTTGGCCATGAACCTGGCCTTGGCGGAAAAGCGGCTGCGGAGCGAGCCCTGGGTGGCCGAGGCCCGTGTGGAACGAACCTTCCCGCCGGGCTTTCGCGTCCGGGTTCGGGAGCACGAACCTCTGGCCCGTTTCGACGTGGGAACGGGCTATCTGGTGGACGCGCAGGGCAGGGTGTTCAAGCGCCGGGGCGCGGACGATCCGCTCGAAATCCCCGTGGTTTCGGGGCTGCGGATATCGGATCTGCCCCGACCGGATGAGGCCTCCCATGCTTTCCAAGCCGTTATGAATGTGCTACAAATCGGTCGGCGGCCCGACGCCGTCCTGCCCATCGAGATGATCGAGCGCATCGGCGTGGACCCGGAGCTGGGGATCACCCTGACCGTGGCGCCCGATGACCGCCTGGCGGGGGCGCGAGAAATTCGGCTGGGTTTCGACGACTTTCCCGCCAAATTTGATCGACTGCGGACGTTTTCCCGATTCGTGCTGGAAGACGGGCACATGCGGCTCCAATCCATTGACCTGAACATACCGGACCGGGTGGTGGTCGAGCCCGATCCGGCCGGCGCGTCCGTCGGGGACGAGAAGGAGGTATGAGTGGTACAGGGGCAGGAAGAGCTCATCGTCGGCTTGGACATCGGGACCACGAAAATTTGCGCGGTGGTCGGCGAGGTGTCGGGGGATGACATCAACATCATCGGCATCGGCTCGCACCCCTCCCATGGCCTTCGAAAAGGCGTCGTCGTCAATATTGAATCGACGGTCGAGTCCATCCAAAAGGCGGTGGAAGAGGCCGAACTCATGGCCGGCTGCGAAATCCGCTCGGTCTACGCCGGGATCGCCGGGGGCCACATCAACGGATTCAACAGCCGGGGGATCATCGCCATAAAGGGGGGGGCGGAGATCAGCCAGCTGGACGTGGACCGTGTGGTGGACGCCGCGCGCGCCGTGGCCATCCCCATGGACCGGGAGGTGATTCATGTTCTGCCCCAGGAGTTCATCGTGGACGACCAGCCGGGCATTCTCAATCCCATCGGCATGTCCGCCGTTCGGCTGGAAGCCAAAATCCACATCGTGACCGGCGCGGTGACCTCGGCCCACAACATCATCAAGTGCACCAACAAGGCGGGGCTGGACGTGGCCGACATCGTGCTGGAGCCGCTGGCCTCCAGCGAGGCGGTGCTGGGCGAGGACGAAAAGGAGTTGGGCACCGCCCTGATCGACCTGGGCGGCGGCACCACCGACCTGGCCATTTTCGCGGGAAAGAACATCAAACACACCTTCGTGCTCTCCCTGGGCGGCAACAACCTGACCAGCGACATCGCCATCGGCCTGCGGGCGCCGCTCTCCGAGGCCGAGAAAATCAAGCGCAAATACGGCACCTGTCTGTCCCGGAACATCCAGGGCGACGAGTTCATCGAAGTGCCCGGCATGGGCGGTCGCAAGCCGCGGAAGCTGTCCCGCCAGATTCTCGGCGAAATCCTGGAGCCCCGGATGGAGGAGATATTTTCCCTGGTCCGCAAGGAGGTCTACCGGGCCGGCATGGCCCACATGATCAACTCCGGCGTGGTGGTCACCGGCGGCTCCTCCCTTTTGGACGGGGTGCCCGAGGTGGCCGAATCCATTTTCAATCTGCCCACCCGGCTGGGGCGACCCCGCCACATCGGCGGGCTGGTGGACGTGGTCAACAATCCCATGTACGCCACCGGGGTGGGTCTGGTAATCTACGGCGCCAGGGACCGGAACCGGCTCGGCAAGCGCTTTCGCGGCCGGGAGGGGGGCAAGTTCGGTCGCGTCTTCGCCCGCATGAAGCGCTGGTTCAAGGAAATCGTGTGACCCGTCCGAAGGGTCTCGCGGCAAACGCACACGCCCGGTTTCGGGCCCGGCAACATCTTTTTGGTCGCCCGCGGCCGTTTGGAAGCCAACACAGGAGGTAACCGTCCATGTTCACCTATGTGGAAAACAGCGCCGAGCCCTCGGCCCGGATCAAAGTGATCGGGGTGGGCGGCGCCGGCGGCAACGCCATCAACAACATGATCGCGTCCGATTTGCGCGGCGTCGATTTCATTGTCGCCAACACCGATATTCAGGCCCTGGACATTTCCCGGGCCCCCCACAAAATTCAGATCGGGGACAAGCTGACCGAAGGGCTGGGCGCGGGGGCCAATCCCGAGATCGGCCGCGAAGCGGCCCTGGAAAACGCCGAAGCCATCCGCAACGCCCTCAAAGACAGCCACATGGTTTTCATCACCGCCGGCTTCGGCGGCGGGACCGGCACCGGGGCGGCTCCGGTAATCGCCGACATCTGCAAGGAGCTGGGCGCGCTGACGGTGGCGGTGGTTTCCAAGCCGTTTTCCTTTGAAGGCCGGAAACGGCTTCGGCAGGCCGAGGAAGGTCTGGAAAGCATCAAGGAGATGGCCGACACGGTCATCACCATCCCCAACGACCGGTTGCGCGGCCTGGCCTCCAAAAACGCGACCATGCTCGACATGTTTCGAAAGGCGGACGAGGTGTTGCTCCACTCCGTGAAGGGCATCACCGACCTGATTCTTATGCCGGGACTGGTCAACCTGGACTTCGCCGACGTGAAAACCACCATGGAAAAGGCCGGCATGGCCATCATGGGCATCGGCGTGGCCAGCGGCGAAAACCGGGCCGTGGAAGCGGCGGAGCGGGCCATTTCCCACCCGTTGCTGGAGGATCTCTCCATCGCCGGGGCGCGGGGCGTGCTGATGAACATCACCAGCACCAGCGATCTGACCATGGAGGAGATGACCGAGGCGTCCGAGCGGATTTACTCCGAGGTTGGCGACGATGCCGAGATCATCTGGGGGACCGTGGTGGACGAATCCCTGGGCGACGAGATGCGGGTGACGGTGATCGCCACCGGCATCGGCCCGGACGCGGGCCGGGCGAAATCCCAGCGCAAGGAGCCGATCCATTACGTCGGCCGCCGCCGCGCCCCCGCCCGAGAGGAGGACCGCGATCGACGGAAGCTCCGGGAGGTGCGGCCCGCGGAATCCCGGTCGGTGGATTACGACACGCCCACCTTCGAGCGCAATCGGCAACGGGAGGAGGAGCCCGAGGCCCCCGAGGCGGATCAACCGGACTACGAGTCCGGCGAGCCGGCCGACGGCGACGACCTGGAAATCCCCACCTTTCTTCGGCGCAAGGCCGATTAGTCGGGGTTTCTTGTTCAAGACTTCCCATTCGGCGGCGGTCCCTTGGGCGGGCCGCCGCCGAATTCGTTTCCGCCCATGAAGCGCCGCAGACGCGAAGCCGCCGCCCCCCGGGAATCCGGCGCCGTCGTCAAGGATTGGCGGGGCCGTCTTCGGGTGGCGCTGGCCTACCCCAACATCCGCGCCCTGGGCATGGCCAATCTCGGCTTTCAGACCGTCTACCGGCTCTTCAACGATCGGGACGCGGTGGTCTGCGAGCGGCTTTTTCTTTCGGAATCGGGCGATTCCACACCCCTCCGGTCCGTGGAATCGGGCCGCGCTCCCGCCGAATTCGATCTCCTCGCCGTTTCCATCTCCTTCGAAAGCGACTACGTCGGTCTGCTCCGGCTGTTGGATGAAGCCGGGCTCCCCTTGCGGGCCGCCGATCGGACGTCGGACATGCCGGTGGTGGTCGCCGGCGGCGTCGCGCCCACGCTCAACCCCGAGCCCATCGCGCCCTTTGTCGATTTGATTTTGATCGGGGAAGCCGAAATGCTGATCCGGCCCTTCCTGGACCGGTTCGATCCCGGCGCGGACCGGGAATCTCTTTTCGCGCAATTGGCCCGAGAGGTTCCCGGCGTCTACGCCCCCGCGTTTTACGAATCCCGGTATCGATCCGACGGACTGCTGGACGAAATCCGGCCCGTCGCGGACGTGCCGGACCGGGTGGAACGGGTCTATCTTCCGGACCTTTCCACGTCGGATACCTGCACCGCCGTGGTTTCCGAGGAAACCGCCTTCGACAGCGCATTTCTGGTGGAAGTGGGCCGGGGCTGCCCCCACGGCTGCCGTTTTTGTTCGGCGGGATACGTCTACCGGCCGCCCCGGTTTCGGGGGGCGGATCAGCTTCGGAAGACCATGGAGCGGGGCGCGGCGGAAACGGACCGGATCGGGCTGGTGGGCGCGGCGGTCTCCGATCTGCCGGAGGTGCGGACGCTCTGCGACGATTTCTCCCGCAACGGCGTGCGAATTTCCTTCAGCTCCCTCCGGGCCGACGCGCTGGCGCCGGAGCTGATTGCCGCCCTCCAGGAGAGCCGGGTTCGCACGGCCACCGTGGCGCCGGACGCGGGCTCGGAGCGGATGCGGCGGGTCGTCAACAAGGGGGTGACCGAGGCCGACGTACTTTCCGCCGTGGAGACCCTGGTGGACGCTGGCATTCCCAATCTGAAGCTCTATTTCATGGTGGGCCTGCCCAGCGAAACCCGGGCGGACGTGGCCGCCGCCGTGGATTTGGTGAAACGGGTGAAGGATCGGTTCCTGCGGGCCAGCCGTCCCCGGGGCCGCATGGGCGAAATCACGGTAAGCGTCAGCTCCTTCGTGCCCAAGCCGGTGACGCCGTTCCAGTGGGCGGCCATGGACGCCGTTCCGGCGTTGAAGGCGAAAATCCGGATCATCCGGGACGGCCTTCGCCGCGTGGCCAACGTGCGGGTCCACGCCGATTTGCCCAAACACGCCCGGGCGCAGGCCCTGCTTTCCCGGGGCGACCGGCGGGTGGCGTACTTGCTGGAGGCGGCCCATCGCAACGGGGAAAACTGGGCGCAGATTTTCAAGGAATCGCCGGTCAACGCCGATTTTTTCGTGGCCCGGGAGCGGGAAAAGGACGAGCCGTTTCCCTGGGAGGTGGTGCGTCACGGGGTGAGCCGCGAGTTTCTGCGAAGGGAGTATGAACGGGCGTTGGAGGGGAAGGTTTCCAAAGATTGTCCGGGGGCGGGGGAGGGGTGTCGGGTTTGCGGGGCGTGTGGGCCGTCGGAGGGAATGTTATGAAAAATGATAAAAGTGGGACGCTGGAAACCGCGCGATTCTTCCAAAAAAAGCTGAAAGACGTGGACACGGCCGCCCTTTTGGCGGAGATGGACCGGATCCTGGATGCGGTTCCCGACCGCCCGGTTCCGGATTGGGATCGGTTGGAGGAATCGGCGGAAGAAGGTTCAAGCTGGGGTTGATTTTGGGGGAATTGTTGAATCTCGGGATTGGGATGGGAATGCTAAATGGCTAGTTTTTATGGGGAAAACGTCTAAAACCGATTGGGAAGCGCCTGAGTCGATGACCGACGAGGAAATCGACTATTCCGATATCCCTTCGTTGCCGGATTCCTTCTTGGAAACCGCAAGAGTTTGGCGTCCCAGATCCAAGGTTTCGGTTACGGTTGAAATGGACGCGGTTCTGTTGGATTGGCTCCAAAAGGAACGCAAGGATTGGCGGGCGGGGGTCAAACGGCTCGGCACGTCTATGTGGAGGGCAATCTTGCCTATCGCCAACAGTCTGAAGAAAATTCAACGATCCGAGGCGCGTTTTTCGAAAGTTCGCCTGTCAAACTTTTGTTTGATTTATCTTTATAGAAAAAGGCGGTTCAAGGTGGATGTGTTTTTTCCGGCGGATTTTGGAGGGAACTTTTTTGGGAAGATGTCGGAATTGCCATTTTACGCCCACGGATGCAGAAGGCCGAAAATCGTCCAATCACTGGTTAGGCTGCGTCGACAAGATTCTCCATTGGACCTATGCGTATCCGACCACTCACGCCTGACGACGAGTCGATTTTATGGGACGTACTCTTCTATGCCATCTTCATACCGCCCGGAGAGGACGCACCCTCGTATGAGATCGTGAAGGAGCCGGAACTTGCTCGCTATGTGGATGACTGGATGGCTCACTCCGACGATTTGGGGTATGCCGCAGAGGAGAATAGCGAGCTAATTGGAGCCGCATGGTTGCGGCGCTGGTCGGGCAGCGAGCGAGGCTTCGGTTTCGTGGATGAGGAAACGCCTGAGCTCTCAATGGCGCTCCTTCCAAAGCATCGCGGACGTGGAAAAGGAACAATGCTGCTCCGCCATCTTTTGTCTACAGCCGCAGAGTGCCACGACGCTGTGAGCTTAAGCGTATCGGTGAGGAACCCGGCTCGGCGGCTGTACGAGAGAGAAGTGTTCATTGCCGTAAGCGAGCCAGAAGGCGGTTCGATAACGATGGTAAAGAAATTCTCACCATGAAAAGGGGCCTAACAAGCCCCATTCAGGCGGACGCTCGTACCTCGCGCCGCTGATGGGCACGTTAGCATAATCGAGACCGTGATGTAAGCCGAAAAACCTGAAAAGCGGCGTTCCCACCGGGAGCGCCGCTTTTTCGGTTTTGTCTTTCGACTTGTCTTGTTGCGAGAAAACCGCTTAGCCGCCAAACACCTTCGAAAGAAAACCGGCTTTATAATACTCCCTGTTCAGCCGGGCGATGTTGACGATGGAGATTTCCTTGGTACATTCGGCTTCGCATTCGCGCTCGTCGGTGCAGTTGCCGAAGCCGCAGTCGTCCATGGCCTTGACCATGGCCAAGGCCCGCTTGGCCGCTTCGGGGCGTCCCTGGGGCAACAGGGCCAGGTGGCTCACCTTGGCGCTGGTGAACAGCATGGCCGAGGCGTTGGGGCAGGCCGCCACGCAGGCGCCGCAGCCGATGCACTGGGCCGCGTCCATGGCCGCCTCCGCCACGTCGGCGGGAATCGGGAGCGTGTTGCCGTCCGGGGTGCCGCCGGTGTTTACCGAGACGAAACCGGCTTGGGCGAATTTATCTTCGTTTCCCGGACGCCGTCCAATCCCTTCGCACCCAACCTGACCTACCGGTTCCGCGAGGGCGCCTCCGCCGGAAACGATGTGGCCGCCTGGACCGGCATGGGCAAACGGGGCAAACGCGCCATCCCATCCGTTTTCATTCTCGGAAGATCTTTCGGCGTTATTGCCGGTGATGAGAGCGGAAAAACTTCGGAAACGATGGACCCATCTCGGCCCCCATGCTATCCTGACCCCATTATGCAACCCCTCCTCAGCCCCAAAAACGACTACGTCTTCAAGAAGCTCTTCACCTCCGACGCCGAAATCCTGACCGACCTGATCAACCACGCACTCGGCCGCTCTGGACCGGATCGCATCGTCTCCGTGGAAATCCGCAACCCGGAAATCCCGCCGGAGGAGATCGAGAAGAAGTTCATCGTTTTGGACATCCGGGCGGCGGACGAATCCGGCCATGAATTCGACATCGAAATGCAGGTTCGGCGCTACGAGGACTATCCCAAGCGGACGCTCTACTACCTCTGCCGGATGTACGGCGGGCAGCTGGGGGCCGGAGAACCCTATTCCATGCTCCGCCCGGTCGTCGGCATTCACTTCCTCGACTACGCGTTCTTTCCCGGCGGCCCGGATTTTCACTACCATTTCAGCCTTCGGGACGTCCGCCACCCGCACCTCGCGTTGACCGACGACCTGTCCCTGCATATCTTTGAACTACCCGGAATCGAATCGCTTTTCCAAAACCGGAAAGCCGACGGCCTTCTGGAATGGCTCCACTTTTTCAGCCATCCCCAATCGGAAGGAGAAAATGGCATGCCGACCCAATACAAAAATCCGATGGTCAACCGAGCCCTGGATTCCCTCCGTGCCCTCAGCGCCGA
>JBKHDD010000059.1:0-24055 GCA_046541515.1 Desulfococcaceae bacterium
GCGGCCGGCCCGGGGTTGGGCTGCCTCCCGTTCGCCGCGCGCCCGGGGGCGTCGGCGGCGATGAGTCGAGTTACTCGATGATGAAGCCGGCCCGGTCGGCTTCGCGCCAGTTGGCCGGGTCCATCGGAGATTCGCCGGGGCCGGTCAGGATGGCCCAGGCGGTGTAGGCGCCGGCCGGAGTGCCGGGAAAGATGGCGGAGCTGAAGACCGGCGTCGGCCGCAGGAACCGGGCCTCCCAGGCCGGAGCGGCGGCCACCGGCTCCGCGCTGAAGCGCATGGTGGTCGTCTTGAAGAACATGAAGACCGGGGCGTAGTAGCGGTTGGGCCGGTTCAGCCGGTCCGCCGTGCCCTCGTGGTGCAAAAAGGTGAGGTCGCCGTCCGGCTCCTCCAAGGCCACGTACAGGTCGTAGACGCCCGCCAGTCCGGCCTCCACGCCGATCTTCACGGCGAGCGCGTCGCCGTAGGTCAGCATCGGATCGGGCGTCACGCCGTCCTTTCCGGCCGTCACCCGCAGGCTCCCGGTTCCGATCAGCGCATCGGCCTCGGGGAAATCGGCCAGGGCGAAGGGATCGGCGGGCGCCATGTCTCCGGTGGCTTCCGGATACATGATTTCACCCGTTTCCGGGTCCACGTAGGGCTCCAGGGCGATGTCGCCGCCGTCGGGATTCGGGGAAATGGCCGGCTCCTCCACCGCCGCGCCGGCCGGCGGCTCGAACGCGGTGGCCCAGCCTTCGGGCACGTCGCAGGGCGTGGGGAACATCCGCCAAGCGCCCGTGTCCGGATTTTCCGCCCAGGTGATCAACTGAATGCAGGGCGGGTTCGCGCCGTCGCCAATGCCGCCGTCCGGCTCCGCGGGAATCGGCCGGTCCAGCTCGTCGGGCGGGGCCAGAGAGGTTTCCCAGCCCTCGGGAACGTCGCAGGGCGTGGGAAAGGTCTCCCATTCGCCGGTGTCCGGGTTTTTTCCGTAGGCGATCACCTGGGCGCAGGGGCCGGAGGCGCCGTCGCCGATGCCGCCATCGGGCTCCACCGGCATGGGCGGAATTTCCCCGGTGGGCCGATGGGGGGCGGAGGCCCAGCCTTCGGGCACGTCGCAGGGCGTCGGGAAGGTTTCCCATTCCCCGGTATTGGGATTTTGGCCGTAGGTGATGACCTGGGCGCAAAAATCATCGGACCCGTCGGCGGGCGTCCGCGGCTCCGGGGGCGGCATCGGCGCGTCGATGGGCGCCCATCCCACGGGCACGTCGGCGGGGGTGGGGAAAAAGCGCACTTCGCCGGTTTCGGGGTTTTCCGCCGGGGTCATCACCTGGGCGGAAATGGGCTCGGCTTCGTGGATCACGTCGGCCAGGGCGATCTCGCCGGCCGCGAACATCAGGGCGAAACCCATCACCAGTAGCGTCAGCTGTCTCATGAACACAACTCCTTTTTTCGATGGATCGGGGTTTTTCATCCGGGAACTCGTTCCCGGTTTCCATGGGGAATTCCCGCCGGGCCCGGCGGATCGGGCGAAAAAGCCGTCCGTGCGGCCCTCTTCATCGCGGAATCGGAGGAAGAAATCAACGGTCCGGTTGGTGGATTTTGGGAAAAGTTGGAAAAAATCCGGAAATTTTGAATTCTTGGCTTGTTTTTTGCTAAACGCCAAAAAGTCGTTTTGGCGGGATGAAAGCCGGTTTTCTCGACACGGGGCCCTTTGCAGAACAGTTTTTTCCGGTGCGAAGGGCCGGGCCATCATTTCCAAAACGTGAATTTTTTGCATTTGGATTTTATTTCTAAAAAGAAATGGGGTATAACTATGAGTTCCCCCCATACTCGCTATCCCATCCGGCACCGGTTCTGTCCGTCGGTTTTCGATTGCCGATTTTGGCTTTCTTGCAACCCTGTTTCGCTACGAATCCCGATTCCCATGAACGTTTCTATCCCCCGGTTCCCATTCTCCATGCATCCGAGCGTCTGGCCATTGATGTTGCTCCTGGCGGTATCCGCCTGGACGCCCGTTCGGAACGCCTGGGCCGTGACCATCGCCTACCCAATCGACATTCCGCCCCTGTTTTATCAAACCCCGGCCGGCGATCCCAACGGCCTGGGCATCGACATCTGGCGGCTTTGGTCCCGGAAAACCGGGATTCCCGCAGAATTTGTCGGAGCCCCCTTCCAGGAGACCGCGGACATGGTTCGGGACGGCCGGGCGGACATTCACGCGGGTCTGCTGGACGCGGGAGATCGACGGTCGTTTCTGGAATTCGCGGCGCCCCTGTTCGAGGTGGAAGCCAATTTTTTCCATCGCCAGAACCTTTCGGGTCTCAACGAACTCAATGATCTTCTGCCCTTTCGCATCGGGGTCCGGCGCGGAACCATTTGCGAAAGTTTTTTGCGGGAGCGCCTGCCGGGCGCAAGCCTGATTCCCTTCGACGCCGCCGACGAGTTGACGCGGGCGCTGGAGCAAGGGGAAATCCGGGTTTTCATGATGTCCACTCCCGACGCCCTGTCCCACCTGCGGAAGGCCAACCTGCGCGACCAATTTCAATACCCGGTTCACCAACCGCTGCTGGTTCTTTCCGCCTGGGCGGCGGTGGCCGGGGGGCGGGAAGATTTGGCGGAATCGGTTCGAAAGGGCATGGCGCGGATCACGTCCGCCGAGCGGGCGGAAATCGACCGGCGCTGGCTGGGCGAGGTCAGCGTGAATCCCGGGGACGTTCTCGTGGTCGCCATGGATCGGGATTTTCCGCCGTTCAGCTTTTTGGATGCCGACGGCGAACCGTCCGGCTTGCTGGTGGACATCTGGCGGTTGTGGTCTCGAAAAACCGGCGCGCCGGTCTCCTTTCGGACCGGGAGCTGGGAACAGACCCTGGAATGGCTGGAGCGGGGCGAGGCCGACGTTCATTCCGGCCTTTTCGTCACGCCCGGGCGGGAGGCGTGGATCGCCTTTTCCCAGCCGTTTTACGGGATGTCGGTTCGATTGTTCCATCCCGCCGGCGCCGATTCGCCCGCGCCGCCGAAGCGGGTGGCGGCGGTTTCCGGAAGCCACCAGGCCGAATGGCTTCGGAATCGGCGACCGGAGGTCCAGGTGGTGGAATTTTCATTTCTGGAGGAAGCCTTTCGGGCCGCGGAAGACGGTTTGGCCGACGCGGTGCTGGCCGAGGCGCCGTCCGCCCGGGCGATCCTGAACCGGATGGGACGGTCGGGCGCCTTCACCTCCCAAGGCCCCGCCCTGTACCGTCGCGAACTTCACGCCGGGGCGCTTCGGGGCAATGCCGACCTGGCCGAGCAAGTGGACCGGGGCCTGACCGCCATTTATAACGACGAGCTGGCCCGAATCGAGCGGCGCTGGATCGACGGGCCCCGGGATCGGCACTATACCGAGCGCTCCGGCGTGGTTCGTTTGACCCGGGACGAGGAAGCCTGGCTCCGAAAACATCCCACCCTGCGGGTCCGGCTTCGGGCCGACTGGCCCCCGTTGTCGGAAATCGACCAAAACGGCGACGCCAGCGGGATTTACGCGGAATACCTGGGCCTGCTGGAACAACGGCTCGGGGTCCGGTTCGACGTGGTGGAGATGCCCTGCGATGCGGTGGACGAGGCGGCCCGGAACCGGACAATCGACCTGTTTCCCGGACGCCTTCTCCCCGGCCGAGGGGGCCATCTCCGGTTCACCCGGGGATTTCTGGAACAGCCGGTCGTCCTGATCAACCGTGTGCAAACTCCCTTCATCCGCGGGCTGGACGATTTGGCCGGCAAGCAGGTGACCTTCTCGCCGGACTGCGGGGTCGGGCGATACCTCGTGGACGATTATCCCGGGGTGAACTTTGTGGAGGCCGAAAACGACCTGGCGGCCCTGGAAAAAGTGGCGGACGGGTCGGCGGACGCCTTCTTGGGCGATCTGCGCTCCGCCACCTATCGGATTCAAAAGCACCATCTCCCCAATCTCAAGATCGCCGTCCCCACCGGGTACCAAGACGCGCCGATTCGGTTTGCCGTTCGGTCCGACTGGCCCGTCCTGGTCGACATCCTGAACAAGGCGCTGTACAGCGTCACGCCGGCCGAACACGAGGCCATTCGGCGTCGGTGGGCCGCGGTGGAGCTGAACCGATGGATCGACTGGCCCTTGGCGCTGCAGGCGATCGCCATGCTCGGCGTCGGGTTTACGGTGGTTTGGGGCATCTTTCTTTTCTGGAACCGGCGGCTCGGCGCCGAAGTGGCCGAACGGAAACGGGTTGAAAAAGCGCTGGCCCAAAGCCGGAATTTTTTGAAAACGCTCATCGACGACCTGCCCATCGCGGTGTTCGCCAAGGATGCGGAATCCGGACGTTTCACCCTTTGGAACCGCGCCGCCGAGTCGCTTTTCGGCGTGTCCGCCAACGACGCCCTGGGACGCACCGATTTCGACCTGTTTCCGGTGGAACAGGCCCGGTTTTTCGCCCAAAAAGACCGAGAAACCCTGTGGGCCGGCGTCCGAACCGTCATCGACGAGGAGCCGGTGGACAGCCCAAGGCTGGGCCGTCGGATGGTGCGGACCACCAAGGCGCCGGTTCGGGGAAACGGGACCGCTCGACCCTACCTTTTGTGCATTTCCGAAGACATCACCGAACGCCGCCGACATCACGAGGAGCTGAACGCCGCCAAGGAGGCCGCGGAGAGCGCCAGCCGGGCCAAAAGCGATTTTCTGGCCCGCATGAGCCACGAAATCCGCACCCCGATGAACGCCATCATCGGCATGACCCAGCTCGCCCTTCATACCGACCTCACCGACGCCCAGCGCGATTATTTGAACAAAATTCACCAGTCCGCCCATTCCCTGCTGGGCATCATCAACGATATACTGGATTTTTCCCGCATCGAGGCCGGCAAGCTGACCCTGGAATCCGTGGACTTCGCGCTGGAGGAGATTCTGGAAAAGGTGATGAACCTGAACGGGCTGGCGGCCGAGCGAAAGGAGATCGAGCTGCTGCTGTCCGCCGATCCAGATGTTCCGGATCGGCTGCGGGGCGATCCCCTCCGGCTGGAACAGGTGCTCAACAACCTGGTGAGCAACGCCGTCAAATTTTCGGAGTCCGGGGAGGTGGTCTTGTCCGCGCGGCGCCTGGCGGACGAGGGCGCCCGGCTTCGGCTGGAATTTGTGGTGCGGGACACCGGCATCGGGATGGACGAGGGGCAGATGTCCCGGCTGTTCGAGTCCTTTTCCCAGGCCGACGAATCCACCACCCGCCGCTTTGGGGGCAGCGGGCTGGGGCTGGCCATCTGCAAGCGGCTGGTGGAAATGTTGGACGGCCAAATCGGCGTGGAAAGCGCGCCGGGCGAGGGGAGCGCCTTCACCTTTTCCGCGTCTTTCGCCCGGGCGGAAGAGGAAAAGCCGCCAAGGTCGATGGCGCTTCCGCCCGAGGCCCGGGACAATCCGGTGCTGGTGGCCGACGACAACGCCGCGTCCCGCAGAATTTTGGGGGAAGCCCTGCGCCGGTTTGGCTTCCGGCCCATGCTGGTCGATTCCGGCGTGGCGGCTTTGATCGCCCTGCGGGGGGCCCCGCCCGACGATCCGTTCCGGCTGATTTTGGTGGACTGGAAAATGCCCGGCATGGACGGTCTGGAGACCGCGTGCCGAATCAAGGAAGACGACGGGCTGTCCCGGGCGGTCACGGTGGTCATGGTTAGCGCCTACGGCCGAGATTCCCTTTCCCACCGTCCCGATTCCTGGTGCATCGACGGCTTTTTGGCCAAGCCGATCAGCCCGTCCGCTCTCTACGACCTGCTTCAAAACCTGTTCGGCCGGGCCGAATCCTCGCAACTTCCTTCGGCGAAGGCTTTGGCCCCTGCGGCGCAACCGGCCGCCAATCCCCAAAAAAGGACGCGCTCCCCAAAAGGAAACGCCGCCGGAGAGGGGCTCCAGGGGCTTCGGGTTCTGCTGGCCGAGGACAACGAGATCAACCAGGCGGTGGCGGTGGGACTGTTGAAGTTGTCCGGGGTGGAAACGGCGGTGGCCGAAAACGGCCGGCTGGCGCTGGACAAGCTGCGTTCCGCGCCGCCGGGAACCTTCGACCTGGTGCTGATGGACCTGCAAATGCCGGAAATGGACGGCTACCAGGCCACCCGGTCCATCCGAAAAGACCCGCGCTTCGATTCGCTGCCCATTTTGGCCATGACCGCCCACGCAATGACCGGGGAGCGGGAAAAATGTCTGGACGCGGGCATGAACGATCATCTGACCAAGCCGGTGGACCAGGAAAAACTGCTCTCCGCCCTGGCGCGCTGGACGGGCCGCGTCGCCGGGACCTCCGCCGGTTCCATGGCCGCCGGAGCGTCCGAGCGGCTGCCGCATCTGCCCGGAGTGGATCGGGAGGCGGGCCTCGCGGTGGTGGCCGGGAATCAACGGATTTATCGGGAATTGCTGGTCCGATTCGTCCAGGATCACGCCGAGGCGAGCCGGGCCATTCGGGCGGAGCTGGACGGAGGGGATCGGGCGGTCGCCGTTCGCCTGGCCCACACCCTGAAGGGCGCGGCGGCCAACGTCGGGGCTTTGCGGGTGGAAGCCGCCGCCGGAGAGCTGGAACGGCGGCTCCTGAAGCCGGAGGCCGAGCCGTCCGACGCGCTGGCCAATGCGCTGGCCGGGTTCGAACGGGCCCTTTCCGCCGTGACCCGGGGCATTCGGGCCGCCGGACTGGCGGACTCGGAATCCGAAGATGTTTGCGCCCGGGTCACGCCCCTTTCCGCAACGGAGCTGGCTTCGGGGTTGGACCGGCTGGGGGAGCTGCTCTCCGAGGACGACATGGAGGCGGTGGACCTGTTTGAGGCTCTGGGAACCCGGTTGCGATGCGCCGCCGAGGGGGAATTCCGGGAAACCGTGGACCGGATGGGAACGGCCATCCGGGCCTTCGAATTTGACGACGCCAGGGAATGTCTGGCGGGTCTTCGGTCTCGGGGGAGGCGGGAAAAAAAGGAGGAGATGGGATGACGGATTCCGATGGCACGCCGCGAATCCTGATCGTGGACGACGACCCGGGGGTGTTGCGCGTATTGGGCGAAATTTTGGGCGCGGAATATCGGCGGCTGGCCGCCCGTTCCGGCGAGCGGGCTCTGCGGATCATCGCGGCCGATCCGCCGCCCGATCTGATCCTCCTGGACGTGGTGATGCCGGGGATGGACGGCTACGAGGTCTGCCGGCGGCTCAAGGCCTCCTCCCGCACCCGGGACATTCCGGTGATCTTCATCACCGCCCTGGCCAACGCGGCCGACGAAAGTCGAGGGTTGGAGGAGGGGGCGGTGGATTTTCTGAGCAAGCCCATCAACCCCATGGTGGTCCGCGCCCGGGTCCGCACCCATTTGGCGCTGTTGCAGGCGCGGCGGGAGCTGGAGGCGAAAAACCGGGAACTTCGGGAGGCGGCCTGCCTGCGGGAGGATGTGGAGCGGATGGCCCGGCACGATTTGAAATCGCCGCTCAACGCCATCATTGGCCTGCCGGATCTGATCCGCGCCGCCCCCGGAGAGCTGACGGAAAAGCAGCTCAAATATCTGGAGACGATCAAGGCGTCCGGCTACCGGATGCTGAACATGATCAACGCTTCCTTGGATTTGTTCAAAATGGAGCGGGGCATTTATCGGTTTGAGCCCGGCAAGGTGGATCTGGTTTCGGTGATCGGGCGGATTCTTCACGAATGGCGCGATCCGGACCAGACGGCGCCGCAGCCGCCGGTGGATCTCCGTCTGGGAGAACGTCCGGCGGGGGCGGCGGAGCCATTTTGGGTGCACGGGGAAGAGTTGCTCTGCTACACCATGCTTTCCAACCTCATTGGAAACGCATTGGAGGCGTCCCCAAAGGGAGAACGGGCCACGGTCATCCTGGAAAACGGAGATCGCCCCGCGGTCCGGGTTCGCAACCGGGGCGCGGTGGCCCCGGAAATCCGGGACCGGTTCTTCGAAAAATACGCCACCTTCGGCAAGCGAAGGGGCACCGGCCTGGGGACCTACTCCGCCCGTCTCATCGCGGAGGTCCACGGCGGGGAGATTTGGCTGGATACGTCCGAAGAGGGGTTTACGACGGTGGGGGTGCGGTTTGGGGAGATGGAGGCGGAGAAATTGGCGGAAGAAAACGGGGTTGCGGGGTAGACAAACGGCGGGATTTGAAAAACCGTCCGGTCGCGCCGCCAATTCCCCGGCTCATTCCGGAAAAGCCCGGGAAAGCGGACTCCCGCGGCGATGGATGTTGGAAGGGGCCTGTCGCGGCCGCTGTTTCACCGAAACCGAAAATGTCGCTCGAACAAATGGGGATCG
Organism: Desulfococcaceae bacterium; assembly: GCA_046541515.1. Classification (GTDB taxonomy): domain Bacteria; phylum Desulfobacterota; class Desulfobacteria; order Desulfobacterales; family Desulfococcaceae; genus CAYFVR01. The sequence continues at coordinate 8,254 of JBKHDD010000059.1, forward strand.
TCGAAATGATCCCGCCCCACGAAGGCGATGGCGTGGCGGCCGCGCTGGCGCATGGCGCCCACGTCCGGGACGCCCATGGGAAAAAAGATGAGCGGTTCAATCCGCTCTGAACCCTTGGCCAGGCCGTCGGGGTCGAAGAGGCTTTCCCGGCTTCCGTCCCGGCGCGGCAGGGATTCCAGCGTCCGATAGGGCGGCAGATCGTAGGCCATTCCCGCCCGATTCCCCTCCTCCGTTGAAATCCGGTAGACCTGGTGCCAGCTCGACATCACGTCCAGCACCAGCCGCCGTTCTGGAAAACCCTTCGGCAGGGTCGTCGGCGCGAATGGATCGAGCCGCAAGGGCCGGGTGATGGTCTCCGCCAGCCGCTCGCCGTCCGGCACGTAAAAATGGTAGCAGCCGCAGTTGTTCATCACGTCCACCATGAACGGCCGCCCCGCGGGGTCCAGGTTCACCCGCACCGTCAGGCCGTCCAGATGGCCGTGTTCGTACGGCGCGGGGACGGGACCTTTTCGGGCGGGAAACCAGAGCACGTAGTGGAGCCGAACCGCCGTCTGGCCCTGAAAAAAACCGTGGGTCCGGTAGGTGTAGATCGTTGGAAACCGGGGATCCACGGCCGCCGCGGGGCCGTTCCAAACCACTTTTCCGGGCCGGTCGTAACCGGCGGCGACGTCCACCGCGAAGACCGGCGCGAAGTGCCGAAAAAGGGCGTCTTCCTCCCTTTCGGTCAACACCGGTCGCCCCAGCGGGTCCCGGTTTTCCGGCCCGAATAGTCGGGCCGTCTCCCCGGCCGACATCCGCTCCGAATCCCCCGGTCCGAACACCACCCGTTCCCCCCGAAGCGCCGGCGCGGTTTCCGGCTTCCGGCGCCAGCCCGCGAACCGCCGGTTGACCCGGTGGGTAATCAACGCCACCGGGAGCGCCGTCAGGGGATAGACGCCCGCCGTCCGCAGAAACAGGCTGTATTCCGCGGGAACTTTGGCGTTTTGGACGATCCCCGCCCACCCGCCGGGATTCTCCAGTTCTTTTTCGAGCAACCGGTCCCCCGCCCCAAGGGCCGCCGCCAGGAGCGCGCCCCGTCCCGCGTCGATTCCCAGCCGTTCCCGGAGTTCCGCCACCGCCGCCTCGGGCAGATTGGCGATTTCCCGGGCCCGGGCCTCGCGGTCCAGTTGTCGGAGGGATTGGAGCCAGGCGGTTGCGGGGCTTGAACTGGCGGAGGAGCTTTCCTTGACGAAAAATCCCCCCACCGCCGCCAAAAAGCGGTCCACCCGCAGATGGGGAAACCCCGCCACCCGCGAAAACGCCGCCTCCCCCGCGCCGGCGCGGGCAACGGCCCGGTCCACCAGCGCAAGCGTTCGTTGGTCGGGATCGGCGGGCATCGGAGCGAAGGATGCGCATCCCGCCAAGAGCGAGACCAAAAGGAAGAAAAGCCGACCACGAAGGATCAAAGGGGGGCGACGCTCGAAAACGTGGAATGGCCTCGGCCGGCAGAAACGGGAGTTCGTTTTACCCTTGGAGCCAAGGGTCGGCCGCCGCAGGCCGGCGAAATGGGCATGGAAGGCGTCGGAAGCGCGGCAATTCGGCGCCGCCGGATATTGGAGATCGCCTCCGCGGCTTGTCCGTCCGCCCGGCGGCGTCGGCCCGAGGAGGCCGCGCCCGGAAACCGCCCGCCGCCGGCCTTCCATCAGCAGGCGGCGGGCAGGGCCAAACATGTGGCCCGTCGGAACAGTTCCATTTGGTCGGCCGCGAGGCCGGCGAGATATCGGCAGCCCCGGTCTCCGGCTTCCAGCATCAGCCGCCCGGCGAACCAGGCCAGGTCCCGGTTGGTGAGGAGGGTCGCGTACTGGTCGGCGCGGTCCAGCCGGGGAATGAGCCCCGCGCACCAGCGGCGGGGGATTTCCCGGGAAAACGTCTCGGCCGCCAGTTCGGCCGCGGCCGCGTCCATGTCGAAGTCCGGGTCCAGATCGTGAAGCACGCCGTCCAGGGTGAAAAACGCCTTTCGGAACAGCAACAGTTCCGCGGGGAAGCGGATTCCCGCCACCGCCGCGCGATCAATCACGTCGAAGGCCCGGGCCAGATGGCCGGCCGATTTCCCCAATCGGCCCGGCCGGGGCGTCGTCGGCACATCTTCCACGATCCGCTCCACATCCGCCGGTTTCGCATGAACCGACAATCCGGACAGGGTTTCCGCAACGGCGGCGGGATCGCCCAACAAAACGTTCATCACCAGGCGGACCATTTCCATCCGCTGGGGACGGGCCAGCGTGTCCGACAGGCTCCAGTCCAGCAGGACCGGCAACACTTCGTTTCGGTCGCCGCGAAAGGCGTACAAATTCCCGGCGTGAGGATCGCCGTGGAACGGGGTCTCTTCCGCCAGGGAAAACAGCGGCCGCCAAATGAGCGCCCGAAACAACGCCCGGGCGGCGTCCCGTCTTTCGTCTGGGTTCATGGAAAGGTCCAGGAGCTTGCCGCCGGGCATTCTTTCCATGGCGGTGACGTTTTCGGTGCAAAACGGCAGAAGAGACGGCACCCGAACCCGGTCGTCCGCCGCGTAGAAACGGTCGGCCCGGAGCAGATGATCCTGCTCGCCCCGCAGCCGGATTTCTTCCTCCAGCGCCGCGCGCACGTCCGCGAAGGTTTCCCGAAAGCGGAACGACCGCAACCGATACCGATCCCGCCGTTTTTCAAAGTGCTCCGCCAGGTCGTCCAGAATGCGAAACTCCTCGGCCAGATGGCCGCGCACGCCGGGTTTGAGCACTTTGAACACGCCCTGCCTCGACCGGCCGGTGTCCGGCGCGGTCCAGGAAAAGCCGATGACCGCGCCCACGCTGGCCTCGTAGAGCAGTTCCCGTTCCATCCGGATTTGATAGGGGGTCCGATAGTTGGCGATTTCCCGATACACCTGCTCCCGCACCGTTTCCGGATCGTCGCCTCCGGCGGAGCTTTCCAGCGTGGAAAGCAACGAACGCAACGCCGGGTCCAGATTGCGGTTCCGGGCGATGATTTGCCCCAGCTTTTGGAGGGTCGGCACGGAGCGGGCCAGCGCCACCAAACGCTCCCGGGCCGGCGTATCCGGTTCCAGGAGAATCTGGTCCGCCGCCAGGGCCGCGGCCCGGGGCGTGGCCAGCCGGGAGAACAAAAATCCGATGCCGTCCGAGACGATGGCCCGGTAGTCGGCGTAGGCCTCCGGCAGAATGTCGCCGGGGCGCAAGGACTGGACCAGCGCCTGGGACGCTTTCTCGCGGAAGGCGTCGGGTCCCATGCGTCGGGCCGCGTCCAGCAGCTTTTTCACAATTTCGCGGCGGTCGGGGACCTTCCCGGTCGGGATCAGCAGCGATCGGGCTTTTTCAATGGAAAAATCGGATATGGGCAGAAACATGGTTTTCTTTCGCGCCGGGCTCTTCGAAATGACAGGGATCGCGGCGTCCGTTCGAAGGATCAGTTTTTCCGTTCCAAATCCACGTTTTCCAAGTGGATGGCGAATTTTTTCAGGTCCAGCCCCTTTTCCAGGCAATACTGGCGAAGGGCCTCCACCCGCTCCGGGGGGGCGCTCCCGTTGAAGGAGACCAGCACCCCGCGAACCCCGTGGCGCTCCAGCAACCCGTCCATCTCCCGAAATGTGCCCAGAATCGGATAGCCCAGCAATTTTTTCCCGGTTTTCAGCACGTCGTCGTCCACGAAGCCCACTGGACGCAGATGATGGCGGTCGTTTTGAAGCAGCTCCCGCAGCAGGATTTCCCCGCCTCGGCCCGCGCCGTAGATCACCACCCGCTCGCCGCGAATCCGTCGACGGCTAAGGGCGTCCTGGGCAATTCTGAAGGAGCCCCGAGTGCCCAGCAACAGCGCCGTGGTGATCAGCCAGTCGATCAGGAAAATGCCTTTGGAGAAATCCTGAAAACGGTAGAGAAACGTGACGGCGGCGATGGAGAGCAGCGAACCCAATGTGGAGGCTTTCAGATAGACGTAGACGTCGTTGGTGCTCATGTAGCGCCAGATGCCGCGATAGACGCCCATGATGAAAAAGGCCAGCAGCTTGCAGGCGATGATGGCGGGCAGGGAGTGGAGAAAGAGCTGAAAATAGAAATAAAGATCGTCCCCGCCGAAGCGCAGCCGATAGGACAAATAATAGGCGAACGCCACCATCCCGAAGTCAAGAAGCACCAGCAGGATTTGGCGTTTGTAGGTCAGCTCCAGCAGGATCGGCGTATAGGCCTTGCCCCGCAGCATGCAGAAGTCGCCCTCGGGATATACCCGGATCTGGGCCAGGTAAACGGCCATCAGCAACACCGAAACCGCCAGCGGGACCATCACGGCCGGAGAGGTGAGGCTGTCGTGGCTGCTGACGAAGAGCGCCGCCACGCCGGAGACGGCCCCGACGACGTGGAGCAGCAAAACGGCGTCCCGTTCGCTTAAGCCCATCAGCACCAGGCGGTGAGAGGTGTGGTCCCGCCCCCCCATGGCGGCGCTGCGGCCGCTCAGCAGCCGGATCAGCGTGACGAGGCTGGTGTCCAGCAAGGGCACCATCAGCACCATGATGGGCACCGCGAATGCGGCCAACCGGGTTTCGGCCGCGCCCCCGGCGAAGACCAGCCCGGAGGTGGCCAGCACGAAGCCGATGGGCAGACTCCCGCAGTCGCCCATGAAGATGGACGCCGGGTTGAAATTGAAGACCAGGAATCCGGCCAATGCCCCCGCCAGCAGAAACGGCGCCGTCATTCCGGCGGTGGATCCGCCGGAAAGCAGCAGCCCCAGATACAGGGAGGCGATCATGGCCACGCCGGCGCAGAGGCCGTCCATGTTGTCGATCAGGTTGAAGGCGTTGGTCACGCCCACGATCCAGACGATGGTGACTACGGTGTCCAGAGTGAGGGAGTCGAACCAGTGCAGGCGGAAGCCCAGGAAGGTCGCCAGCGAGGCGACAAGAATCTGGCCCAGCAGTTTGCTCTGGGGTTTGATGCGGATGAAATCGTCCACCAGACCGAGAGCGAACAACAAGGTGGCCCCCAGCCAGAGCACGGCGTCCGGGTCGGGCAGCGGTCGGTAGCCGACCCCGGCGTCCATGCGGGGGAGCAGGGAGGAAAAATCGGCCAGGAAAAGCAGCGGGAGGGCGAAGCCGGCGTAGATGGCCATGCCGCCCATCAGCGCGGTGGGACGGCTGTGCCATCGGTCTTTCACCGGATGGGCCACCCAGTTCCGGCGGATGGCCAGGCGACGGACCAGCGGCGTGAGGGCAAGCGTCAGGGTTGCGGAAAAAAGGGCAAGCGCGGGCGTCATGGCGGGTGTCGGGATCGGGAATGGAAAGACGGGGTTAATCGATCCAGCGGACCCGGGAATCGGAACCTTTCCGGGGGGCGATTTCGCCGATGATGGCGGCGTCTTCGTTTATGGCCCGCAGTCGGGCCTCCACTTCCGAGGCATGGGTCTGAGGGGTCACGACGACCATGCCGACGCCGCAATTAAAGGTGCGGTGCATTTCTTCGTCGGATATTTTTCCGGCCTCTTGCAGGAAGCGGAACACGGCGGGAATCGACCAGCCGTTCCGGCGGATCAGCACGTCGCAGGCCGGCGGCACCACCCGGACGATGTTTTCCGCCAGGCCGCCGCCGGTGATGTGGGCCAGACCGTGGACCGGCAGGTCCCGCAACAGCTTCTGGATCGTTTCGCTGTAGATTTTGGTGGGCGTCAGCAGCTCCTCGCCCAGGGTTCGGCCCAACTCGGGAACGTGGCTGTCCACCGTCAGGCCCATGCGGTCGAAACAGATGGCGCGGACCAAAGAAAAGCCGTTGCTGTGCAGTCCGCTGGAGCCGATGGACACCAGCTGGTCGCCCACCCGGATGTCCGACCCGTCGATGATCTTGTCGTTGTCCACCAGCCCCACCGAAAATCCGGCCAGGTCGTATTCGCCGTTTTCGTAAAAGCCGGGCATTTCGGCGGTTTCCCCTCCGATGAGGGCGCAGTTGGCCCGGTTGCAGCCTTCGCCCACGCCTTTGATGACGTCGGTGGCCACCCGGTCGTCCAAGGCTCCCATGGAGAGGTAGTCGAGGAAGAACAGCGGGCGGGCCCCCTGCACGGCGATGTCGTTGACGCACATGGCCACCAGGTCGATGCCCACGGTGTCGTGCTTCCCGACGAGAAAGGCGATTTTGAGCTTGGTGCCCACGCCGTCGGTGGCGCTGACCAGCACCGGACGCTCGATATTGGCCAGGTTGAGGGAGAACAGGCCGCCGAATCCGCCGATTTCCCCCATGACGCCTTGGCGGGGCGTGCGGCGGGCGATGTCCTTGATCTTTTCGATCAGTTTGTTGGCTTTGTCAATGTCCACGCCGGCGTCGGCGTAGGTGATGGAATCGGTCATGTTCCCCCGGCTGGGCTTGCGAAGGCAAACGGGATAAGGCGATAAAATTTCTTGGAAAAATAAACTGGTTCGGCTAAAAAGTCAAAACAAATTTTTGACAGCCCCACAACCGGTATTGTAAGTGGGTGGAAAAACGGAAAATGGCCTGAGCCAACCCCCGGGAGGGACCCGACATGCAAAAGTTCGCGCGGCTGGACCGACTGCCGCCCTATGTGTTCGCCACCGTCAACGAAATCAAGATGGAAGCACGCCGGGCCGGCGAGGACATCATCGACCTGGGGATGGGCAATCCCGACCTGCCCACCCCGGACCATATCGTGGACAAGCTGGCGGAGGCGGCCCGCAAGGGGCACAACCACCGCTATTCCGCCTCCATGGGCATCCGCAAGCTGCGCATGTCCATTTCGGACTGGTACAAGCGTCGTTACGACGTGGACATCGATCCGGAATCCGAGGCCATCGTCACCATCGGCGTCAAGGAGGGGCTGTCCCACCTGATCCTGGTGTCCATCCGGCCGGGAGACGTGGTCTTTACGCCCAACCCCACCTACCCCATCCATCCCTATTCCGCCATCATCGCCGGCGGCGACGTGCGGGGCGTGCCGCTGGGACCCGGGCAGGATTTTTTCGACAACCTCATGCACGCCACCAAGCAGACCTGGCCGAGGCCCAAGATCCTGATCCTGAGCCACCCCCACAACCCCACCACCGAAACCGTGGACTTGGCCTTTTTCGAGAAAATCGTCGATTTCGCCCGGGAGCACGGAATCATCGTGATTCACGACTTCGCCTACGCGGACCTGACCTTCGACGGCTACAAGGCCCCCAGCTTTCTCCAGGCCAAGGGCGCCAAGGAGGTGGGCGTGGAGTTTTTCTCCATGTCCAAGAGCTACAGCATGGCCGGTTGGCGGGTCGGCTTCTGCGTGGGGAATCCGGAGACCATCTTCGCCCTGCGGCGGATCAAGAGCTATCTGGACTACGGCATTTTCCAGCCCATCCAGATCGCCGCGATCATCGCCCTGGACGGCGACCAGGCCTGCGTGGAGGACATCCGTCAGACCTACAAGTCCCGGCGGGACGCGCTGATCAACGGCCTGGCCCGGGCGGGATGGGAGATTCCCAGCCCCAAGGGCACCATGTTCGTCTGGGGCCGGATTCCGGAGCAATACCGTTCCATGGGCTCGGTGGAATTTTCCAAGTTCCTGATCCGGGAGGCCGGCGTGGCCGTTTCCCCCGGCCTGGGCTTCGGCGAATACGGCGACCAGTTCGTCCGCTTTGCTCTGATTGAAAACAATATGCGCATCAACCAGGCGGTGCGGGGCATCCGCAAGGTGCTCTAACGGGTTCCTTTTGGCGAATGGCAAGTGGCGATGGGGGCGCTTTTCCCGTTCACCGCTCGCCACTCGCCATTCACCATTCGCCCTTTTCAGACGGGGCGGCATCGGGAGGAGAGAATTGATGAACGCGATCCAAGTGGGTCTTCTCGGCTGCGGCACCGTGGGAACGGGGGTCGCCCGGCTGTTGCTGGAAAACCGGGACGTGATCCGCGCCCGGCTCGGCGCGGACCTGAATTTGAAATACGTGGCCGATCTGGACGCGGAAACCGACCGGGGCATTTCGTTTCCGCCCGGCGTTTTCATTTCCGACGCCCGCCGGGTCATCGACGATCCCGAGGTGGACATCGTGGTGGAGATGATCGGGGGGAAGACGGTGGCCCGGGAGATGATCCAGGCCGCCATTGCCGCCGGCAAGCATGTGGCGACCGCCAACAAGGCGCTGCTGGCCGACGGCGGCAACGATCTGGTGGCCCTGGCCCGGGAACAGGGCGTGGACCTGGCCTACGAGGCCAGCGTGGGCGGCTGCATGCCCATCATTAAATCGGTGCGGGAGTCGCTGGTGGGCAATCGGATTTCGGCCATGACCGGCATCCTCAACGGCACCTGCAACTACATCCTCACCCGGATCACCGAGGAGGGCGCCACCTACGAGGCGGCGCTGGCCGACGCCCAGGCCGAAGGCTTCGCCGAGGCAGACCCGACCCTGGACGTGGAGGGGCACGACACGGCTCACAAGCTGGCCATCCTCAACGCCCTGGCCTACGGGATGGAGATCAATCTCGACGACATTTACGTGGAGGGCATCGCCCGGATCACGCCGGAGGACATCGCCTTCGCCGCGGAGTTCGGCTACAAGGTCAAGTTGCTGGCCATCGGCAAGGACCGGGGCGACGCGGTGGAGGCCCGCATTCATCCCACCATGATCCCGCTGGACAATCCCCTGTCCAACGTGGGCGGCAGCCTCAACGCCGTCACCATCTCCGCCGACGCCGTGGGCGACATGATGCTCTACGGCCACGGCGCGGGCATGATGCCCACCGCCAGCGCCGTGGTCGGCGATCTGGTGGACATCGCCCGGAACCTGCTGACCGGCGCGAAACGGCGGATGCCCATTCTTTCCTACCAGCCGGACGCCATCCAGCGGAGGCCGGTGATGCCCATGGACGCCGTGCAAACCCGCTACTATTTCCGCTTCGCGGCGGCGGACAAGCCAGGCGTCCTGTCCAAAATCGCGGGGATCCTCGGCGAGCGGGGCATCAGCATTTCTTCGGTGCACCAGAAGGGACGGGAGGCCGACGGCCCCGTGCCCATCGTGATGCTGACCCACAAGGCCCGGGAGGCCGACGTGAAGACCGCCTTCGCGGAAATTCGCCGTTTGGACGTGGTGCGGGACGATCCCGCGTTGATTCGGATTGAAGAGAACGAGTAGGACAACGCCGGCCCGTTCCGGCCAAGCGAGGAAACATGAACATCGTCTGTTCCGACCTGGAAGGGGTCTTCGTCCCCGAAATCTGGATCAACGTGGCCGAGCGCACCGGCATCGACGCCCTTCGCATGACCACCCGCGACGAGCCCGACTACGACGTGCTGATGACCAAGCGGCTGAACATCCTGAAGGCGCACAACCTCAAGCTGTCGGACATCGCCGACGTAATCGCCGGCATGTCTCCCCTGCCCGGCGCGCGGGAATTTTTGGACTGGATGCGGTCCCAGGTTCCGGTAATCGTGGTTTCGGACACCTTCACCCAGTTCGCCGGCCCGCTCATGCGCCAGCTCGGCTGGCCCACCCTCTTCTGCAACACGCTGGAGATCGCCCCGGACGGTTCCGTGGCCGGCTACCGGTTGCGGCAGAACGACGGGAAGCGGCACGTGGTGGAGGCGCTCCGGTCCCTCAACTACCGCATCGTGGCCATGGGCGACAGCTACAACGACATTTCCATGTTGAAAACGGCCGACGCGGGAATCCTCTTCCGTCCGCCGGAGAACGTGGTGACCGAGTTCCCCCAGTTCCCGGTGGTTCGGGACTACGACGAACTCCGGCCCTTGATGGAAAAGGCGCTGGCGGACGGATAGGCCCATGTTGCGATACCGGACCGCATACCGGGTCATCTACGGCGACACCGACCAGATGGGGGTGGCCTACTACGCCAACTATCTGCGCTGGTTCGAGATGGGCCGCACCGAGATGTTCCGCCGCCTGGGGGTGACCTACGGCGAAATCGAGGCCCAGGGAATCGCCCTGCCGGTGCTGGAAGCCTTCTGCAAATATCATCAACCGGCCCGGTACGACGACGTGATCGTGGTGGAAACGATCCTGGACCCGGCGGTCCGGGCCGGGATGAAGTTTGACTACCGGGTCTTCCGGGAGTCCGACGGCGGCGCCGGCACGGGAGAAAGCGGCGGCGACCGGCCGTTTCCGTCGAATCCGGTTCCAAAAACCGGCCGCGTCGCCGGGGCGCCGCTGTTGGCCGAAGGCTACACCCGCCACGCCTGCCTGAATCGGAAAGGCCGGGTGGTCCGTCCGCCCGCGTTTTTGACGGAAGCCATTGCGGCCGCGAAAGCCCGGCACGCGGCGGCGGCGGGTTCGGCCGAGGGAGAATCCAGTTTCAAAAAACGCGAACGCTCCGCCACCTCCAAGGCCCAATCATGAGCCGCTTCGACGTGGAGCGCCTCCGGGGCCGCCGGGCCCTGGTGGTGGGCGACCTGATGCTGGACGAATACGTGATCGGCGCGGTGGAACGGATCAGCCCCGAGGCGCCGGTGCCGGTGGTTCACGTGGAAACCGAGTCCTTCACCCTGGGCGGGGCCGGCAACGTGGCGGCCAATCTGGCGGCCCTGGGCGCGGAGGTTTCCGCGGCGGGCGTCATCGGCGCGGCGGCGGACGGCGACCGGGTGCTGGAACGGTTCGCGGCCCTGGGCGTGGACGCGGGCGGCGTGGTGCGTGACCCGGACCGGCCCACCACCCGGAAAACCCGGGTGCTGGCCGGTTCCCAACAGGTGTTGCGGGTGGACCGGGAAACCCGCCGGGAGATCGCCGACGCGCCCTTCGAGGCGTTGATCCGTTTTGTGGCGGACCGGGCGCCGGAGGTGGAGGTCATTTTGATCTCCGACTACGGCAAGGGCGTGGTGACCCGGCCGCTGCTGTCCGCGATTCTTGCCGCCGCGAAAAAACGAAACGTGCCGGTGATCGCCGATCCCAAGGGGCGCGACTTTTCCCGGTACGCCGGGGTGACGCTGCTGACGCCCAATCGCAAGGAGGCGGGCGAGGCTTCCGGGCGGGACGTGGGCGAGACGCCCGATTTGCTGGCGGCGGGACGGGCCTTGCTGGAAACCACCGGCGTGAAAAATCTGCTGGTCACCTGCGGGCCGGAGGGAATGGTCCTGTTCGAGCGGGACCGGGAACCCCATTTGATTTCCGCCGAGGCCCGGGCCGTTTTCGACGTGTCCGGCGCGGGGGACACCGTGGCCGCCGTGCTGGGGCTGGGGGTGGCCGCCGGTTTGCCCTTGCCCGAGGCGGCGGAGCTGGCCAACGCGGCCGCCGGGATCGTGGTGGGGAAAGTGGGAACGGCCACGCTGACGCGGCGGGAGTTGTCCGACGCGCTGCGGCCGTCCGGCGATCCCTTGGCCGCCAAGCGCCGAACCCTGGACGAGATCGGCGAGACGGTCCGCTCCCTGCGCCAGGCCGGGAAGAAGGTGGTCCTTACCAACGGCTGCTTCGATCTGCTCCACGCCGGCCATATCCGGCTGTTCTCCGCCTCCCGGGCCCTGGGCGACGCCCTGATCGTGGCGCTGGACGACGACGAATCGGTGCGCCGGGTGAAGGGCGACGGCCGGCCGGTGCTGCGGGCCGAAGAGCGCGTCCGGGTGCTGGGGGCCCTGGACAGCGTGGACTTTCTGGTGGTGTTCGCCTCCGACGATTTGGAGCGGCTGATCGAAACGGTGCGCCCGGACGTGCTGACCAAGGGGAGCAACTACGCGCCGGACGAGGTCCGGTGCCATGCCCTGGTGGAAAAATTGGGCGGCCGGGTGGAGCGGGTTTCCGTGGTGGAAGCGGTTTCCGCCACGGACATCATCAACGCCATTCGCAAGGGATAGAAAATCCCATGCTTTCCATCACCGAACGCGGCGACGGCCTGGCCTTCAAGGTGCGCGTCCAGCCCAAATCCGCCCGCAACCAGATCGTCGGCCTCCACGAAGACGCCCTCAAGGTGAAGCTCACCGCTCCCCCCGTGGACGGCGCGGCCAACAAAGCCTGCGTGGCCTTTTTGGCCAAAACCCTGGGCGTGTCGAAATCTTCGGTGGAGATTGTCTCCGGGCACAAGGATCGAAATAAAGTGGTTGCGGTGCAGGTGCCGGAGGGAGATGGGAAGGCGGCGTGGGCGAAGAAATTGCGTGGATTGAGTGGGTGAAGGGGGCGATGATATCCACATTTGCGCTTGTTCCGAGACGGAATCGACCTCATTTTCCTTGTCTATAGGGCAAACTTTGGAGGGTTTCTTTTTGAAAATCGGCCGAAGTGTCAAGCCGCTTTGGTCATCATGCGTTTTGGAATGAAAATTCTCGCCAAGGGGATAACGGCGCAATGACGCACATGCTGGAAAAGGCGTTTGAGCGGGCGAAGTGCCTCCCCGAGAACCAACAGGATGCCATCGCTGCGCTGATTTTGGAGGGAATTGAAGACGAGGCGCGTTGGGACGCCGCTTTTGCCGCCTCTCCGGACCTTTTGGAAAAACTGGCCAAAGAAGCCGAAGAAGAAGACAAGCAAGGGCTCACTCAAGAACTGAATCCCGAAGAGTTTTGAAATCTATGGAAGCGGTGTCTGGCCATGGACGAAATTTTATCTGAATTGCGGGCCATTCGGGAAGCATACGCGCAAGAATTCAATTATGATGTGTTCGCCATGTGGCGGGATATTAACGAGGCGTATGAAAAAAGTGGCCGGCGTGGGGTTGTTTTGCCAGCGAAACCGGCAAGGTTCCACAAGGGAAAGCAGAAGGTTCCCAAACTGAAAGAGGCCCTTCCGGCGGAATGAATTTGCCAACCGGTTTCCCCCACTTTTGGAATTCAAAAAAAACCGCTTGACATCCCGAACCAAAATCTGTAGTGTTGCTAATTGTCGATGCGGGGTGGAGCAGTCTGGTAGCTCGTCGGGCTCATAACCCGAAGGTCGCAGGTTCGAATCCTGCCCCCGCTACCAACAAAACGTTAAAAGGCTCGCGGATTTCCCCCGTGGGCCTTTTTTGTTTCCGGCGGACGCCGCCCATTCCCCCGGCGCGGCAACCGGCCTTCAACTTCCCCCGATCTTCCCGACTCCGGGAGGCCCCATGACCGATACCCTGCGGCAACATCCGGATTTCGACTACTACCTTCAGGACATCCTGTTCTGGTACCGGAACGGTTCGGCCGGCGGAAGCAAGCCAATTCGCAGCCACATGAAGGCGGTGCGAACAGCGCTCAAAGCCGCGCTGGCCACTCGTCCGGAAGTCCGCTTCCCGGAGCCCAAGACCCGGCCCGTCTGCACCCACCTGGACCGGGCGGTGGACAACGGCGCCGTCGGCCCAACCGGCCGAACCGTGCGCGTGTTTTCCCGGATTTCCGAAAAACTCCGCTGGGAATTCGGTTACGAGCGCCTGCCACGCCATCTGGAATCGGCCTACGCCTACGCGGAAATTCTCGGCCCGCGGGGGCCGGTGGTCTCCGAAAACCTGATCATCGGCGTGGTGCTGCTGGCGCCGCGCACGCTGTACCCCGGCCACCGCCACGAGGGGCTGACCGAGTCCTACATCTGCCTCAGCGGCGCCCTCTCCCAGAACGACGCCGGCGTGTACGTCCCCGGCTCTCTCATTTTCAACCCGCCCCAGCACCATCACCGGATCACCACCGGCCTGTTCGAGCCCTGCCTGCTTTCCTACGCCTGGATTGGCTCCGCCGAGGCCATCGCCCATCCCAAAATGAAGTTTCAGCGAAGCGTCTTTTCCGACGGGAATCCTTCCGCCCGGCGGAAAAGCTAAGGGATTTTCACTCCCCCGCAACCCCGAAAAAAGGACGTTCGCGTTCGATACGAAGGCAAAATCTACCGGCCGTGGATGGAGATGAACGCCTCTTTTTAAATGCGGCCCGCGGGGGTTTTCCACCGCCCGGGGCCGTCGTCCGTCGAGAAGCGGGTTTCCTTTAATTTTCCAGCACAATCCGATACCGGGCATTTCCCGCGCGGAGATGCTCCATGGCGTCGTTGACCTTTTCGAATGGGAAGTGCTCGGTTACGGGTTGGATGCGGTGGCGGTCGGCGAAGTCGAGCATTTTTCCGATGGTGGCCGGCGCGCCCACGGGGGAGGAGGAAACCGACCGCTGCCCCAAAAGGAGGGGAAACACCTGAATATCCAGCGGCTCCAGCACCGCCCCGACCACGTGCAGCCGGCCTCGGGGCTTCAGGGTGTTGAGATAGGCGTTCCAGTCCAGCTTTACGTTTACCGTGGAGATAATCAGGTCGAACCGGCCGACGGCGGCTTCCAGCGCGTCCGGGTCCCGGGAATTGAGCGTGTCGTGGGCGCCCATCCGTTTGGCCTCTTCGATTTTGGACTCGCTGGAGGTGAAGGCCGTGACGCGGCAGCCCCAGGCCCGGGCGAATTGCAAGGCCATGTGGCCCAAACCGCCGATCCCGATGACGCCCACGCTGGCCGTGGGCGGAAGGTCGAACTGGACCAGCGGATTAAACACCGTGATTCCGCCGCAAAGTAGCGGCCCCACTTTGGTTCCATCCAATCCATCCGGAATCTTGAACACGCTGGCGGCCTGGGCCCGCACCTTGTCCGCGAATCCGCCGTGGCGGCCGACAATGGTGCCGGCGGCCTCCGCGCACATGTTGTGATGGCCGCTCATACAGTTCGCGCAGGCCATGCAGTAGCCGGCGTGCCAGCCGAGGCCGACCCGGTCGCCCGGTTGGAGATGGGCGACATGTTCGCCCACGGCGGCGATCCGGCCGCTCACTTCATGGCCGGGAACGAACGGATAGCTCGTCATTTGCCATTCGTTGTCCATCATGCTGAGGTCGCTGTGGCAAATTCCGCAGCTTTCCACGTTGATATCCACGTCGAACGGGCCGACAGGCCCCAATTCGTATTCGAACGGTTCCAGCGGGCCACCGGCTTTTGCGGCGGCGTAGGCGTGTACGGTGGTCATGGTCGAAATCCTCCATGGCGTTGATGGGTTTCCGAACCTGGCGACCGCCCGAGACTCTCTTTCGGGCGATCGCCAAGGGAACGGCGCGAACCCGGGAGCACGGAAACCAGTCCCGGGAGATCGTCCCCGGGCCGTCGGATCGCGAGGCCCCTTCGATTTCGGACTTTTCGAAAGGCGCTCTCCAGTCGGTGATGGCTTTGCGGCCTGCGGCGACGCCCTTCGGTGTTCGCGATCGAAAAAGGTATTCATGAACGAAGGACGGGGCAACGGACATGGGCGCGGCTGGTCCGGGACGCAGACCATTTTTTACTTTGGACATCCGTTGCGCTTGATTTGACCCAGCCGCTACGCCTTCTTTTTGATGGGCCCAGTCGGGATCGATTTGTTTCGGCAAGTTGCGGGACGCCATCATCGGCGTGTCGGAGAAAATGCTGATTCAGAATTTGCGGGAGCTGGAGCGGGACGGAATCGTTCACCGGGAGGCCTACAAGCAGGTTCCGCCCAAGGTGGAATACTCCCTCACGCCGATGGGAAAAACGACCATCCCCATCATGCGGGCCCAGTTCGAGCGGGGAAAGCGGTACGCTTCCCGCCTGGTGGCGGGAGAAGAATTGGAGCCGGGCGATGTGTTGCAGGACATTGAGGAGCGGGGGGGCGGGTTGAAGCCAAATCCCTTCAGTTTGGGCAATAATTGCGGCGGATCGCGGTTTTTGGCCGGCGCTTCTCTCCGGGGGGCTTTCTGTGCCTTCTGGCCAAAGCTCGAAACTGGCCACGAAACGCAAGTGTCAATTGTTAGCGCTCTTGGACACGCTTGCGGTGTCGCTTTTTGGAAATCCCCACGTAAACGAAATCGGAGCAAGCGGGAAATGGCGGGGCTTTAGAGGGCGTACTTTTCAAACGCCCTCAACTTGAATACAAGCTTTTGAAATATTTT
>JBKHDD010000060.1:0-24055 GCA_046541515.1 Desulfococcaceae bacterium
CCCATCCCAAGCCTTGGCGGGGCGAACGGATAGGCGGTGAGTTGAGGGGCTTGGTTTGGGTTGCCGCGTAAATTGAATTTACCCTGGTTTCTTGCAGCGGAGGAGGAGGCGTAATGCAAACAGAGAACAAACCGAAAAGGACCCAAGGGGGACGGGGAGGTTTGGGATGAACGCGCTTTCTCCCCAGGAAATCATGGTGCGGGACCACCTTCAACGGCGGGGCATCCAGGACGAGGCGGTGCTGAACGCAATGAAAACGGTGCCCAGGGAGGAATTCGTTCCCGAGGACATGCGCCATTATGCCTACCGGGATTCGCCGTTGCCCATCGGCCACGGTCAAACCATTTCCCAGCCTTTTATCGTGGCGAAAATGGTGGAACGGCTGGAGCTGGGACCGGAGGACAAGGTGCTGGAAATCGGCGCGGGGTCCGGCTACGGCGCGGCCATTTTGAGCCGGATGGCGAAGACCGTCTATACCGTGGAACGGCATGAATCGCTGGCGGTTCGCGCCCGGGAAAGGCTGGAAGCCCTGGGATACGACAATGTTCACGTCATCGTGAACGACGGCAGCATGGGCTGGCCGGACGCCGCGCCCTACGACGCCATCGTGGCCACCGCCGGCGCGCCACGGGTGCCCAAATCGCTAAAGCAACAGTTGGCCATCGGCGGCCGGATGGTGCTGCCCGTGGGCTCCATGCCGGAACGGCAAATTCTGATTCGGTTGCGAAAAATCGACGAAAACGAGTTTAGCGAAGAAACCCTGGAGGCCGTTCGTTTCGTTCCCCTTGTGGGCGAAGAAGGATGGCGATAAACCCACATCATGAAACGACGAAATATGCTTGAAGAAGGCACGTGTTGCGCTCTCGAGAAACGGAGTTCGTATCCAGGGGCGAGGGGCCCCGTTCCCGCCCTTCGGCGGACAGGGCGGGCCCGGAGGCCCGCCCCTCGCGTCCAAAATCATAATTTATGGACTCCGAAAGCATAAAGAACGGAAATGAAAGGAGTGTCGATGAACCGGAATGTTTCCCCCGATATCGGGCTGCGTCGCCTCATCCGGCGATACCGGAACGAATTTCGCAACCCCGAAAATCTGAACCACTACGCGGAGGAAGATTTTCGGGAGGCCGAACGAAAATACATCCGTTTTTGCCTGACGGGAAATCCCCCGGGCGCAACGGAGCATGGGGTGGATGGGTTTCCGGGAGATCGAGCGTAGCAATCGGCTCCGTTGAATGGGAAAAAGCAGGCTGGGGCAGTGATTTCCTCGAAAAATCAAGCGGTTGCGCGGGAATGGTTTTGTGATCCAACCTCCCGATTTTATTTGGATTCCCATTCAACCGAACCAGCGCCCTTTTGCCCTGAGTTGGAAAAAAAATGAGGGGCTTGCGTTGTAACCGACTGATTTATCGTTTTATATAGTGAAAAAATTACCGAACCATTGGCGCGGCGCTTTCCATTTTTAAATTACACCTTGATTCATTCTTTGAAAATTGGTAACCGATGCCGTCCGGAATTCCGTTGGCCGGCATCAGGCGTTTTAATAACCCCGTTCCCGCCGGCGAGATCGGTCCCGGTCTTTCGAAACCCCGTATGCGGATTAGGGATAGGGCGTTTGGCGGCGCCCCTCTCGGCTCGTATGCATGACAAAAAAAAGATTTCCTTTGCCCCGAGGAGTTTCTCGAATGACGGAGTATCCCCCCACCATTTCCACGATTCTGCTCCACGCCATGCAGGGCATGGATCGGGCCAACGCCGGCCTGGAATTGGCCGAAAAACAACGAAATGAGCGGCTTGCTATTTTTCTGCGGGAGGCGGCCGCCCACTACGCCTCCATCGTGGCCTCCGCCGAAGCGGTGGTCCAGGAGTCCATTCCGCAATCGCACGCGTGCAGGGTGGATTGGGATTGATTCCTTCCACCTCCCCTTCCCCGCCATGCGTCGCGGGCGTTTTTCTCCGGAAAGGAGAAAGCGCCCGCCGTTTTTTTTAGCCCGGGCCGACGCCTTCCGCCACCAGCATGGCTTCCACCACGTCGGTTTCCAGGTCGCGCCAGTTTTGGTAGGCCGCGGCCACGGCGAAGCGCATGCCGTCCTGGACGTTGGGACAGAAAAATTCGTCCACGGGGTTGTCCAGCGCCGTCAACGATCGGCGAGGCGCGGTGGGCGCAGCCACGACCACCTTGGCCGCGCCCCGCTTGCGCACCATGAAGATCGAGGCTTTCATGGTGAATCCCGAAGCCAGCCCGTCGTCCGTCAAAATCACGGTTTTCCCCTCCAGGTCCGGAAAGGGTCGCCGTCCCCGCAGCCGTTCATTCCGTTGCGCCAGCTCCCCCCGCACCTTGGCCGACTGGTGTTCCACCTGGTCCGGGCTCAAGTTCAGCGTCGCCATCAACGCTTCGTTCAAAAACAAGTCCCCTTCCTGGGTCATGGCCCCGAAGCCGGCCTCGGTGTCGCCGGGGATCTGGATTTTTCTCACGATGATCAGGTCCATGGGGCATTTCAGGGCCCGGCGGATTTCGCGGGCCACCGGCACGCCGCCCATGGGGATGGTCAGCAGAAATACATCCTCCCGGTTCGCGTAGGCGGGCGCAAGCATTTTTCCCAAAAATTCGCCCGCGTCCTCCCGATCCCGAAACACGCCGTGCCGGTTCCGCAGTTCGTGGCATTCATGGATTTTGGCCATGGGATATTCCCTTCCGTTCCTTTGGTGTTGGCTTTGCCGGCATTTTTTGCAGAATAAAAAAAACGGCGCCGCGCGAACATCGGGAGAACCCTGTAATAAGCCGGCGGGGATTGTGTAGTTGGGGGACAAGGAGGGAAGTTGCCGTCGCGTGCAGAAAAAAAAGGCGCCCTCCCCCGCGGGAGGACGCCCTTTCGGTTATCGAAGCCAAGCGCCGTTCGCCCGGCCGGCCCCATCCAATTTTTCGGGACATTGGGAGCGGCGCTTGGTCCTATCTGCGATTCTTTTTGCCCTTCATGACCGTCTTGACCATCTTCGCAAATTCTTTGTCTTTATGTCGTTTTTCCGCATACGACATTTCGTTGAACGCCGCTTCCCGCTTCATCTTCAGGTAGTTTTGGTATCGCTTTTCCGGAATTTCGCCGTCTTTCACCGCCCGCAACACGGCGCATCCCTTTTCGTTGGTGTGGGAGCAATCGCCGAACCGGCATTCCGCCGACAGTTCGACGATTTCCGAAAAGGTCTCGTCGATGCCGGTTTCCACCGAAAAATTCCCCAGCTCCCGCATCCCCGGCGTGTCGATCAGCATCGCGCCGGATTCCAGCACGATCAACTGCCGGTGGGTGGTGGTATGGCGTCCTTTTTGGTCTTTTTCGCGGACGGCCTTCGTCGCGAAAACCGGGTCGCCAACCAGATGGTTCAGCAATGTGGTTTTCCCGACGCCGGAGGAACCCAACAGGCAATAGGTTTTACGCGGTTCCAGAAGGCTTTGGACTTCTTCCAAGCCCTCCCCGGTTTCGTTGCTGAAGGCCCGCACCCGCAAATCCGGCATGACTTCTTGGATTTGGCGCACCCGCTCTTCAATTTCCGTCTCGGGGAGCAGATCGCTTTTGCTCAGCAATACCACCGGCGCGATTTGTCCCTCCTTGGCCATCACCACGTACCGCTCCAGCCGCCCGAGGTGGAAATTGGCGTCCAGGGATTGAACGATGAAGGCCACGTCGATGTTCGCGGCGATCAGTTGAAAATCCACCTTCTTTCCCGCCGTCTTCCGTTTCAGCAGGGATTTCCGGGGCAGCACCTTGTGAACGAGGCAGAATTCGCCCCCATCGATAAACGTGCCCAACACCCAGTCTCCCACCGTGGGAAAATCCAAGGGCGACGTGGCGGCAAACAGCATTTTTCCGATCAACTCGGCGTAAACGTCCTTCTCGCCGTTGTTCAAAACGTAGCTGTCCTTGTGGACCGCCATGACTCGGCCGAGGTCCAGACCATCCCGTTCTCCCGGGCCTAGCGGTTCCAGGAAGGACTGTTCAAAGCCGAGGGTTTCCATGGGATTTGCGATGTTGTTCATGGGAGGTTCAAAAATACCTTTTTGAAGGAATGAAATTGGGAGGTTCAGGGTTCCATCCGCACGCCATCCGCCAAAGAAAAATCATTTCATCCGCTCCCTGGATTGAAATTGATCGATATCCGCTCGACGTGCTCTTTGCTTGAGGCAATCTTCCGTAAGCAAGGACGCCATTTTTTCGGCGGCGGCGGAAACAATGCATTGATTGACGGAAATGCCATCTTACTTCGCAAGCTGACGAATCTTTTCGTGAAGGGAATATCGAATATCCTACAATCAAATCCGAGACAATCATTTTCGTGCGGCAATCCAATCCCCCGCAATTTTTCGAAGCACGTTTGCGGCACATAAAAACCAATCGACGACCCCGTTCTTGCCGTCGCGGATGACGGGGACCGCGTCAAAATGAACGGCCATAGTTCTACTTTGGCGCCTGAGGGACTCGGCAACAGCTGAAATACCGTTTTGGATTTCCATTGCTCAACCGTGCAAGATTGCGCAAGGGCGAATGCAATTCGCCCCTACCCGATTTCGTCAAAAAACGGCATTGGGATGAAAACGGTACATTGACAAATTCCGAGTCCCCGACGGGTTTCTCCCCCTTTTGTAAAGGGGGCCGGGGGGATTTTTTGGACCGGAAGACTCCGTTTCCACTTCCAAAGCACCAAGGCGCCAAAGTGGAAATATCTATCGGTTCTCTGAAATATCCTTGAATCCCCGAATCGCGGCTGTTATTTTTAAAAATTTGGGAAGTGATCGATATGCAAAATCGAACCCGGCGATGGACCGTCACCGTTCCGACGGTCGCCGGCGCGGTTTCGGACGAGAAAGGCATGAAATGTCGCGTAAAACGGATCTTGGCGCCGCGGACGCTCCGGAAAATCCGGATTTCGGCCCCTGGCTCCGGCACGCTTCCATCCTGGTCGTGGACGACGAAGTCGGAATGCGGCACTACCTGACCCGCACCCTCGGCCCGCGCTGCAAGATCGTCGAAGAGGCCGCGGACGCCGAGGAGGCCTCCCGCAAACTGGACGATCAACACTTCGACCTGATGATTCTCGACAACATCCTGCCCGGAAAAAACGGGGTGGAATGGCTGACCGAACGGCAGGAAACCGGCTGTTTTCCCAACGCGATTCTCATTACCGCCTACGCCGATCTGGACACGGCCATTCAAGCCCTGCGGGCCGGCGCCATGGACTTTGTTCTCAAGCCTTTTCGGATGAACCAAATCCTGAACGCCGTGGCGCGGTGTCTGGAGCGCATGCGGCTGCAAAGCGAGCTTTTCGTGCTTCGGCACGAACTTCGCACGGCGCCGGACCAGATTCGGCTGGGCGAAAAGCTGATCGGCCGGTCCCGGGGAATCCGCGAAATTCGCGAAACCATCGCCCGGGTCGCTTCGTTGCCCACCTCCATTTTGATCACCGGCGAATCCGGGACCGGCAAGGAAGTCGTCGCCCGATCCATCCACGGCCTGTCCGACCGCGCCCAAAAATCGTTTGTCCCCATCAATTGCGCGGCCATTCCGCACGACATGATCGAAGCCGAACTGTTCGGCCATCGAAAAGGGGCGTTTACCGGGGCCGAAGCCGCCCGGGAGGGCCTGTTCATGCACGCCCAGGGCGGAACCTTGTTCTTCGACGAGGTCGGCGAGCTTCCGCCGGCCACCCAGAGCAAGCTGTTGCGGGCCATCGAAGCCCGCCGCATCCGTCCGCTGGGGTCGGAGCGCGAGGCCCCGGTGGACGTGCGCTTTCTCTTCGCCACCAACCAGAACCTGGAAAAGGCCGTCCAAGACGGTCGATTCAGAACCGATCTGTACTATCGAATCAACGTGATGCAAATCCGCATCCCGCCCCTGCGGGAGCGTCCGGAGGACATCGCGGACCTGGCCCATCTTTTCATGAACCGGCTTTCCCGGCGGTTGGGAATGGCCCCGGTCGCCATCGATCCGCCGATCCGGGCCGGACTGGAATCTTACGAATGGCCCGGCAATGCGCGGGAACTGCGGAATTTGATCGAAAGAACGCTGATCCTGGGCCGTTTTCCGCCCCAGTTCCGGTCGGAAAGCGACTTGCCGCCGGAAAACGCGGAAACGCTGGAGGCGGTGGAGCGCCGCCACATTCTGAAGGTTCTGTCCGAATGCGGCGGCAACCGGAAGGAGGCGGCCCGACGACTGGGCGTGTCCCGCAAAACCATCGATCGAAAATGGGCCGAATGGAATGGTTGACCGGAAATCGAAAAGCAGATTTTCGGGCGGCCGCCGATCCGTCCGGTTTCGACTTTTGGCCATCGCCCTGCTGCCGATGCTGGTCATTCTCCCCCTTTTGCTCGGTTTCGCCGCCGTCCGCTGGAACCGCGATTTCCATTCTCTGCTGATTGCCAAGGTCAACAGCGACTTGACGGTGGCGCAGCAGTATTTCAATCGCATTCTGAAAACCACCGACGAACGGCTCGAAGCCATCCAAAGCCGGACGGAATTCCGCAAGGCGTTGGAGGGCGATGATTTCGCGGCGCTTCGCGATCTTTTGGAAACCCATCGCCAACGGCTCGACCTCGACTTTCTCTATCTCGCGACCGCCGGGGGGACCGTCCGCGCCGCCGCGCCCGTCGGCGCCGCGCCGTCCGCCATGACCGATTGGCCGATCGTCCGCGCCGCCTTGAGCGGGGAAGGCGGAACCGCCGTGGACATTTTTCCCCGGGAAACCCTGTCCGCCATCTCGCCGAAACTGGCGGACAGGGCCCGTCTGGAACTGGTTCCGACCCCCCGCGCCCCGGTCGCCGACCGCGAGGTCGAAACCCGCGGCATGGTCATCCATTCCGCCGTCCCCGCGGCCCGGCCCGATGGCGGCCGGGACGTGCTGGTAGGCGGTCTTTTGCTGAACCGGAATCTGGCGGTCATCGACACCATCAACGACCTGGTTTACCAGGAGGGGAGCCTGCCGAAGGAAAGCCGGGGCACCGCGACCCTGTTTCTGGAAGACGTTCGGATCAGCACCAATGTTCGCCTGTTCGAAAACCGGCGGGCGTTGGGGACCCGGGTTTCCCCCGCGGTTCGAGAGGCGGTGCTGGGCCGGGGCCAAGTTTGGCGGGAACGGGCTTTTGTGGTCAACGACTGGTATATTTCCGCGTACGAACCGATCATGGACAGCTTCGGCCGCAATGTCGGCATGTTATACGTCGGATTTTTGGAAACGCCGTTTCGGCGGACGCGGTACGCCGGCCTGCTGCTGATCGTCGGCGCCTTCTTTGCGGCGGCGGTGATCACCGTTCCCCTTTTTCTCCGTTGGGCCAGCGGAATTTTCCTTCCATTGGAAAAAATGTCCGTCACCATTTCCCGGGTGGAGGAGGGAGACGATTCCGCCCGAACCGGCCTGATCGACGCCACCGACGAAATCGCCCGCCCGGCCATTTTGCTGGACAAACTTCTGGACCAGATCCAGGAGCGGAATCGACAGCTGGAAAACTGGAACGAAGACCTCAACCGGCGGGTGGCGGAGCGAACCGGCGAACTGCGACAGGCCAACCGTCGTCTGGAGACCACCGCCCGGCAGCTCATCTTCTCCGAGAGACTGGCGGCCATCGGCGAAATCGCGGCGGGCATCGCCCATGAAATCAACAATCCGGTCGCCGTGATTCAGGGAAACATCGAAATCCTTCGATCGGTCGTGGGCGACGCGGCCACGGAGGCGGAAACCGAATTCCGTCTCATCGACGACCAAATCCATCGGATCACCCTGATCGTGACCAAACTGCTCCAGTTCGCCCGGCCCGACGAGTACGCCGGCCAAGAGATCGGGTATTCGGTGGCCCGGGTCGTGGAGGACTGCCTGCCGTTGTTGCGGCACACCTTCGTCAAATCCGGCATCGAGGTCCGCCGGGACCACCGGGCCCGCGGCCTGGTCCGCATGAGCCGCACCGAACTTCAACAGGTGCTGATCAATTTGATCGTAAACGCCATCCAGGCCATGCCCGACAGCGGAAGGTTAACCCTGACCGACGACGATCAAGACCGAAACGGCGTTTCGGGCGTCGCCATCGAGGTGGCCGATACCGGCGTCGGGATGAGCGAATCGGTGAAATCCCGCGTCTTCAAACCTTTTTTCACCACCAAAAGCCAAGAGGGCACCGGCCTGGGGCTGTCCATCAGCCAAACCCTGATCGGCCACAACGGCGGCGAGATTTCGGTGGACAGCGCTCCCGGCGAAGGGACCCGCTTTACGGTCTGGCTGCCCGCCGCCGAGCAAGGGGAGGCGCCGAACCCCAACGACCGAAAGGACGATTCGCTCGGACCCGAAAACGCCCCTTCCCCTCGGCCGTGAACGGACCCCCGCCCCTTCCGACCCACCCTTTTGAAATGGTTCGACAAACAGCATTCGGGGTTTCGACCCCGCCCCATCCCCCACATTTCCCCTCCAGGGACAATTTGTCCTTTTTCCGGATGACAACCCGGGCGGAACGGACAATTTGTCCCCGGATTCCGGCCTCCCCGCCTCGTTTTCCCTGAATATTCTTCAAAAAAAATTTCCGGCACGAAATCTGCTTGGGACCAGACAAATCCACGCGGCTCCATTGTTTCGAAGGATTTCCATCAATTGTGCCGCCCGATTTGGGAATGGGCCGCGGGATATTCATCGGGAAACATCACGCCTCGGAAGAAAATCTTCGGGAGGACGAAATGCTGTATTCCATCCGCTCCAAAATCATCGCAAGTCTCGTGGGGGTCTCCCTTCTCGTCGGCGTCGTTTCCCTGGGGATGGGCGGGCATCTTCTGTACGGCTCGGTGGTCGCGGAGGCGACGGATCGGGTCCGGCAGGATCTCAACGTGGCCCGCCTTTTGTACCGCCGGCGAATCGAAACCGCCCGGATGCTGCTGGATACCTGCGTGGCGGAAACAGATTTTCGGGGGGAACTGGGCGGAACCGATTTGACCGCGCTGCGAAACCGGTTGACGCGCATGGCGGAACGAACCGGGCTGGATTTCGCCGGCGTGGCGTCGCTCGACGGGCAAATTCTGGCGCGGATCGGCGCCGGCGGAAACGCGCCCCCCGTCCGGCCCGGGACGAATCCCGCCGCGATGCTGGCCCTGAAAAAGGGGGAGTCGGTTTCGGGCACGGTGGTCTTGGACCCTTCGACGCTGGCGGCGGAGAACCCCGCCCTTGCCCAACGGGCGGCCATTGCGGTTCGTCCCCCCGGAAATGGCGGGACGTTTCCGCCGATCGAGGAGAATGCGGGACTCACGCTGTCCACCGCCGTGCCGATCCGGAAGGGAAACGAGCTTTTGGGGGTCGTCTACGGCGGCGTATTGCTGAATCGGGATGACGACTTCGTGGATCATATCGCGCGGATCGTTTTCGGCGAAGACGCAAACGGGGCGCGGGCGCCGGGCACGACCACCATTTTTTTCCGGGATCTTCGGGTGGCCACCAACGTGCGGGACGCGGCCGGCCGGCGCGTTCTCGGGAGCCGGGCGTCCAAAGCGGTCGCCGACCACGTTCTGGGGGGCGGAGGCCGGTGGATCGACCGGGCGTTCGTCTTTGACGAGTGGCACATTACCGCCTACGAACCGATTACCGATCTGTTCGGGGAGCGGGTGGGCATGCTCTACGTCGGCGTGCCGGAGGCCAAGTACACGAGCCTGCGGGAACGGGCGTTCGGGATCTTCATCCTCATCACGCTGGCGGGGGGGGCGGCGGCCGTGATCCTCGGAATCCGGCTTGCGCAACGGATCCTGCGGCCGGTGAACCGGCTGATCCACGCCGGGGCGGAAATCTCCCGGGGGAACCTTTCTCCCGAAATCGGGCCCATTTCCAAAAGCGACATCGGCCAGCTTCAGCGCCAGTTTTTGGAGATGACCCATGCCTTGAAAGAACGCGGCGAGCAAGAGCGGGTGGAACGGGAACGGTGCCTGCTCCAGTCGGAAAAGCAGGCCGCCGTGGGCAAGCTGGCGGCGGGCGTGGCCCACGAGATCAACAATCCGCTGACCGCGGTGTTGACGTATACGTGCCTGATGCGGGACCTGGGCGACGAGCTTCCCCCCCAGGTGCGGGAAGATTTGGAGGTGGTGGCGCAGCAAACCCAACGGGTGCGCCGAATCGTTCAGGATTTGTTGGATCTGTCCCGCCAGTCGCCTCCGATTCGGGTCCCGGTGTCTTTGGACTCGCTGGTCGGCGACACGGTTCGGCTGCTGGAAAACCAGGCCCTCGTCCAAGGCGTCGCCCTGACCCACGAAACCGAACCGGATTTGCCGCTTTTGGAACTCGATCGGCAACAGATGCAAGGGGTGCTGGTGAACCTGATCCTCAACGCCATGGACGCCTCGCAGGCCGGGGGCGTCATCCAATTGACCAGCCGGCCCGCGAATCGGAATGGAAGAAAGGGAGCGGAGGTCTTGGTTCGGGATTACGGTTCCGGGATCGCCGAGGAACATCTGGAACAGCTTTTCGACCCCTTCTTCACGACCAAGGAGGTGGGCAAGGGGACCGGCCTCGGGCTGGCCGTGTCCGCGGGAATCGTGGAGCGTCACGACGGCGAAATCGACGTCGCGAGCGTCGTTGGCGAAGGAACGACCTTTACGGTCTGGTTGCCGGAGGCCGCGGAAACCGAGGCGGAATCGGAAAATCTTCCAAGGGAGGAAGATTATGCATGTGCTGATCGTGGATGACGACGAGGCGGTGGCGGAAAGCTGCCGACGCGTTCTCGAAATGGAAGACATCACGGTGGAAATGGTCGGCACGGTGGACGCCGCCTTGCGGACGCTGGCGCGAGCCCCCGCCGTGGACCTTGTTTTGACCGACATCAAAATGCCCGGTCGGGAAGGGTACGAGCTGATTCCCTTGGCGCGGCAAATCAACCCGTCGCTGAAATTTCTGGTGATGACGGGATTTCAAACCCAGGAGGCCCGAATGCGAAGCATGGCGAGCGGCGCGGACGGCTGGATCGGAAAGCCCTTCTCGCCGGATGAACTGTTGGACGCGGTGCGGGCCGCGGCCAACCCCAACACGGAAAGGAAGCACCCATGAAGGAACGAATGCTGGTGATCGACGACGACCCGGCCGTCCTGGAAAGCTGCAAGCGGATTTTTTCGGCGGACGGATTCGAGGTGGAAACGGTGGAGGACCCGTCCAAGGGGCTATCCATCGCCGGTGAAAACGACTTCAACGTCATCCTGTGCGACTGGCAGATGCCCGGCATGGACGGCCTGGACGTGGTGGCCGCGATCCGGGAGCGTTCCCCGGACGCCGCCGTGGTGATGTTTACCGGCTTTCCCTCGGTGGACCGGGCCACCGAAGCCATGAAGCGCGGCGCCATGGATTACGTGGGAAAGCCCTTCACCCCCGAAGAAATTACCGGCGTGGTTCGCCGGGCGGTGCGCCGACACGCGCGGCAGGAAAAAGAGGCGGTCCAAAAGTTCGGCCGGGCCATCGGGGAATTCCCGGTGCCGACCCTGGAGGACCAGGCCCCGAGCACCATCGCGGATACCGTGGCGTCCAAGGTCGGCGTGGCGAAGGCCACCTCCCCTTGGGTTTCCCTTTTCGTCCTCGGCGTCCTGGCCGGGGCCTACATCGGGTTCGGCGGCCTTTTCTCGGCGTCCGTGACCTTCGACATGACGCTGGGCATCGGGATGAAGAAGCTGATCGGCGGTGCGGCCTTCAGCCTGGGACTGATGCTGGTGGTCATCGCCGGGGCCGAACTGTTCACCGGCAACAGCCTAATGATCTCCAGCGTCATGACGGGCCGAATCGGTTGGAGGCAGATGCTGGAACGGTGGGGCGTGGTCTATCTGGCCAATTTTCTGGGTTCGCTGCTGGTGGCCCTGCTCTTTTATTTCTCCGGTTTATGGAGGGCCGGCGGCGGCGCCCTGGGGGAATCCGCCGTCGCGGTGGCCTTTGGGAAGGTCAATTTGGGCTTCGGGGAGGCTTTCGTTCGGGCGGTGGGATGCAACTGGCTGGTTTGTCTGGCGGTCTGGATGGCCCTGTCGGCCCGTCAGGTGGTGGGCAAAATTTTGGCCATTTTCTTTCCCATCATGGGCTTCGTCGCCATCGGCTTCGAGCACTCCGTGGCCAATATGTACTTTATTCCGGTGGGGATTTTTCTTTCCAACTGGGGCGGCCTCGCGCCGGCCGGGCTCGACCTGTCCACCCTGCACTGGGGAACGTTCCTGTGGAACAACCTCGTTCCGGTAACCCTCGGCAACATCGTGGGCGGCGTGGTTTTCGTGGGGCTCAGCTATTGGAGCGCCTATCTGCGTCCCAAACCGGACGCGGTGTTGTAGCCGTTTTCACCGCGCCGCGCCTTCCTTTTTCAGCGCATCGAAGTGGAAACTTCGCGTATGTCGAAAAAAACGGCGGTCCATAATGGACCGCCGTTTTTTCGTAATCCGGATTTTCTTCGGGGGGCTTGGGGGTGGGCAAAAGTCTTTCGGGCCATCCCCTTCCCGGAACGCTACGGATCAATTCGGTCATATTCCTCTGGCTCAACATCCGGGACTTTGTCCAACACCGATTGGAATTGATCGACATCTCCCCGCCTTGCTCGTTCCTGAAGGTACTCTTCCGTAAGCAGGGACGCCATTTTTTCGGCGGCGGCCGAAACAATGAATTGATTGATGGAAATCCCCTCCTCTTTCGCAAGCTGACGGATCTTTTCGTGGAGAGAATTGGGTAGTTCCAGGCTCACGGTGGTCATGGGATCGCCATCCAATCTGAAAGAAAATCGTATTCCGGAAGCGGCATTACGCTACATCAAGCAACCGATTCGCAAGGTCTTTCCCGGCGGTCGGCGGTGGAAGCGGTTTATTTTCGCTTTTGTAAAGCTCGACGATCTCCTCAACAATTTCGCATAATTCCTCGAAAACCGCACGTTCGTCGTCCCCATGGCAACCGCCGTACATCAATCCGGGGCAGCTTCCCACGTAACAGTTATCTTCTGGGGACCATTCGACGATTTTCGCGTACCGGTCGCTGTCTTTCATTTTTCAGCCTCCTCAATGGCCCGCCGGACCGTTTTGATCAGATACTTCTTGGCATCTTCCCCTGTTTTTCCCGATACGGTAATGGGATTGGCAACTTTAGGATGGGTAAAATTTCTATGGCTTCCTTTCCCACCTTTGTTCACAAAACCCGCCCGTTCCAAGTCGCGGATTAAGTCTCGGATCTTTGGCGGCATGATGATTCCTCAATTGCTCTTCAAATAATATAAAATGGCCCACGTCCCTTTTCAATCTTTTACGGTTCAACGTTTGGGGCACTCTCGGGATTGATTCTGCCGCGATCCGCCCCCGAAAACCGCTGCACCACATAAAACGTCAGCGGAATCATGAAAATCGCCAAGAAGCTGGCGGCCAGCATTCCGCCGACCACCGAAACGCCGATTCCCCGCCGGGCCAACGCGCCGGAGCCCGCCGCCGCCACCAACGGCAGACAGCCGAGCACGAAGGAAAGCGAGGTCATCAGAATCGGCCGCAGCCGCAACCGCGCCCCTTCCAACGCCGCGTCCATGGCCGCTTGCCCCCGGTCCGCCGCCGCCTTGGCGAACTCCACGATCAAAATCGCGTTTTTCGCCCCCAGCGCGATGAGCATCACCAGGCCGATCTGGACGTAGACGTTGTTCTCCATCCCCAAAAAAAAGATCGCCGCGAAGGCGCCGAAAACCGCCACCGGGGTTCCGAGCAAGACCGCAAACGGCAGTCCCCAGCTTTCGTACTGGGCCGCCAGAATCAGAAACACGAACAGCAGCGACAGCGCGAAGATCGCCATGGGCGACACGCCCTCCCGGGCCTGCTTTTCCTGGAAGGACATGCCCATGTAGTCGTAGCCCATTTCCGGCGGCATGGTTTCCGCGAAGACTTCTTCCAGCGCGGCCATGGCTTGGCCGGAGCTGTATCCCGGCGCGGCGGAGACGTTGAGCTGGGCCGTGCGGAAGAGGTTGAACCGCATGGTGAACTCCGGCCCGGCGGTGGGCGTCATTTCCACCAGGGTGGACAGCGGCACCGGGGCGCCGTCCGCGTTGCGAACGTAAAACTGGCCCACGTTTTCCGCCTTGGTGCGGTATTCGCCCTCCGCCTGGATGTAGACCGGCCACTGCCGTCCAAACCGGTTGAAGTAGTTGATCATCGAGCCGCCCATGAAGGTCTGGAGCGTCCGGTAGACCTGGGACAAGTCCACCCCCAGTTTGAGCACCCGGTCCCGATCCACGTCGGCGAAGACCTGGGGCGCCGACGGCGTCAGCGTGGGCATGATCCGGGCGATCTCCGGCCGCTCCATGGCGGCGTTCATGAACACGCCCATCTGCTCCGCAAGAAACCGCATGTCCCCGCCGGCCCGGTCCTCCAGCAGAAAGGTGACGCCGCCGGCGGCCCCGATGCCGGGAATGGCCGGGGGCGAGAAGGCGAAGGCGGCGGCCTCCGGCATTTGAAAAAGCCGGTAGTTCAAACGCCCCAGCAGGGCCTGATACCGGGTTTCCGGGGACCGGCGTTCGGCCCAATCCGCCAGATTGACGAAGAAAAAGCCGCTGTAGGTGTTGGACACGCCGCTGAGCAAGCTGAAGCCCACGACGGTGGTGTAGTATTCCACGCCCGGCGTTTGCGCCAAAATCTTCTCCACCTCGGCGCAAACCGCCTCGGTCCGCTGCATGGAGGCCGCCTCCGGCAGGGAGACGTTGACGAAGAGGTAGCCCTGGTCCTCCTCCGGCAGAAAACTGGCCGGGACCTTCATCCCAAACCAGCCGGCCGCCGCGGTGAAGCCGGCCAGCAGGAGCAGCCCGACGGCCGTCTTGCGGATGAGAAACCGGCAGACGGCGGTGTAGCCGGTGGCGGCCCGGTCAAACCCCCGGTTGAACCAGCGAAAGGCCGCGCCCAGCGGTCCCCTCCCCTCTTTCCGGGGCCGAAGCAGCAAGGCCGCCAGCGCCGGGCTCAGGCTGAGGGCGTTCACCGAGGAAAAAATAACGGAAATCGTAATGGTCACCGCGAATTGCTGGTACAGCCGCCCGGTAATTCCCGGGATGAAGGCGGTGGGCACGAAGACCGCCACCAGAATCAGCGTGGTGGCCACGATGGGGCCGGAAACCTCCTCCATGGCCTTCAGCGTCGCCTCTTTGGGAGACAGCCCGTCCGCGATGTGGGTTTCCGTGGACTCCACCACCACGATGGCGTCGTCCACCACGATGCCAATGGCCAAAATCAAGGCCAACAGCGAGAGGGTGTTGAGCGAAAAGCCGAAGAGCGGAAAGACGGCGAAGGTGGCGATCAGCGAAATGGGGATCGTCAGCATGGGAATGACGGTGGCCCGGAAATTCTGCAAAAAGATGTAGATCACCACGAGCACCAGGACGATCGCCTGGAACAGCGTCACCACGATCTCCCGCATACCGGCGCGAACGGCGGCCGTGGCGTCCATGGAAATTGCGTAGTCCAGCCCTTCCGGAAACCGCAGGGAGGCTTCCTCCATCATGGCCCGCACGGCGTCGGACGCCTGGATGGCGTTGGAGCCGGGTTGTTGGTAGACCGAGATGACGCCCGCGGGCCGCCCCTGGAATCGGCCGACCATGTTGTAGGTCTGGGCGCCCAGCTCCACCCGGGCCACGTCCCGCACCCGCACCACCGAGCCGTCGGGGTTGGCCCGCACCACGATGTTTTCGAATTCGGCCGGGTCCGTCAACCGGCCCTGGGCCCGGACGGTGTAGGTGAATTCCTGCCCCGACGGCACCGGCTCCCCGCCGATCTGCCCCGCCGGATTCACGGCGTTTTGCTTCTGGACCGCCTGGATGATTTCCGGCACGGTGATGCTGTATCGCGCCAGCGTGTCCGGCCGCACCCAAAGCCGCATGGCGTACTGCCCCGCGCCGAAGACCTGCACCTGGCCGATGCCGTCGATCCGCAGCAACGCGTCGTTCAGGTTGATCCGGGCGTAGTTGGTCAAAAACACCGCGTCGAAGGAATCGTCCGGGGAGAACAGGGAGATGACCATCATCGGCGAGGCCCCGGCCTTTTGCACCGTGACGCCGGCGTTGCGCACCTCCTGGGGAAGTTGGGGATCGGCCTGGCTCTGGCGCATCTGGGCCAGAATCTGGGCGTTGTTGGGATCGGTTCCCACCTCGAAGTTGATCCGCAGCGACATGCGGCCGTCGTTGGAGTTGACGGAATACATGTAGTTCATGCCGTCCACGCCGCTCATCTGCTGCTCGATGGGGGTGGCCACCGACTGCTCCACCGTCAAGGCGTCGGCCCCCACGTAGTTGGCGGTGATGTTGACTTCCGGAGGAACGATGTCCGGGAACTGGGCCACGGGCAGGGTGGTCAGGGCGACCGCGCCCACGATGATCATGACGATGGCGAGAACGATGGCGACGATGGGGTGGTTGATGAAGAATCGAGCCATTATTCATTCTCCCGGGGCGTCACCGTCATGCCCGAGCGGACCTTTTGAACGCCCTCCACCACCACGCGCTCCCCGGGGGCGATTCCCTCCGCCACCACCCAGAGATCCTCGATCCGGTCGCCCATTTTCACGGTGCGAACCTCCACGGCGTTGTCGGACCCCACCACGGCGATTCGGTAGTTCCCCTGCATTTCGGTCACCGCCCTCTGGGGCACGAGCAGCGCGTCCGGGATGGTCCGCAGTTGCGCCCGGACTTTGGCGTATTGTCCCGGTCGCAGGGTTCGTTCCGGATTGGCAAAAAGCGCCGCCACGGTCAGCGTGCCGGTGGTGGGATCGATCTGGCGGTCGGCCACGGAAAATTTCCCTGGATGGGGCCAGACGAAGCCATCGGCCAGGATCAGTTCCAAATCCATGGGCGGCGGTTCTTCTCCATTGACCCGCCTCTTTTGCATGGCCATCAGATATTCCCGTTCGCTGATGGGGAACAGGACGCGGATGGGGTTCACCTGGGAGACGGTGGTCAATTCCGAAGTGGCCGCCGGGCCGACCAGATCGCCCACCTGGGCGGCGGCCAGCCCGGCGATCCCGTCGATGGGCGACGTGATGGTGGCGAAACTGAAACTCAATTCCGCCTTGCGGACCTCCGCCTCGGCGGCGGCCAGGTCGGCCCGGGCCGATTCCGCCGCGCTGACGGCGTCGTCCAGGTCCTTCTGGCTGACCGCCTCGGCCTTGCGCAAGGGCCGCATCCGGCGGAGCTGGGCTTCGGCGGCGGTCAACTGACTTTTGCGGCGGGCCAGCATGGCCTTGGCTTCGGCCATCGTCGCCTCGAAGGGCCGGGCATCAATCCGGAAGAGCACGTCGCCCTTTTTCACCATGTCGCCCTCGGTATAGTTCCGTTCCAGAAGATACCCCTGCACTTGGGCGCGGATGGTGGCGTTCACCACGCCGTCGGTGGTGGCGATCCACTCCCGAAAGACGGGCACCTCCCGCTGGATCACGGTTTGCACGCCCACGGCCACCGGGGGCATGGCGGGCGGCGGCGTTTCCTCCTGGCCGCAACCCGCCAGGAGCAGGGGGAGAAATCCGGCGAAAACGGCGGAGTACCGGAAAAAATTGCGGCAGAATTGCGG
This sequence comes from Desulfococcaceae bacterium, assembly GCA_046541515.1. Lineage (GTDB taxonomy): Bacteria > Desulfobacterota > Desulfobacteria > Desulfobacterales > Desulfococcaceae > CAYFVR01. Next base: position 17,532 of record JBKHDD010000060.1, read on the forward strand.
AAGGCCGGCGGAGGAGGGCAGCACCATACAATTTTCCTTTTCCAAAAACCCTTACGGGGAAGCGGTTGAGAGAATATCCGCAAACCCGAAAAGGGGGCTTGCGTTTTTTTGACGCCGTCGCAAGGGGAACGATGTTGCGGTAGGATTCGGTTGCTTGGAATCTCAACGATCCCTGGCCATGCCAACCATGAAATCTCGCGAGAAAAGGCTTGACGTTTTTTTCCCGGGCGGAGGCCGGCGAAGGGCCTTCAGATTCGGCGGGGCCCCATTTCTCCCGTTAGGCAAGCATCAGGAATCGTGACTCAACAGATTCCGGATGCAATCCGCGGCTTTCAAAAGCTCGGCGAGGATATCTTTGTTGAAGTCCTGCGCGAAATGGTCGGCAACCGATTCTGATAAAAAAACTTCCCCGCGGGGATTTTTGACGATCCATCCCTTTTTTGCAAGCTTTTCGATTTTTCTGCGCACGGTCTCCCTGGGGATGCCGGTGGCCTGGCTGATGGAAAAGGCGTTGGTGGGCTGGAATTTTTTCATCCGTTCCAGCGGTTGGGGCGTTTCGATTTTCTCGCCGGTTGGGGAAAAGAGATGAAAGACGTTGTGATGGGCGATTTCGCCCAGCACGATGGGCAAGAGAAAATCTCCCTCAAACTGGCGATAGACAAGACTGAGGTAGCGAAGGAAAAAGCGCCCCATGACGACCGCGATCTCGGAGCGGCGGAGGTCGTACCGGTCCGGGTCGAAATGGGCCGCGAAGGGATGGTCCGGGTTTTCTGGCATGGGATTCCCGAAGGCGATTCTGCGGGGGTGGTTCATTCTCCGAGCGAAGGCGGAACTTCCGCAAATAATACCGACCCGAAAAACTGCCTACCCGGATTTCGCGGGTTTGTAAACCACCAGAGTGCCCATTTTGGGCGCCGGGAAATCAGGGGCTGGAATCGCCAGGCCGTCGGTTTGCGGAAAAAGCGTGGGATGGGCTTCAAAATCCTGCGAATGGGAAAAAGGAGGGATGGATTTGGGAAGGGATCGGATCGCGGGGACCGGAGCCTGCGGCTCCGATCCCCCTTTTGCGAAGCCGGCGCACGGCCGGCGAAATCAGACCCCTCAGGCGCCGCCGTAGCCGACGACCACATCCTTGCCGTCGTAAATGACGGGGACCTTCCGCTGGTTGGTGGAGAGCTTGAGCATCTCCTCCATCATTTTCGGGTCGCGGGTCACGTCGATGAATTCATGATCTTGATAAGCCGCACGGGCTTTGTCGGTGTACGGTCAACCCACCTTGCCGTAAATGCGGACGCGATCCATGGGGCCTCCTTTCATTGAAATGGATAATGGATGAAGCGGAACGGATCGTTTTCATCTATCAATTCGGCCTCGCCAACGCAAGCGGACGCGCCGCTTTGCGGCAGGATTGGGGGAAATATCGGGGAATCCCTGTATCCTGAAAAATGCTGCCGTCTCCGGGGTTCCCCGAGAACGATAAATTCCCGGAACCTATTCCCATTTGAACATTTTTCACGATTTTTCTTTTCTTCGATCCGGAATTGCTTCTTGCGCAACGCGGGGGATTTGGTATGGCTTTCCAGAAATCCTCCGCCGAGGACCGCGCGCCGGATGGCCCGCGACCGGTTCCTCCGCGTGTCTCGTTTTCTTCCAAACAGGAGTTTGCGCCAAAATGAAAAACTGGTTCTTCGTGTTTCTGGTCACGGTCGCGGCCGGTCTCCTTTTCCCGACGATCGCCCCGGCCCAAGGCGGACGTCCCGACAATGAATTCGATGTGGAGACCTTTTACTATGCCGACGGCGAGCTGGACATCGACGGCGATTCCGGCGCTTTTCGAGTGATGGGGTTCCGGGCCGGCATTGAAATTGGATGGCTGGTGGCCAATTACGGCTATCGGCTTTACGACTGGGACGATGTTTCCCTGCTGCCCTTCGGCGACGGCGCCGGCGAACCCTGGGAGGATTTGCACAGCGCTGCCTTGGGCTTTTCCCACGATGAGATGGTGAACCAGAGCTGGGGCTACTTCGTTCGGGCCCAGGCCACCACCGCCTTCGAGGAGGAGATGGACGACGGCTTCGGCGCGCTGGGGCTGACGGGCTTGATGTACAACCTTCCGGAATGGAACATGATGTTTCGCCTGGGCGCGGCCTATTCCTGGAACGAGGTTACCAGCCGGGTCTTTCCGCTGGTGGGGGTCAACTGGGGCGGCCGGAGGGGTTCCGGCCTTTCCGTGGCGCTGGGCGTGCCGTTGACGGCGGCGACCTACCGCTTTTCCGAACGGACGGCCGTCCGCGCCCGCGTCGGGTTCGACTCCGAGACGTTCCGCCTGGCGGACGACAATCCGGCGTCTCCGAAAGGTTATTTGGAAACCGAGGACATCGGAGGCGAAATCGCCCTGCTGCACAATCTCACCCCCACCATCCGGCTCACCGTCGCCGCCGGCTATCTCTTCGACCGGACCCTGACCTTGTACGATTCCGACGGCGAAGGCGGCGCGGAATTCGACGCGGAAGAAGCGGCCACCGCCCGGGCGCAGCTTTCGTTTTCCTTCTGATTTTCGTTCTCTCCAAACCATCGGGGGCGCCGGTTCGGCGCCCCCTTTTCCCTCGGCTTTGTTCCCGGGCCGGTTAGGACGTTTTCGAGGCGGCCGCCAGCGTCTTCTGGTAATCCAGCGCGTTCTGGATGGCGATGCCGCCCTGCTGGGCCACGGCCAATGCGAAGTTGATGTCGGCGTCGCTGAAAAACCGAACTTCGCCGGTGAGCAGCCGCAACATCCCGATGGTTTCCTCCTGAACCGTGATGGGCACCGCCAGAATGCTGCCGATGCCTTCCTCGGACGCCTCCTTCTTGTAAATCGTATGGATGTCCACCTTGGCGTCGGGGATCATCACCGGCTCGCCTTCCAGGATGTAGTAGGTGGCCAGCTCCTCGTCCAGCGGGCCGCGCTCCAGGTATTTTTTGCTCAGGCCGTGGGCCGCCTTCAGCTCGAACCGGCCCTTGGTTTCCTCGATCAGCCGGATGGTGCAGGCCTTGAGATCCATCACTTCCGGCAGCCGGGCGGTGATCAGATTCAGAATGCGGTCCAGCTCCCGGGTGGCGTTGATCTCCTTGCCGATCCGATACAGGGCGCGGAAGTATTCCAACTGCCGGTTCAGGGCTTCGTAGCTTCGCGCGTTTTCGATGGCGATGCCGCATTGCTCGGCAAGGGAGGCCGCCAGTTCGATCTCGATCGGTTCGAATTCCCGGCGGGTTTTGGTCAGCAGACGAAGAATCCCCCGAACTTCGCCTCGGATGGGAATCGGCGCGACCAGAATGCTGTGGATTCCTTCCTTCCGCGCCTCGTCTGGGTAGTCGAACCGATCGTCTTCGGCGGCCTCGGCAACGGCCATGGGCGTGCCCGCCAGCGCTTTCATGACGCTTTCCTCGGCGTCCACGGGCCCCCGGGAAAGGTAGGCGTCGCTCAATCCATGGGCGGCGCGCAACGCCAGCTTTCGGCCCGATTCGTCCAGCAGACGGATGGTCGCGGCGTCCACGCCCATGACGTCGGGCACCTTCCGGACGATCAGGTCGAACACTTCGTTCACGTCCCGGGTGGACGTGATGGCCTTGGTGACTTCCAGCAACAACGGCAGATATTCGGGTCGGTGGTCCATCGTCGGTTCAAACCTCCTGGGCCGGTTCCTTCCGGCCGTTACGCGGGTTGACGGAAAAAAGCGTCATGAGACGAAGTCCGGCGGCGTGGCGAAAACAAAGGGGGCGCCGCCGGGTCGTCTCCGTCGCGGGGCAATGTAAAATCCGCCGCGGCGAGCATCCATGCGCGATAGAAAACCGGAATTTCCCTCAACGGCCGGATCGTTTCGCGCAAGCGGGTGGGATCAAGATGGGATCGATCGCATGATGCGGTCCCTACCAAATTTTTTTGGGAAAAACAACCGGAACAAGCGAAATCGCAAACTCGGTTTTAATTCTACTTTGGCAGGTTGGCCCTTTGAACGTGGAAACGGCGTCTTCCGCTCCCAAAAAAACTCCCCGGCCTCCTTTATGACAAGGGGAAAAAGCCGCCGCCCGAGCAACTTATCCAAGTAGAATTAAGAAAATTGGCGAAAAGATTGCAAATATAAAAATAATTGACACCCCTCGGATTTCGGGATAGCGTCTTTCGGGTAATTTTCCACCAACCGAACGCAAAGGAGGCGGATGTGAACAAGAGAATCGGCAAAAAATGGCTGTGGGCGATCGTCGCGACCCTGGTACTTCTGACCGCGGGCGGCATCGCCGGGGCGGCGGAGCTGCGCGTGGGCGTGGACACGGCCTTCGTCCCCTTTGAATTCAAGGGAAAAGACGGAAAGTACACCGGCTTCGACGTGGATTTGTGGGCCGCCATCGCGGACAAGATCGGGGTGGAATACGAGCTGATCCCCATGGATTTCAACGGACTCATCCCGGGCCTGACCACCGGCAATCTGGACGTGGTTCTCGCCGCCATTTTCATCAAGGCGGAGCGGGAGAAGGCCATCGATTTCTCCCATCCATATTTCCGGGCCGGTCTCAAGACCATGGTTCGTTCCGAGAACACCGACATCCAGGGCCCCGAAGACCTGAAGGGCAAAACGGTGGCGGTGAAAACCGGAACGGCCACCGTGGAATACGTGGAGAGCCTGGAACCGGCCAAAATCGTCAAGTTCCCCAATATCGACCAGGCATACCTGGAGGTGGTGACCGGCGGGGCGGACGCCGCCATGCACGACACGCCCAATGTCCTCTACTACATCAAAACCGCCGGCCAGGGCCGGGTGAAGGCGGTGGGGCCGGACGTGAAGGCCGCCTATTACGGCATCGGAATGCAGCAGGGCAGCGAGCTGCGGGAAAAGGTCAACGTGGCGCTTCTGGAGCTGATGGAATCCGGCGAATACGACAAGATTTACCTGAAATGGTTCGGGAGCATGCCGGAATAATTTCGGACGGATCGGATTCCCAAATCCGGTAAACGGAGATTCGCCGGTAAACGGAGATTCGATGGTTTCGGGGTGCGGTTCCGTGCGGCTTCGGGCGCATGGTGTCCGCCCGCCTTTTGTAAAAGAGAAACAGGGGGATTTTGGTTCGCCGAAATCCCCCTAAATCCCCCTTTGCAAAAGGGGGACTTTTCCAGTTTACGGGTCTCCGGAACCCGTTTTTCGCACCTTCCGCCGAAAGAACGTCATGGGTTTTGAATTCAAGTACATCGTGGAATCGATTCCGGCGCTGTTGGAAGGGGCCAAGCTGACCTGGTACATCACCATCGTCGGCATTTTTGGCGGCCTCGCCCTGGGCACGGTGGCCGGACTCTTCCGGTTGGCGGGCACCTCGGCCGTGGGCGGCGAAAGCCACGGCTTTGCCCGATTCGTCGGCATCGTGGGCCAGAAAATCGCCGTCGCCTACATCGAGCTGATCCGCGGCACCCCCATCATCGTCCAGGCCATGTTCATCTATTTCGCCCTGCCCATGCTCATTGAAGTGGTCACCGGGACGCGGGGGATTCGTTTTGACGCGCTGACGGCGGCGGTCATCACCATCATCATCAACGCCGGGGCCTACATCGCGGAAATCGTCCGGGGCGCCGTCCTGTCGGTCAACAAGGGGCTGGTGGAGGCGGGGCTTTCCATGGGCATCAGCCGCCTGCAACTGATCGCCAACATCATCGGCCCCATCGCCTTCCGCCGGGCCATCCCGCCCCTGGGCAATCAATTCATCATCAGCCTCAAGGACACCTCGCTGTTCATCGTCATCGGCGTGGGCGAGCTGACCCGCCAGGGGCAGGAGATCATGGCCAGCAATTTTCGGGCTCTGGAAATCTGGTCCGCGGTGGCCGTATGCTACCTGATCATGACCACCGCCCTGGCCTTTGGCCTGCGGTTCGTCGAAAACAGGATCAAAATTCCATGAGCGGCATCATCGAATTTACGGACGTGTGCAAGAGCTTCGGAAAAACCGAGGTGCTGCACGACATCAACCTGACCATCCCCGAAAAAGAGGTGTTGGTGGTGGTCGGGCCGTCGGGCTCCGGAAAGTCCACCCTGCTTCGCTGCATCAACGGCCTGGAGATCATCACCTCCGGCGAGTTGACGGTGGACGGCATCTGCCTGCGCAAGGAAAAGCGGCGGATACGGGAGGTGCGAACCGAGGTGGGCATGGTCTTCCAGCTTTTCTACCTGTTTCCCCACATGACCGCGCTGGAAAACGTCGCCTTCGGTCCCCGAAAGGTGCGCGGGTTCGGCAAGGCGGAGGCCCGCCAGATCGCCCGGGACCTGCTGAAAAAGGTCGGGCTGGAAGATCGGGGCGATCACTACCCCTCGGAGCTTTCCGGCGGCCAGCAGCAACGGGTGGCCATCGCCCGGGCCATGGCGGTGAAGCCGAAGATCATGCTGTTCGACGAGCCCACCTCCGCCCTGGACCCGGAGCTGCGGGAAGAGGTGCTCAACGTGATGATGGCGGTGGCCCAGGAAGGCATCACCATGGTGGTGGTGACCCACGAAATGAGCTTCGCC
>JBKHDD010000061.1:0-23551 GCA_046541515.1 Desulfococcaceae bacterium
GCAGTAGAAGGTCCAGTCGATCTTCAGCGGGGTGCAGAGCAGCCGCTTGCCCGCATCTTCGGGCTGCGGAATCTTGTCGAAGATGGTCTGGGCTTCGAACATGCCGTAGAAATCGCCGACGCCGGCGTGGTCGCGGCCGATGATCATGCGGGAGCATCCGTAGTTCTGGCGGAACGTGGCGTGGAGCAGGCCCTCGCGGGGACCGGCGTAGCGCATGTCCAGCGGATAGCCGCCCTGCACGATGTTCTTCTCCACGAAGTAGTTCTTCACCAGCGCGTCGATGCAGGCCACGCGGACTTCGGCGGGGATGTCGCCGGGCTTCAGGTTGCCGACCAGGGAGTGGATGTATACGCCGTCGCAAACGTCGGCCGCGATCTTGGCCAAGTGCTCGTGAGACCGGTGCATGGGGTTCCGGAGCTGCAGGGCCGCCACTTCCTTCCAGCCGCGCTCTTCAAAAATCTTCCGGGACTCGGACGGGCGCTGATAGATGCCCGGGTACTTGACGGGATATTCGCCTTCGCTGAGCACTTTCACGGGGCCGGCCAGGTTGTATTTGCCCTGGGCCATGACCATCTGCACCCCCGGGTGGTCATCCAGAGCCTTGGCCATGAAGTCTCCCTGGGAGTCTTCGCCTTCGCCCTTGTAGACCATCTCGCATTCCCACTTCTTGTCCTCTTCGGTCATCTCGAATTTTTCGGTGACCTTCATGGTGGCGTACAGCTCGCCCCCGTTGTACAGCGCGATTTCGTCGCCTTCCTTGATGTCCTCGTCGTTGGTGTCCAGGGTCACCGGAACGGGCCAGAAGGTGCCGTCGGCCATCAGGAAATTTTCACAAACGCCTTTCCAGTCGGCCTTGGTCATGAAGCCGTCCAGCGGGCTAAAGCCGCCGATGCCCATCATGATGAGGTCGCCCTTGGCGCGGTTGGAAATCTCAAGTTTTTTCAAGTCCTTGGCTTTTTTCTTTTCCGCTTCCAGTTCGGCGCCTTCCAGCAAGCAACAGACCAGGCCTTTTCCGCCATGGGGAGGTACGAGTTGGGACATGGAATTTGTCTCCTTTCCAAATGGTTTGCGTAAAAAGTGAAACGCTTCGCGCGAGTCGCCTTCGGCGACGGTATACCATTTTCATTGGTTTCAAAGAGGTACCCTTTAATCGGACAAGCGATCTTTGTCAAGCGTTAATGAACGGTCCGCCGGACCGCCCACGCCCAAAGAAGCGCTTGGAATCGGTGGGGAAAATATGATAGAAGGGACGGATTTTTGAAGAAATCATTCGATCCGATCGCCGGCTCTGGTCGCCGGCCTCGGCGACCATTTCCGAACGCTCGTTTCGGGACCGAGGAAGGAGGACAACATGAACGTCCGAAAGGTGGAACGCGCGCCATCGGCCTATCCCTACCCGTTGTTGATTCGCCATCTGCTGCGCACGCCGCTGACTTATTCCCCCGGCCGGGAAATCGTGTATCGGGACGACGTCCGTTACGACTACCGGACCCTGGACGCCCGGGTGCGCCGCCTGGCCCTGGCCCTGGAAAGGCTCGGCGTGAAGCCGGGCGACACGGTTGGAATCATGGAGCGGGACAGCCATCGGTTTCTGGAAGCCTTCCTGGCCGTGCCCATTATGGGAGCGGTGCTGCACACCATTAACGTGCGCCGGTCCGCGGAAGATTTGGCGAAGACCATCGGCCACGCCGGGGAAACGGTCATCCTGGCCCATGTGAACTTCTTCGGGCTGCTGGCGCCCGTGGCCAAGCGGCTGGGCCGGCCCTTCCAAATCGTGGCCCTTACCGACGGCGATTCGGTTCCGGAAAGCGGGCTGACCGTCGCCGGGGAATACGAGGCCCTGCTTTCGGCGGAAAACGGGGATTTCGCCTTCCCCGACTTTCCCGAAGACGCCGTCGCGGCCATGTTTCACGCCGCCGGAACGGCGGACGGACCCCGGGGGCTGGCGTTCAGCCACCGGCAGCTCGTCACCCACGTCTACGGCGCCACGGCCGGCCTGTGCGGATTCGGCTTCGAGCCGTCCGTCAGCGCCACGGACGTCTACATGCCGCTTTCCCCCATGTTCCACGTCAACGCCTGGGGGCTCTTCTACCTGTTTACCCTGCTGGGGGCCAAACAGGTCTATCCCGGCGACGCCGATCCGGAAAGGATTCTGCGGCTGGCGGATCGGGAGGGGGTCACTTTTTCCCACACCGACCCGACCCTGCTGAACACGTTGGTGAACCATCCGCTGGCGCGAGAGCTGGACCTTTCCGGCTGGAAGATCATCGTGGGGGGGGCGCCGCTGTCGGAATCCCTCTGCCGGGCCGCGTTGGATCTGGGGATTTCTCCGTTCTCGGTCTACGGCATGGCGGAGACCGGATCGCTCTTGGCCTGCGCGGCGCTGAAGCCCCACATGACCGCCTGGCCGGAGGATCGGCAGGTGGGGGTCCGTTGCCGCACCGGTCTGCCGGCGCCCATGGTGGATCTGGAGATCCACGACGCCATGGGCGCGCCGCTTCCCCATGACGGCCACAGCGTGGGGGAGGTGGTGGTGCGGACGCCCTGGATCAGCCAGGGCTACCTGGACGACCCCGAGGCCAGCGAACGGCTCTGGGCCGACGGCTGGCTGCACACCGGCGACATCGGCACCATCGACGCCGAGGGCTATCTCCAGATCACGGACCGGTACAAGGGCGCGATCAAGTCCGGCGGCGAGTGGATCGCCTCCCAGTCCCTGGAGACCCTGCTGTGCGAACACGAGGCGGTGGCCGAGGCGGCGGTGACCGCCGTGCCCGACGAGACCCTGGGCGAGAAGCCGCTGGCCCTGGTGGTGCTGAAGCCGCCCTTCCGGGGAACGGTGGACGACGCCGAGCTGCTCCGCTTCTGCCGGGAACGGGCGGCGGCCGGAGAGATTCCCGACACCGGCGTGCCGGATCGAATCGCCATCGTGGAAACCATTCCCAAGACGAGCCTGGGCAAGGTGACCCGGCGGGGGATGCTAAAAGAATTCGAGGAGGAGTTCGATCTCAAAAAAGGGCCGTGAATGGCCGGGAAGGAAGGCAGTGCCTTTGGTTTCCGACGAGAGGGCGCATGTCATGCGCCTTCGGCCCGTCCGGCGCCGTCGCTCATCTGGAATCCCAACGTGATCCGCCCGGGAGTTTTGACGAGGCGATTCCCGACCGGGCAACGGGGAACGTTGCCGGCGTTGCGGAGGTCCGAGACGCTCGATTTTCCACGATTCACGTTCAAGGTTCCATCCGTTCCACCCGTTCCATCGGTTTTGTTTCGAGCATTTTGCGGAATTCCGGCGGGCGGATCGCCCGCCGTGCCCGGCAACCACCCAAAATAACGGCACACGGGAGGATTCGATGGTAGAAAAAACGTTCCAGCCCGGCGAACATTTCGCCTATCCGCTCATCGTCAAACAGTTGCTCCGGACGCCGCTGATTTACGCGCCCGAGCAGGAAATCGTCTACCGGGACAAGCGGCGCATCACCTATCTGGAGCTGCGGGACCGGATCGGTCGGCTGGCCTCGGCGCTTTCCGGCCTGGGGGTGAAGCCCGGCGAGGTGGTGGCGATGTTCGACTACGACAGCAACCGCTACCTGGAGGCGTTTTTCGCCGTGCCGATGATGGGCGCGGTGCTGCAAACGGTCAACTGGCGGCTGTCGGCGGAGCAGATTCGCTACACCCTGAACCACGCCGAAGCCCGCGTCATCGTCATCAACTCCGATTTTCTGCCCATTCTGGACGCGCTGCGGGACGGCCTGGAGACGGTCCGGAAGGTCGTGGTCATCGAGGAGGACGGCCCCGCCCCGGCGGACGCCAAGGTGGACGGGACCTACGAGGGGCTTCTGGCCGAGGCCGATTCCGGCTTCGATTTTCCCGACCTGGACGAAAACACCAAAGCGACCACGTTCTACACCACCGGCACCACCGGCGACCCCAAAGGCGTTCACTTCACCCACCGACAGCTCGTGCTGCACACCCTTTCCGTGGGCATGGCGCTGAGCAGCTACGAAACCCTCGGCCGCTTCCGCTCCAACGACGTCTACATGCCCATCACCCCGATGTTCCACGTCCACGCCTGGGGCGTGCCCTACATCGCCAGCCTGCTGGGGGTAAAGCAGGTCTACCCGGGCAAGTACGAGCCGCCCACGCTGCTCAAGCTCATCAAAGACGAAGGCGTCACCTTCTCCCACTGCGTGCCCACCATCCTCCAAATGCTGGTCAACAGCCCCGAGGCCAAGGAGATGGACCTTTCCAACTGGAAGGTCATCATCGGCGGCGCGAAAATGCCCCGGGGGCTGGCGGTGGCGGCCCGGGAATTGGGAATCACCGTCTACACCGGCTACGGCATGTCGGAAACCTGCCCGATCATCAGCCTGGGCATGCCCAAGGCCCACATGGCCGACTGGGACGACGACCGGCTGCTGGACGTGGTGCTGAAAACCGGCATTCCGGTCCCGCTGGTGGAGTTCGAGGTGGTGGACGCCGACGACGAACCGCTGCCCCACGACGGGGTGACCACCGGCGAGGTGGTCTTCCGGGCGCCCTGGCTGACCAAGGACTACTTCAAGGCGCCGGACCGAACCGCCGAGCTGTGGCGGAGCGGCTGGCTCCACAGCGGCGACGTGGGACATATCGATCCCGAGGGCTATCTCCAGATTACCGACCGCATCAAGGACGTGATCAAAACCGGCGGCGAGTGGGTCTCTTCCCTGGATTTGGAGAACCTGATGAGCCAGCACCCGGCCGTGCTGGAATCGGCGGCCATCGGCGTGCCGGACGAAAAATGGGGCGAACGGCCGATGATGCTGGTGGTCGTCCGGCCGGAACGGCGGGAAGCGGTGACGGCCGACGACCTGCACGCCCACATGAAACAGGCGGCCGCCGAGGGGAAGTTGCCCAAGTACGGCGTCCCGGACCGCTACGAACTGGTGGACGAAATCCCCAAAACCAGCGTGGGCAAGCTGGATAAAAAGGTGATGCGGGCCCATTATCAGCAGTGATGGAAATGGATTGGCGCGGGATTTCCCGCTTTGTGCGGGGGATTCCGCGCCGGTTCGATTGTCTTCCTTTACCGCCCCCAAAGCCATAGGAGTCCAGCGGGATTGCATACTTTGCCTGAAATCCATATTTTTCATTGATTCCGCCCCAGATAAATCTTGGCGGGAAACCGCACTCCGAGGAGGAGGCGCCTATGGTTCAAATGACAGTACAGCTTTCGGATGAGATGGCCGAACGCTGCCGGGCCGCCGGTCCTTGGTTGTCAACCGTGATCGAGCTGAGTCTTCACGGTTTCAAAACCCCGGCCTCCGCGATTGCCTCCGAAATGATCGAATTTCTATGCGGAAGTCCCGATCCGGATGAAATTACCGCTTTTCACGCATCCGAATCGGCACAATCGCGTCTGCGTCGCCTGCTGGCGCTGAATGAGGCCGGTATTCTTTCGGTGGCGGAAAAATCCGAATTGGATGAATTGCAGCGGCTGGAGCACATGATCGTCATGCTCAAAGTCCGCGCAAAAATGAATCCGAGGAGCCGTAATTGACGGCCTCCGTACCGGCCTCTTTGCGGAAAATGGTGGCCGAGCGGGCAGGGAACCGCTGTGAATACTGTCTCCTGCCACAGGCGCTCGCTCTCCATATGCATGAACCGGATCATATTGTTCCCATTCAGCATGGAGGCCATACGGACAAGGACAATCTCGCTTTGTCCTGTATGCGCTGCAACCGTTTCAAAGGTCCGAATATCGGTCCATTCGACCCTGAAACCGGAAACCTTGTTCCTTTTTTCGATCCTCGGCGGCAGAAATGGAGCGATCATTTTATGGAGGAAAATGCTCAAATCATTCCGTTGACTGCCGAGGCAAGGGTAACGTTGAAAATATTCCGTTTTAACGACGAAGAACGGGTGACGGAACAGGAAGGTATGATAGAGGCCGGTTTGTTCTGAGAAGTTTTCACGATGCAGAAGCCGGCGCCTGTCGTGCCTTTTCACTCCTCGCCCCCATTCCGCAGCTTCCCAAATCGCGAGTCCTCGAAGACCGCGATCCACAGGCGCCCACAGACAGAACGCGCCGATGGTCAGATGGGTTCCATAACGGCGCCCAACTCGCCACCACCCACTTTCTCAATCTCACCCTTCACCAAGGAGATCACATGGCGATTGCGAGCACGGCCTTGGTGGCCTTGGCGGCGTTGTTCTGGGGCTTGTCGGGCGGGATCGGGGCCATTCTCATGGCCGACGGATGGGACGCCTTCGTGGTGTCGTTCTACCGGGGGGCCATCGGGTTGCTGGTCGTTCTCGTCTGGCTGGCGTTGCGCCCGGGCGGCAGCGGATTGGCCATCGGCCGAATGTGGTTCTGGTCGGCGGTGGCCGGTCTCGGCGTGGCCGGCAACTTTTCGTTTTATTTCGTGAGCATCGCCGAGGGCAGCGTCGCGGTGGCGGCCACCTTGATGTACTGCGCGCCCATTTTCGTCTATCTCTTGTCCTTCGCGCTCAAGCTCGAAAGCGCCACCCCGATGAAATGGGCCGCGATTGCGGTGGTGATGATTGGGATCGTGTTGCTCACGCGCATTTACGACGTCGGCGCGGGCGGCGTGACGCCCATCGGCGTGGGGGCGGGGCTGCTGGCCGGATTCTCCTACGCGGTATTTATTTTCGGCTTCAAGTATGCGGCCCCCCACGGCAGCCCCCAGGCGATTCTCGTGATCGCCTTCGCGGCGCTTGCCGCCATCCTCGTCTGGCCCGGCGACGCCGATCAGATCGTCGCGGTCTTGAGCGCGCCGGATTGGCCCTTGTTCGCGGCGTTGGGGGTGTTCGGCGCGGGGTTGTCGTTCGTTCTTTACATCGTCGGCCTGAATCACACCGCGCCGGCCGTGGCATCCATTGTGGCCATGGTGGAACCCGTCACCGCGGCGCTGTTCGGCGTCCTGGTTTTGAATGAGACCCTGGTGGGTATGCAAATCTTCGGCATGGGATTGATTTTGGTCACGGTGACCGCGATGAGCGTATATCCAGGCGCCCGGGGGGCCAGTTCCGATTTGCCGTTTGGTTGAGTCGCTTTCTGGCCGACACCGCCACTTTTTCATGACGGCTATTGACAAAAAATCGGCTACTTGCCACGAATAGAAGCAACTTCAGACAAGCTAGTGCCTCCGATCAGGCATTCTTAGGCTCGTTTTTGGTTTGTCGTTAACCGGCAGATGATCGGCGACGCTCGTCCCCTCGAAGGGGGGATTTTCTATCAACTTTCCGGGGGTCACAAAAAGGTAAAAATGCGATGACCACCCATCAGCTTACCATTCCTTATTCGGAAGACTTGCTGCTCTCTTTGAAGTCGAGTCCGGAACATTTTGAAGCGGAAGCACGTCTGCTGCTTGTGGTGAAACTCTATGAGCAAGGCCGCATCAGCACTGGTATGGCCGCCCAGTTGGCCGGGATGGAAAGGGTCGCCTTTATGTTCGAGTTGGCCAAATTCGATTTGTCGCCAATTGGTGTTGACCCGGATGAGTTGGAAGATGATTTTGCCAACGCCTAACGAATCGGGTTTGGTCATCAGCAACGCGACCCCGATCTATTTCCTTGTCCTTATTGGCCAGATTGAACTGCCGCAAAAGCCATTGGGTAAAGGAGTTGTCCCACTCGAAGCAGAAGCGGAAAGGACCCAAATTTGGAAAAAATATGCCCAATCCCTCCGCACCTTTGCTCCCGTGCACCCAAGAAGGCGAGAATTTCAGGGCTTTACGTTTTTATGAAGATTTGACATGACGCCTCCCGCCGCAGAAAGATTGGCCGAATTTGTTCGGAACTTGCCTGAATTCGTGATCTATGAGGTGATGGATGGGAATTATAATCACATTGGGGCAACAGTCGCAGATGCCATTCTGCAATCGAACAATAACTACAAACGCAACGTTAAACCAAGGATTGATCGGATTCTTAACCGGTATCCAAACGCAAGTACCACAAGCTCCGTGGTAAATCTTTTACACCTTGTTCAAGCCACGGAATTTCTTGGATGGAAGGGAACTGATCGCGCTGACCGTTTTGTTGAAGTTTTGAATCTGTTCGCCGCGGAAGGTATCGAGGACGAAAAGGATTTGCGGGATTGGCTGTCATTGGAATCCAATTTGCCGAAGCTACGAAACATCCGAGGGATTGGTCCCAAAACCCTTGACTACTTCAAGATTCTTGTGGGCTTTTCTACAAGTGCCATAGACAGGCATCTCCTCCAATTTCTTAAAATGGCCGGGATAGACTCGTGCGGCTACGTCGATGCTCAATCCATCATTAATGCGGCTGCTGACAACCTTGGTGTTGATCGAGCCCATTTCGACCACAGCATTTGGCAATTCATGAGCCGAAGACCGACTACCTCGAAATTGGGCAAATGCCATGGACATCGGTCTTGAGGTTTGGGTCTTGTTCGGGATTAAAACAAGGCACGAAGGTTAACAGTGAAATGTTTGGAGCCATTTTCGAAGGGGAGACCTCTGATGAAAGCCTACCGCGTCGAAAAGGAGATTGCGGCGGACGGCGTGCTGCAACTCGATGCCCTGCCTTTCCTGGCGGGAGAGCGGGTTGAAATCATCATTTTGACCCGAGAAGAAAACCACAAAGGGAGTCCCGCATCCATTCGGGGAAAAGTGCTGAAATATATCGACCCGGCCGAGCCAGTTGCCGAAGGCGATTGGGACGCGATGCGATGATTTTGCTGGACACCCACATTTGGATTTGGTTGGCGGACGGGAGCGATCGAATAGCCCAGGGGCACGCAGAAAAAATTGAGGCGCATGAGGGAACCGGCATCGGGATCAGCGTGATTTCCTGCTGGGAAGTCGGAAAATTGGTGGAGTACAATCGCCTGAAGTTAGCCTGTACCGTTGAAGAATGGATGAATGGGGCTTTGGCTTTGCCGGGAATTCAGCTTGTCGAGCTTTCGCCCCGGATCGCGATTGAATCGACTCAGTTGCCCGGGGCGTTTCACAAAGATCCGGCCGACCAGATCATTGTCGCCACGGCGCGGGTGCTCGGACTGGAACTGCTTACCGTTGACGAGAAAATTCTGCGTTATCCACACGTACAAGCCGAGTGAAAACGCATGATGGCGCTCTTTTTTCGGGCTGGATTTCCGGTTCGCAGTTTTCTTTTCCCAGAATTCTTTGCCATTGGTAATCGCGCCCTCACGGCGGCGATGCCGCCGGTCCCGGCAACAACTCTCTTGACATGGGCATTTGGAGGCCCGCTTCATGAACCCCACCGCGATCCAAATCGCCCTTGCCGTCTTGGCCCTTTGCAATCTAAGCTGTTTCATCGCCTACTATATCGACAAGTCCCGGGCCCGAAGAGACCGGGACCGGATTTCGGAGGCCCGGCTTCTGCAGATCTCCTTCATCGGCCCGCTGGGGTCCATTCCGGGCATCTGGGGGTTGCGGCACAAGAACCGCAAGGGTTCCTATCTGATGAAATACGGGATCGTCATGGCGTTAAGTCTTGCCGGCCACCTTCTCGCTGGATATTTCACCTTTTCCCGTCCGTAGCCATCTGCCCGAACGCCGTTCCGCCCGCCGCCGCGCCGCCCAGTTCCACAAATCCAGCAGCCGCACGGCGACGATGGCGGCGATCAGTCGGGGAACCCACAGCCAGAAGGCGCCAATCCCCAACGGCAGGAAAAGCGCCGGGTCCTCGATCATGGCGTGGTTGATGCCGATGGACAGATGGAGCCGGGTCAGGCTTTGTTCGTCCAGGCCGCTCTCCCGGGCCTCTTCCACGATGACCGCCCCGCCGTAGGCGATCCCGAAGAGCCCGGCGGTGAGCCACAGCATGCCCACCCGCCGGTCCAGCCCCATCAGTCGAAGCACCGGGGTCAAAACCCGCAGCAGCGCGGGGAGCAGTTGGAAGACTTTGAGCAGTTCGAGCGTCACCATGATGGCGGTCACGATGGCCAGAATTTGAAGGACGAGGGCGCCGGTGGAGAGCGCCCAGTCCGCCAGCGTCGGCCAGAACGCGGTTTGGGTCGCCGCGGTCGCCGCCGCGTCTCCCGAAACCGTTGTCGCCGGGTTCAGAAATCGGGCCGCCGCCAGGACGGTGAGCACCGAGGCCGATAGCCGGAAAGCGGCGGCCTTGAAGGGCCGGATGCCGGACTTGGCCTGGACCATGGTTTCCACGGGCAGGCCGTGGGAGATCAACAGAAAGATGGCGATGAGCGTCATCTGGTCGGGCGTCAGCGGCAACACCGCCATGGCGGCCACCGCGCCGTAAATGCCCGTGAGCAAACCGACGATGAGCGGCAGGGCCGCCGCCGGGGGCAGAGAGAGCAACCCCATGACCGGCGTCAGCAGGCCGTCCATCCGGCCCAGCAGGCCGCTGAAATCCAGCAAAAGGGTGAAAAAGGAGATGGGAACCAGAATTTTCAGCACCCACCAGAAACCCGAAATCCCCTTCCGCAGCCCCCGCGCCACCGCGGGCCGGATCTCCGTCCATTTTTTCGCCGTTGCCTGAAACGCCATTGACTTCCCCCCGTTTTCCCCATGATGAAAAGGCTTCGGAACGGCTTTCGCCGCGAAGCCCTTCGATTTCGGTCGTGATTCCGGTTTTGCATGAATCGGCCGTCGTTCGGCCGCTCGCCCGCCGGCTCCGAACGCTTCCCGCGCCGGGGTCGGTGGAAATTCTCGTCGTGGACGGCGCGCCCGAGGCCGACACGCTGGCGGCTCTCGGTTCCGCCGACGCCGTCCCCCTTCGCTCCCCCCGAGGACGCGGCGTTCAGATGAACGCGGGCGCGGCCCGGGCGGCCGGGGAAATTCTGCTGTTCCTCCACGCCGACACCCGGTTGCCCCGGAACGCCTTTGGGGCCATTGCCCACGCCATGGCCGATTCACGAATCGCGGGCGGGGCCTTCGATTTGGCCATCGATTCGCCCCGGCCGATTTTCCGCGTGATGGAGCGGACCGCCTCCCGTCGCTCCCGGCTGACCCGCATTCCCTACGGCGACCAGGCCATTTTCATCCGTAGATCCGTCTTCGCCAAGCTGGGCGGGTACCAAGAGATTCCGCTGATGGAAGACGTGGACCTGATGGTCCGCCTTCGCCGGTCGGGCCGGCGAATTCACATCCTGCCGGATCGGGTTCGCACCTCGCCCCGCCGCTGGGAGCGGGACGGGGTGATCTTCGGCGCCCTGCGCAACTGGACGCTGGCGACGCTGTACGCCCTGGGCGTTTCGCCGGAGCGGCTGGTCCGGTTTTACCGGTAAATCCCCCTACCGCTCGCCTCGGAATCCCTTTACCACAAATGACCGGACCGTGACCAATCCGCCGATGGCCTTCGAAGGTTCCCCGATGTCGGCCTCCTGGACCGCGCGGGCGGAACGCCTCTCCCATTCGGTCCCGGTCGCAAGCGGAATCTTTCCAAAATGATCGCTGGAGGAGAACCTTTCCCATCATTATCCAAAAGTCAATTTTTTCCGGTAGGGCTTGACAGCCGATAACAGATTTATTAAACGCTTTCTCGAATTCAGCCCCTGAAGGGGTTGGCGAAACCCTTTTTGCCCACGGCGCAACTCCACGAACCGGTCGCGTTCGCCGCGTCCATCCCAAGCATCCAAAGCCACGAAGGCTTCCAGAAACCCGCGGAGCGGGGGAAGCGTTCGTGGCTTTTCTTTTGCGAGGGAGGCGATTTTGTTATTGCGAAAAAGCGTGTTTTTGTCGGTCGCGGCGTTCTGCGCCCTCCTTGCCGCCGGAACTGTCCCGGCGGCCGACACGGAAACGGTCGCCGCCCTGGAAGAAGTGGTGGTCACCGCCGCCCGGCGGCCCACGAGCCTGGAAAACGCGCCGGCCGTGGTGGAAGTCCTCACCGCCGAGGACATCGAAACCCTTCCCGTCCGGAATCTGGCCGAAATCCTCGAAACCCAGGCCGGCATTTACACCGAACAGCCCCAGGGCGTCGGCGTCGTAACGCCCCAGGACATCCGCCTGCGGGGGACCTTCGGAACCGAGCGCGTCCTGCTGTTGCTGGACGGCCAACCCTTCGACGATCCCTATACAAATTATTGGAATCTGTCCTACATCCCGGTGGAAGCCATCCAGCGGGTGGAAATCGTCCGTGGGCCTTTCTCCGCCCTTTACGGCACCGGCGCCCTGGGCGGGGTCATCAGCGTGTTCACCAAAGACGGCCGGGGCGAAAAAGGCGTCGAGGCCGCGGCCGGCTTCCGGGCCGGCGATTTCGGCCGGTTCGAGACGGTGGAAACCGCCCGGTACGCCGACGGCGACGCGCTGTCCTTCTTCCTTTCCCATCAATACTTCGAGACCGACAACTATTTTTTGAACGAAACCGACTTGGCCCGGGACAATATTCGGGATTCGGTGCGCAACCGAGACCACGACCAGCACCGTTTTCATTTTCACGCTCGTTACGATCCCTCGGACCTGTTTCGGCTGAACCTGTCGGGCGGATACTACGGCGCGGAAACCGGCTTCGGGTTTTCCCCGGTGGTAGCCGATTTCGACAAGGGCCACGAGGTGGACCGATACTATGCCAATGTCCGCGCGGAGTGGCGGCCCCGGGGCGATCTGGACCTCTTTTTCGGGCTGGACGGCTTGTACCGGGACCGGCCCGTGGACGCGGACAGCGCCCTGGACCAGCTCACGGTGGTCCCAAGCGTCAACCTGAATCGGGACAGTCGAATCCGCGCCATCGGCGGGGCGCACTGGAGTTTGACCCCGAACAACGTGCTTAGCTTCGGGGCCGAATTCTGGCACGTCCGGGCCGAGCAGCGCGTGACCGGTCTCGGCGGCGAGGCGCTTCCCATTTTCTTCCGGGAGCCCCAGTCCCTGGACGCCGAGGAGACCAATTTCGCCCTGTTCGTCCAGGACGACTGGGCCTTCGCCGACGGGATATGGGAGCTGGTGCTCGGCCTGCGATACGACAATTACGGCGAGACCGAGGACGCCGTATCGCCCAAGGGCGCCGTGATCTGGAACTATCGGGACACGGGCCGGGTGAAGTTTTCCGCCAGCCGCGCCTTTCGCGCGCCGAGCATCAGCGAACGACGGTCGCCGTTCTGGAATCTCACGGTCCAGAACTACCCCTTTCCGGTGGTCCCCCCGCCGAGTCAAGGCGTCTTTGCCGTCGGCTTTTTGTCCAATCCGGACCTGGACGCCGAAGATCTGTACAGCCTGGAAATCTCGCTGGAGAACGAATTCCTGGACAGGAGGCTCACCACCCGCTTGACGCCGTTCTGGGTGCGCGGGGAAGATTTTATCGCCACCGTCAACGTGCCCGACGATCAGGCCCCCGGGTTTTTCGTCCCCTTTCCGCCGCCCGGGGAGACCCTCAATTTTTCCACGCTGACCCATCCCGAAAACCTCGACCGGGCGACCATTCAGGGCGTGGAGGCCGAGGTGGGATACCGACCCGTTCCGTCCTTGCGCCTGTTCGCAAACTATCTTTATCAGGACGCCGAAAACGACGAGACCGGCGAGGAGCTCGATTTCTACCCCGAGCACGTTGCGCGGGCCGGCGCCCAGTGGAACAGTCGCCATTTCAACGATTTTCTGGGCCTTCGGGCCGGGGCGGTCGTGAAATACATCAGCGATTACCGGTTCACCGATCTGGGGGGCCGAAACACCGGAACCCTGGACGGTTTCACCACCGCGGACCTCAAATTGAAGCTCGATTTCTGGGAGGAGCGTTTCTACGTCTCCGGCGAGGTCTACAACCTGTTCGACGCCCAGGAACTCTTCAAAAATACCAACAATGTGGTCCCGGAACGGAATTTTCTCGTCGGCGCCGGCCTTCAGTGGAGGTTTTAGGATGACGCCCGATCGGAAATGGACGCGGCGGCTTTCGATCTCGACGAGAAGGGCGCGGGTTTCATGAAGCGGGTGGCCTGTTTGATGAACGCGGGCACGTCCGAAATGTTGCTGGACGGGCTGGCGGCGTTTGAAAACGCGCACGGCCGCCGGTTCGATCTGTCCGTCCATTACGCCCACGACCTGGAGGCGGAGGCCGACGACGCGGCCCGGGTTCGCGAAGATTTGCGTCGGGCCGATCTGGTTCTGCTGGACGTTCGGGGCGCGGGACGGGCTTCGGGCGTGGCGGCGGATGCGCTGGCGGACCGGGACAACACCGTGGTGTTGCTGGTGGGCGGATCGCCGGACCTGTTGTCGCTGGTTCGGATGGGCTCCTTTTCGATGAAGGCGGCGCTGGCCCGGCGGAAGTCCAACGGCGGCGGGGACGCCAACGTCGCGCGGGTTCAATCCATTTTGCGCTGGGTGGAGCGCCTCGGCGATCTGCTGCCCTTTGGGGCCATGCGCCACATCCGGAATTGGAACCGGGCCATGCGCTACTGGACCCACGGCGGCGCGGAGAACGTGGGCCATCTGCTGACCTTCCTGGGTCGGGAATACCTCGGCCTTCCTCTGCCCAAACCGGCCGCGCCCCGGGAATACCCGGAAGCGGGCATCTACGATCCGCTGGCGGACCGATTCCATGACGATCGGGCCGGGTACCGGAACGCCGTCGGTTTCGATCCCCAACGCCCCACCGTGGGATTGCTGTTTTACGGCGGCATGCACTTCGCCCAGTCGGTGGTGGGCGCTCGGGCATTGGCGGAGCGCCTGGCCCCCGAGCACAATCTGCTGCCGGTGTACGCGACCGCCGGCCGGAACCTTGACGCGATCCAGCGCTTTTTCCTCGACGGAGAAACCGCCGCCGTGGACGCGGTGATCTATGTCCAGTGGTTTCAACTGGCCACCTTTTCCGGCGAAAACGGCGATCGGACGGGGGAGCTGCTCCGGCGGCTGAACGTCCCGGTCTACGCGGCCGCGCCCATGTTCGGCCGGGAGATCGCCGTCTGGCGGGAGAGCGCGGCCGGCTTCTCCCCGGTGGAAACCCTGACCACGGTGATTTTGCCGGAGCTGGACGGGATGATCGAGCCATTGCCGGTGCTGGGGCTGGAGGAGCGCCCCCATCCCGCCACCGGCCGGATGGTCCGGGCCGCCACCCCCATTCCCGTCCAGGCCGACGCGACAGCCCGGCGCGTCGCGGCTCGGGTCCGGCTGCGGCGGCGGGCCAACGCGGAGAAGCGGATCGCTTTCGTCATCTATAATCAGCCGCCCGGCGAGGACAATATCGGCAACGCGGCGTACCTGGATGTCTTTGAAAGTTTGCGCGCGGTTTGTCAGGCCCTTGCGGAGCGGGGCTACCGGGTCGGGGAACTGCCGCCGGGTTCGGAGGTCTGCCGACGGCTGATCGCCACCGGCGCGGTGAACAACGCCCGCTGGGTTCCCCGGGACGTCGCCCTATCCGAAGGCGTCACGCTGCCGGCGGAGCGGTTCCAGGCCTTGGCGCCGGACTTGGCCGCGGACCCGGCGGTGACGGAACGCTGGGGATCGGCCCCGGGCGAGATCATGGCCGGCGAGGGGAAGATCATTCTGCCGGGCCTGCAACTGGAAAACGTCTTTTTGGGACTCCAGCCGGCCCGGGGCATCCATTCCGATCCCGAGGGCATCGCCCACGACAAAACTTTGCCGCCCCATCACCAGTACAACGCCTTCTATCGCTGGCTGGAAACCGAGTTCCGGGCCGACGCCGTGGTCCACGTGGGAACCCACGGCACCCTGGAATTTTTGAAAGGCAAGGAGTCGGGGCTGTCGGCGGCGGACTGTTTCCCGGTCCGGCTCATGGGGTCGGTTCCCCATTTTTACATCTACCACGTGGTCAACCCGTCCGAGGCCATGATCGCCAAGCGGCGCGGGCTGGCCACGGTGGTGAACTACAATTCCCCGCCGGTGACCGTCTCCGGGTTGTACGCCGAATACGCCGACTTGGAAGACCGGATCGCCGAGTACCTGGAGGCGGAAACGGCCGATCCCGATCGGGCCGGGCGGGTGGCCCGGGAAATCCGTGCGGCCGCCGAAGCCCTTCATCTCCCCGGCGACGACATCCCCCGGCTTCAGGAAACCCTGGCCCGGATGAAACGCGCCCTGATCCCCCGGGGACTCCACGTGCTCGACGAGACGCTTTCCGCCGAAGAGCGGGCCGAAACGCTGTGCGCCTGGCTGCGCCACGACCGGGGCGAGATTCCCGCCCTGCACCGGGTGCTGGCCCGGGAGCGGGGGCTGGACCATGACCGGCTGCTGGCCGCGCCCACCGACCGATCCGGCGGGCGGGTCCACGCCGACCTGTTGGCGGAGATCGAAACCGACGCATTGGCGCTGGTGCGGAACAGCCTGGAGTCGGGAACGCCGTCGGGCGACGGCGACCGGGCCGCGCCGCTGGCCTGGGCCCTGGAGATGGAAAAACGGCTGACCGCCGGCCGGGAAATTCCCGCCCTGCTGGACGCCCTGGAGGGCCGGTTCACCGAACCGGGCATCGGCGGGGAGCCCTGCCGGGATCCCGAGGCCCTGCCCACCGGGCGGAACAGCCACCAGTTCGATCCCCGGTTGGTGCCGTCGGAGGCGGCCTGCGCGCGCGGCCGGGAGATCGCCGAAAACACCCTGGCCCATTTCCATGGGCTTCACGGCCGATATCCGGAAAGCACGGCGGTGATTCTCTGGGGGTTCGAAACGGCCAAGACCCGGGGCGAAACTGTGGGGCAGGTGTTCGGCTACCTGGGGGTTCGACCCGCGCGGAAATCGCCCTGGAAGACCGAGCTGGCGGTCATCCCGGCGGCGGAGCTGGGCCGGCCCCGGGTGGACGTCACCGTGCAGATCTGCGGATTTTTCCGGGACATGTTCATGAACGTGGTGGAGCTGATCAATCGGGCATCCGCGCTGGTGGCCGAGCTGGAGGAGGACGACGGCGTCAACTTCGTCCGCCCCCACACCCGGGCGGCGCTGACCGACCTGTCGAAACGGCTTCCGGCGGATCGTTTGTCGCCGGACCGGGCCCGGCGGATCGCGTCGGCCCGGGTGTTCGGCCCCCGTCCCGGCGAATACGGCACGCGGGTGACGTCGCTCATCGAAACCGGGGCCTGGAAAACCGAGGACGACCTGGTGCGCACCTTTACCGACAGCATGAACCATCTTTACGCCGACAACATCCACGGCGAACGTCAGGCCGAGGTCTACCGGTCGCGGCTGGCGGCCACCGAGCTGGTCAGCCAGGTTCGGGACACCCATGACTACGAAATCGCCGACCTGGACCATTACTACGAGTATTTCGGCGGGCTGTCCCGGACCATCACGGCGATTCGCGGCGAAGCGCCGGTCCAATTGATCACCGACACCACCGGCGAACGGCTCCGAACCGAGACGGTGAAGGAGTCGCTGGAACACGGGCTGCGGACCCGGTTGCTCAATCCCAAGTGGATCGACGGCATGCTGGAACACGAAGTCCACGGGGCCCAGCAGATCGGCGACCGGGTCCAGTATCTGGTCGGCTTCGCCGCCACCACCGGGGCGGTGGACGACTGGGTCTTTTCCGCCGTGGCCGACCGGTTTCTCAACGACCCCGAAATGCGGGATCGGTTGACCGCCAACAACCCCTACGCCGCGGCGGAAATCGCCCGCCGCCTTTTCGAGGCCCATCGCCGGGGCTACTGGAACGCCGACGCGGCGGAGCTGGAGCGGCTCCGCGACGCCTATCTGGCCATCGAGGGGGAGGTGGAGGACGGGCTGGATTTCTGAAGGGGAGCGCCGGGCCCATGCCGGTCTCCTTCGCCGGTTTTTCCCCCGGTCGGAGGGAAACGAATCGCCGGCGGAAACCGGTTTCCTTCTTTTTCGCTTTTTTTACCGCTGAACTCCGGGAGGCCATCCATGCCAAAATCCGACGTTTCGGCCCCGATCGGGACATTTCCGTTTGACCTGCGGGACGTCGTCTTCGCGGCGGTGAGCGCCGCCGCCATTCAATTGATCGGATTTTTGACCATTCCCCTTGTTCTGCACATTCCCGTTCCGGGCATTCGGAACATCGTATCCGCGCCCTTTTCCGCCATGGTCCTGACCCTGGCGGCGGCCCGAATCCAAAAGCGATGTACGGTGCTGCTGGTGATGGGCCTCTGTTCGGTGGTGTATGCGTTGATCTCTCCGGTGATCCCGGCTTTCGTCATGACCGCCGCCGTCGTGGCGGAGCTGGTCAATTTGTCGGTGTTTCGGGGATACGCGAGCCGCAGGGCCCGGATGACGACGATCACCGTGTTTTACACGGCCATGACGCCCATCGCCACTCTCTGGGGCGCATGGATCCTGGGCGGGGAATACCGCGATTTGATCTCGCGGCCTACCTTCATGGCCGGGGCGGCGCTCCTGGTTTGTCTTCTTTCGTTGGCCGGGGCCTGGGTGGGCGAGCGGATCGCCGCGGAGCTGCGGCGGGCGGGGAAAATGCCGTGACGGCCCAAGCCGAACCCCGGACAGGCCCTGTCGCCGATCCCCTCGAAGCCCGGTCGCGAGGACTGCGCGGAGTGGACCCGTTGGTGAAGATGGCGGGCGCCGTGGCATGGACGGCCGCCGGGGTGGCCGGTCACGATCCGACGCCGCTGGCGGTGCTGGGCATCGGGACGACCGTGCTGCTTGCGGCGGCCGGGGCCTTCCGTCGGGTCCGGGCCGCGGGGGCGGGGCTGCTCGGCCTGGGCGCTCTGGCCGGCGTTCATTGGGGCTTGGGCGGGGACCCGGAGGAGATTCTCGCCACCGTGCTTCGGCTGTACGCGGTGACCGGCGGGCCGCTGGCGCTCATGCTGACCACCGATCCCGCCCGCCTGCTCCGCGCCCTGGGACGGTTGCCGCTGCCGCCCGGCATTCTGCTGGGCCTCACCCTGATGTGGCGAAGCGTGCCGGCCCTCCGCGCGGAGCTGGCCGCGATCCGGCTGGCCTGCCGGATCGAGGGGGTTGCCGTCGGGCTGGCCCATCCGGTTCGGTTGTTCCGCCATTTGCTGGTGCCGTTGGCCTTCGGGATGGTCGGCTTCGCCGACGACATGACCCTGGCCCTCCAAACCCGGGGCATCGGACTGTCGCCCGGGCCGCGCCCCGGTCGGAGGCCGGCGTCCCTGGGATGGACGGACCGCGGCTTTTTGCTGTTCGTGCTGTTCTTCGCCGGGGTCCCCCTCCTGTGGCGACTGGCGGGACTTCCGTTTTCATGAGGCGAGAGAGCCGCCGCGAGGCCGTTTTCCCGGCCGACGGGGCCGACCATCCGGACCCCGTTTCGGAAGCGATGCCCGACGGCATTTATGTGCGGGATCTTTGCATCCGCTTCCCGGCGGCCTCGGCGGCGGCGGTTTCCGCGTTTTCCCTGACCGTCGCGCCGGGGGAGCTGGTGCTGCTGGCCGGTCCCACCGGTTGCGGAAAGAGCAGCGCGCTGTCGGTCCTCTCCGGCGTCATTCCCCACGTGGTTCCGGCCCGCGTTTCGGGGACGGTTCGGGTCGCCGGGGGCGATCCGGCCCGCCGGTCGCTGACGGACGGCGCCCGCCGGACGGCGCATCTGTTCCAGAACGTGGGGCCGCAGCTTTTTACCGACCGGGTGGGCGACGAGGTGCGACTGCCCCTGGAATTCGGCGCGGTCCCCTGCGCGGACGTGGACGCGGCCGCCCGGTCCGCCCTGGCCGATTTCGGGCTGACCGGAATGGCCGACCGGCGGGTGGCGGATTTGTCTTCCGGCTATCAGCAGCGATTGGCCCTGGCGGCCCTTCATCCAGGGAGAAAATTGGCGCTGTTGCTGGACGAACCCTTCGCCTTTCTGGACCCCAGGGCGGCCCGGGAGCTAGGGGAACGGCTGCGCCAACTGCGGGCGGCCGGGCTGGCCATTCTGGTTGCCGAACATCGGGAGGCGCTGGTCCTGCCCATGGCCGACCGGGTGGTCCGCATGGGCGAACCCCATTCGACCGCGCCGGTCCGATCGACGCCGAGGCCGCCTGGCGGCCCGTGTCTGATCGCCCGGGACCTGCGGTTCTCCTACGGGGCCGGGCCCATTCTGGACGGGGTGGACCTGACCCTGCGACAAGGGGAAGGCCGGGTGATCGTCGGGGCCAACGGCAGCGGGAAAACGACCCTCTGTCTGGTGCTGGCGGGCGTTTTGGCCCCCGGCGCCGGAACGGTTCGGGTGGCGGACCGCGAGCTTCGCAAGCTGCCGGCCCGGGAGCGGGCCGGCCGGGTGGCGCTGGTGCTCCAGAATCCCGACCGGCAGCTCTTCGCTTCCTCGGTTTTGACCGAGGCCGGACCGGCGGGCGCCTCCCGTCTCCGGGCCTTTGGGCTGTGGGACTTTCGGGATCGCCATCCCCGGTCCCTTTCCTATGGGCAAAAACGCCGTCTCGCCCTGGCGCGGGCCTTGGCCCGGGACCCCCACGTGCTCATCGTGGACGAACCGTCCGTCGGGCAGGACGCCGCCCATCTGGAATCCATGTTCGGGATTTTTCAGGACTACCTCGGTTCCGGCGGCGCGCTTCTGGTCACCAGCCACGATCCCCGGATCGTCCGAGGTTGGGGGCACGGGACGATGACTCTGGCGGCCGGCCGGCTGGCGGCCGACCGACCGGTCGGAGAATCGTTTTTCCCCGGCGGGGCCGAACCGGGGACTTCGGCGCCCCGCCGGGAACGAGGAGGAGAGTCGCCGTGAGCCATCGCTATCCCTTCTCCGCCGTCGTGGGCCAGGCGGCGCTGAAACAGGCGCTATTGCTGGCGCTGGTGAATCCCGGCGTCGGCGGGCTGCTGATCCGGGGCGAAAAGGGAACCGCCAAATCCACGACCGTCCGCGCGGCGGCGGCTTTGCTCCCCTGGCGGACCACGACGGTCGATTGCCCGTATGGCTGCGACCCCCGGGATCGAAACGGCCGGTGCGAGGGCTGCGCGAGTCGGGAGCATCCCCCCACCGTCCGGCGGTCGGCGCCCTTTGTCACCCTTCCCCTCGGGGCGACCGAAGATCGGGTGGCCGGAGGGATCGATTTCGATTTCGCGGTGCGCCGCGGGGTTCGGCGGCTTCAGCCGGGACTGCTGGCGGCGGCCAACGGCGGGGCGCTCTACGTGGACGAGGTCAATCTGCTGGATGATCATCTCGTGGACCTGATTTTGGACGCCGCCGTCTCCGGCGAAAACCGGGTGGAGCGGGAGGGCGTTTCCGCCCGCCATCCGACCCGGTTTCTGCTGGTGGGAACCATGAACCCCGAGGAGGGCGCGCTTCGGCCCGGCTTTCTGGATCGCTTCGGCCTCTGCGTGGACGTGGTCGGGGAGCGGGACCCGAACCGACGGGTCCGGCTGATGATCCGGCGGGAGGCTTTCGATGCGGACCCCGCCGGTTTTATCGCCCGATTCGGCGAGTCGGAGCGACGGCTGGCGGAGGCGGTGGCCCTGGGCCGGAAGCGACTCTCCGGCGTCGCGGTTCCCCGGGCCGTCCGGGATCGGATCGTGCGGGCCGTCGCCGAATCCGGGGCCGTCGGCCACCGGGCCGAGCTGGTCATGGAGCGGGCCGCCCGGGCCCGGGCCGCGCTGATGGGCCGCGCCGCCGTCTCGTCCGCCGACGTGGCCGCCGCGGCGCCGCTGGCGCTGGCCCATCGCCGCCGGGAAGCGGCCCCGCCGGAGCCGCCGTCCCCCCGATCCCCGCAACCGGAATCGAAGCCCCCGTCGCAAGCCGGCCACGCGTCGCCCGATTCCCTCGATCCGCCGCCGTCTGCCGGGGAAGGAGGGGCTGAAACCGATTCCTTCGCCGACTTGCCGCCCAACGATGAAGAAAACGCTTCCCCCGAACCGGACGTCTCGGGGTTCACCCCGGAGGAACGGGAGGAACGGGTTTTCGCCGCCGGCGTTCCGTTCCGGGTCCGGCCGTTGGAAAGTCCCCGGGATCGGGTCGTCCGGCGAGGCTCCGGCCGCCGCTCCCGCAGCCGCACCGACCGGCGGCGGGGGCGTTACGTCCGGGCCGTTCCCGCCCGGGGCAATGGGGACATCGCCCTGGACGCCACCTTGCGGGCGGCGGCCCCGCACCAGGTCCATCGTCGAAACGGGAATCCCAACGGCGACGGCCTGGCGGTGCATCTGCGGCCCTCGGACATCCGGGAACGGGTGCGGGAGCGGCGCACGGGCCAGTTTTTGCTGTTCTTGGTGGACGCCAGCGGCTCCATGGGCGCGCGGGGCCGGATGATCGCGTCCAAAGGGGCGGTTCTTTCCCTGCTGCTGGACGCCTACCAGAAACGGGACCGGGTGGGGATGATCTCTTTTCGGGGGCGGGAGGCGACGGTCAATCTTCCGCCCACCGGTTCGGTGGAGCTGGCCGCCCGCCGGTTGGACAAACTGCCGGTGGGCGGGCGCACCCCCCTGTCCGCGGGGCTGGTTCAAGCCCACCGGCTGCTGGAAACCCTCCGTCGCCGGGACCCGGCCGCCCGGCCCATCACGGTGGTCGTGACCGACGGCAAGGCCAACGCGGCCCTAAGGGAGGGCGCCGCCGTGGACGAGGCGTTGGCGCTGGCCCGCCGCCTGGCGGAGGAAGGCCGATCTCGTTTCGTGGTGGTGGACACCGAGTCCGAGGGCTTGTTCGCCTTCGGCCTGGCCCGGCGGCTGGCCGAGGCGCTGGCCGCCGATTATTTTCGCGTTTCCGACCTCAACGCCGGCGCCCTGCTGGATGTCGTGAAAGGAACCCGTTCGTGAATTTCCGCCCGCCGGATTTTCCCTTCCCGGCCATCGTGGGCCAAGAGCGAATGAAGCTGGCCTTGATCCTCAACGTCGTCAATCCGACCCTTTCCGGCGTCTTGATACGGGGGGAGAAGGGGACCGGCAAATCCACGGCCGTCCGATCCCTGGCGGCGGTGCTGCCCGAGATTTCCGTGATCGAAGGCCTCCCCTTCAACCTGCCGCCGGACGTGGATTCCGAAACGTTGGCCGCCTGCCGGGCCGCGGTGGAGGACGTGGAGGGAGACGTTCGCGTGATCCGCCGCCGGGTCCCGGTGGTGGAACTTCCCGTGGGCGCCACCGAGGACCGGGTGGTGGGGAGTTTGGATCTGGAGCACGCCCTGAAAAAGGGGACGCGCCGGGTGGAACCGGGCCTGCTGGCGGCCGCCCATCGGGGAATTCTTTACGTGGACGAGGTCAATCTGCTGGACGATCACGTGGTGGACGTGCTGCTGGACGCGGCGGCCATGGGCGTCAACGCGGTGGAGCGGGAGGGCGTCAGCTTCTCCCATCCGGCCCGGTTCACCCTGGTGGGCACCATGAATCCCGAGGAGGGCGAGTTGCGGCCCCAGCTCCTGGACCGGTTCGGCCTGTGCGTGGAAGTGAGCGGCGTGACATCGGCGGACGAGCGGGTGGCCATCATGGAACGGCGAACCGCATTCGAGGAAGACCCCGTCGGCTTCGCCCGGGAGTGGGAGCCCGCCGCGGAGGAATTGGCCGAAAAAATCATCGCCGCCCGGGAGCGGTTGCCGGGCGTGACCGCCGACCGGGAAATCCTGCTGGAGATTGCCCATTTCTGCCTGGACGTGGGCGTGGACGGCCATCGGGGCGACATCGTTCTGCTGAAGACAGCCCGGACCCTGGCGGCTTGGCGCGGCCGGGACCGGGTGGAAAAACCGCACATCGAAGAGGCGGCCGAACTGGCGCTGCCCCATCGCGTCCGCCGTCAGCCGCTGGAGGAAATCGCCGGGGAAGTGGGG
>JBKHDD010000062.1:0-23544 GCA_046541515.1 Desulfococcaceae bacterium
CTCCCACCGCGTGTCCCGCCGGGCCGGGGAGACGGCCCGCCCCCGGTCGCGCCGTTCGGGATATTTGGCCAGATCCCCGACGTGGACCGCCAGCCGCGTCGCCCGAACGCCTTCGCGCACGTCGGCCTCGCTGGGCGGGGCCAGGTGTCCCGCCGGGGCAATGCAGCAGACCAGGTCGGCCCCGTGGCCGACGGAACTGGCCGCGCCGATGGCCGCCGCGACTTGGCCGCAGCCCGCCCCGCAATCGGCCGGAAGCGGTCCCGGCACATAGTGGGGCGCGCCGCCGCCCATGCGCTTTTCCAAGAGAATATTGGCGGCGATCTCGTCCAGGGGGACGTGGCCCGGCCCTTCCGCCATGGTCTGGCAGCCCATCTCCCGGCCCAGCTCGGCCAGTTCGCAGTTGGCGATCATCTCGGCCATCTGGGCCCGGTCGTGGCCGTCGTGGATGGCCCCGGCCCGGATGCCGTTGCCCAGGGACAGCACGGCGTCGTATTCCTTCATCAGGCCGCAGAACCGGTCGAACTGCTCGTACAGCGGATTTTCCCGGTCGTTTCATTCCATCCAGGAGACCATGAACGTGCCGCCCTTGGAAACCAGACCGCCGTAGCGGAATCCCTGCTTGCGGAGCCGTTCCACGCTGAAGCGGTTGATGCCGCATTGATGGCCATGAAGGAGATGCCGTCGGCGAGCTGCGCCTCGATCAGATCGAACAGCCGTTCCGGGTCCAGCCGGTTGGGGTTTTTGTATTTCCGGGCGCTTCGTGGAACGCCTGATAGAGCGGCACGTTCCCCACCGGCAGGGACACCGCGTCCGGCACCGCCCGCCGAATCGCGTCCAGCTCCCCGCCGGCCGAAAGCTCCATCAGGGCGTCGGCCTCGGCGGCCCGGGCCTTGCGAACTTCCAGCGCCAGGGTCGCGGATGTCCGAAGAGGCGCCCACGGAAGCGTTGACCTTGGTCCGCAAGCCCCGCCCGATGCCCGCCGTTCGTTGGTCGGGCCGATTCGGATGGCGCGGAATCACGATGCGGCCGGCGGCCACCCGATCCCGGACGAGTTCCGGATCGATTCCCTCCTCGGTTCCGACGGTCGCCATTTCCGGCGTGACGACGCCCTCCCGGGCCCGTTCGATCTGCGTCTTCATCCCCCTCCCTTCGCGGTTGGCGCAAAAAAAATTCCGTGCCCCGGGCGATAAAGCCCGAAACACGGAATCAGTGGACGTCTTCTTCCGTCACGCGGTCAAGGCAGGTCTTCTGGCTCGCGGATCATCCCGCGGCCGCGCCTTCCCGCCCGTTCGTTGACTCCCGAACGGGCAGTGGCATTCCGCGACCCCGGTCCCCGCTTACAGCGCTGGTCCAACGCTACGGATTTTCACCGCATTCCCTATTCTCCGCCACAAGGCGGCACCTTGACCGTGCGCTCGATTTTCGGAGGGTCTAATCACAATCCCGGAGAAATTGCAAGGGGCGGAGACGGTTCGAGCGCCGCCGATATCCTTCGGCGAGCCGCCCGCATGGACGAACATGGATGAAAAGAGGTCGGATTCCGCGCCCGGGAAATTCCTCGGGCGTCCGACGCGGTTCGCCCGTCCGGGTCCGGCGTCACGCCGACGAAACCTCGGTCCGGGCCGCGGCCTGCGGAGCGGGGCGGTTGGTCAGGAAGGCGCCGGTGGTCACCAGGGCCGCGCCCACGAACAGGGAGGCGGTGACCGGTTCATGGAGGATCAGAATGCCCAGAAGGATGGCGCTGACCGGGACGAAATTGATGAACAGCCCGGCCCGGGACGGCCCGATGGATCGAATTCCCTGGTAGTACCAGATGAAGCCCACCGTCGTTCCGAAAATTCCCAGATAGCCGATCGAAAACCAGTCCGCCATTCGGTAATCGACCAGATGGACCAGCATCCCGTCCATGAGCGCGGGAATCAGCAGGGCCGCGGTTCCCGCCGTGGCCGCGTAGGTGATGGAGGCCAGCGGGGAAAGCTCCGCCAGCACCCGTTTGCCGATAAGCGAAAAGGCGACCCAGCTCGCCACCGACCCAAAAACCATGGCTTCGCCAATTCCCAGTCCCGCGCCGTCCGCCATCAGCAGATCGACCCGGCCTTTGGAGATGACCACCATCGCGCCCGTTGCGGAAAGCAGAATGCCCGTCAGCCGTGTCCGGCTCAATCGATCGCCAAACAGCGCGGCGGAGGCCAAGGCGATGAAGACCGGATTGGTGGCGATGATGAGCGATGCCCGGCTGGCGGTCACATGGGTCAGGCCGGAAAAGAAAAAGAGGTTGTAGCTGAAGACGCCCGTGAGTCCCGCCATTGCCACTCCGAAAGCCTGCCCCGGACGGAGCTTCGGCAGACCGCCATCGATTCGCCATGCCAGCAGATGCAGACAGGCGGTGGCCACGGCGAAGCGCAGAAAGGCGGCGGAAGGCGGCGTGACGTGGCCGGCCAACGCCCGTCCCGCGATAAAGGTCCCGCCCCATAAAAAAGCCGTGGCCAGCAGCTTGAGATAAGTCATTGCCCCCGATTCCTCCCATAAAAAAGCCCGAAGCAACCCGGTTCAACGGGCGCCACGGGCGGACAACCAAAAAAGCGGTCGGATCCAATCCGCAATCAGCTTTGTTCGCCGATATCCTGACCGCAATGTTTGCACAGTTTGGCGCGCCGTTTCACAATCTCGGCGCAGAAGGGGCATTCCCGCGTGTAATGGCGCTGGTGAATCTTGTTGATGGCCTCTTCCACCTTTTTGCGAAGCACCGCGTTGCCGAATTTGTTGCTGCGCAACGGTTCCAGGTCCCCGGTCTCTCCGATTTCCCCCAGCACCTCGGCGGCCTCCACGCGAACCCGCGCCACTTCGGAGGGGTCCATCAGAATGCGGGCAACTTTTACATGGTCTTCGGAAATCCGGCATTCCGCCAGAATTTCGAATCCCTTCTCGGTTCGCGCCTTGATCCGCTCCTGGGCCTCAATGGCCTCGTCGTCGATGATCTGCCCCTTTCCCCCGTCGGGCCCGTAGACCGGCATGCATTCGAACTTGCCGGATTCCGGATAGCAGAGGCATCGGTAGGAAGCGGTGCGGCCGTAATTTTCCTGAATCTCGTCCCAGCCGCCGGAGTAAAGGGCGCATTCGTCATTATAACAGATAAACAGGTACGGCGTTCCCCAGCCCAGCCCGTCATCTATCGCTACGGAGGGAACCTCCCAGAGGCTCATCTCTTTTCCGCAGTGGGGACAGGCGGGCTTTTCGAGGTTCACCACCCGCTCAAAAACTTCTTCACGCGTTTCAAAGGCCATTCAAGTTTCCTCCAGTTCCGCCCGTCGGTTCCGGGTTTCGGCGTCCGAAACGGGCTTCGGTTTGTCATTCCAACAACCTAAGCCCGCGCATACCGATGTCAACGCGGCCCTTACTGG
Source organism: Desulfococcaceae bacterium (assembly GCA_046541515.1). Taxonomy (GTDB): domain Bacteria; phylum Desulfobacterota; class Desulfobacteria; order Desulfobacterales; family Desulfococcaceae; genus CAYFVR01. Next base: position 3,402 of record JBKHDD010000062.1, read on the forward strand.
TTCCCCAGTCCGTTGGAATCGCCGCAATCGGGACATTGCCAGGTGATGCCGTTGCAGGACATCCCCCAGAAATTTTCCAGCAGACATTCCTGGCAGATGGCGAACCCGCAACGGCATCGCCAGAGGAAGGAAAACGTCTCCCCACAGCAGTGGCAGGGCGCGGGCGCGATGCGCCGCCGCCGGCGTTCTCTATAGGAGGCGCGTCCGCGCGACATATTTTGCATGATCCACCTTGATGCAACGATCCATAATCACGTCAATTCCGGCGCCGATCAGCTCCTTGGCGGCGCCCTCGTGGGATATGCCGAGCTGCATCCAGACCAGCCCCGGCCGATGTTTCATGGCCAGGATTTCCGCCACGTGCCCCGGCACCTGTTTGGGATTCCGGAAGATGTCCACCACGTCCACCGGGTCGGGAATTTCCGTCAGCGAGGCGTAGGCCGTTTCCCCCAGAATCTCGGACTGGGCGGGCCGCACCGGGATGATCCGGTATCCCTGCTCCTTCATGTACTGGGCGACCCGGAAGGAGTCCCGTTCCGGCTTGGGGCTCAGCCCGAGCACCGCGATTGTCCGAACGGGAGCCAGACGTTTCGCGATTTCATCCACCGACGTGAGAATTTTTCCCTCGCTCACGGTCATCTCCTCCGGGTTGTCGTTTTCCGTCGGGGATGGTAAATGGAATCCCGACGGCGTTATTCTGGAAAACTCTCGATATTATCCCAGGAGCGAACCCATGTCAACGACCCCGAAAAACGAAACGGAAACCGGAATGGAACGGGCCGAAGCCCTGGAACTGCTGAAAACCCATCTGGCCAACGACCGGCTGGTGGCCCACTGCGTCGCCACCGAAGCCATCATGCGAGCCCTGGCCCCGCGATTCAACGCCGACCCGGACGTATGGGGCCTCGCCGGACTGTTGCACGACCTGGATTTTGAAGAGACCGGGGAGGACGAAACCCGACACGCGGAGGTGGCGGCGAAACGGCTGGCCGAACAGGGCGTCGCGCCGGAGATTATCAACGCCATTCGCAAACACAACGCCGAGGGGCTGGGACTGAAGCGGGAGACCGAATTCGAGCACGCCCTCGCCTGCGCCGAAACCATCACCGGCCTCATCGTGGCCACCGCGCTGGTCCATCCGGACAAAAAGCTGGCCGGCGTGAAGCCGAAGTCGGTGACCAAGCGGATGAAAACCGCCCACTTTGCACGATCGGTGAGCCGGGAGCGCATTCGGGAGTGCGAAACCATCGGCATTCCGCTGGCGGAATTCGTGGCGCTGAGCCTGGCGGCCATGACGGAAATCGCGGAGGAGCTGGGGCTGTAGGGGCGGCGCCGGTATCGCCGGGATTTCCATTGGGCCCTGGTTCCGGATACGTCGCCGCCAATTTTCGCCCAAATGAACGGGTTTGGCTTCCGGCGCGGGGGAACCCGAGCGCCGCGTCCGGTCGAGGCCGGAAGAATCGACTATTCCTCGTCCATGAGATCCCCGTAATGCTTTTTCAAACAATCGGGACAGAGGCTGTGCGTAAACTCGGCCTCGGAGTGATCCCGGATGTAGGCCTCCATCTGGGTCCAGTAGCCGTGGTCGTCCCGGATGTTTTTGCACCAGGAACAGATCGGCAGCAGCCCCCGCAATACCTTGATCCGATCCCGGGCCGCCTCCAGCTCCCGATTTTTCCGGACCAACTCCCGGGATTGGTTGATCAGCTCGTTGTTTAAGGCCCCCATCTGCCTCAGCGTGTCGTCGTGGGTCAGCATCAGCCGCTCCCCGATCAACAGGATTTTTCCTCTCTCAGAAAACAGATGGCACTCCAGGGAATGGGGCGGCGCGCCCGGGATGGCGAAACTGAGCCGGGCCCGGCGCAGGTCGCCATCCAAGAGTTTTTCGAACACGCCGCGGCTTTCGGGCAGCAGCAGGGAATGAATCGGCCGACCGGCGATTTCCTCCCGAACCGGGAACAGATGATAAAAACCTTCGTTGCCGGCCAGCACGCGACCGTCGTCGTCCAGCGCCATCATCAGCAGGTTCGAGGAACGCCAGAAAAATTCTTCCAGGGTTTCCCGGCGGAAACCGCTCAATTCATTCCGCTCCATGGGGACCCGAATCCGCCCACTCCGCCGCCAGGCGACGGGCATCCTGGAAGCTTGCCGCGTAGGCATCCGCGCCGGTGGCCCGCCACAAATCGGGACTTTGGCTGAAGGCGTTCCCCCCCACCATCACCCGGACCGACGCCAACTTGGGGTCGTTCCGGATTCCCTGGACGATGTCGGCGGCGTTCTGGATATTGAAGGGCATGGTCACCGACAGCGCCAGAAATTGGGGCTTGAACTGGCGAAGCAGGTCCAAAAGGTCCTCCCGGGGGGTGTTGGCCCCCACGTAACGAACGTCCCACCCGTCCTGCTCCAGGATATCGCTGACCATCCATGCGCCGATCTCGTGGAATTCGTTGGAGGAGGCGGAGATCACCGCCCGCCCCTTGTCGAGCCGACGCAGCGGCAGTGCGGAACGAAGGGCGGCCATGATCCGGGCCACGATGGCCGAGGCGATGTGCTCGTTGGCCACGGAAATGTCCCCCCGCTCCCACAGCCTTCCCACCTCGTACAACGCGGGCTGAATGATGAGCAGGTAAAAAGATTCCAAGCGATCGGGATCCGCCACCGCTTTCCGGGCGATGTCCAGGCACCGGGGATATTCGCCGTTGAGCAGGGCCTCCTGAAAGGCGTTCCGGGTTTCCAGCCAATGCTCGTCCACCGGCATCTCGAAGGGCAGTTCCGAACGGGAAAGGGCGATCATGGTTTCGTGGGCGTCGATCATCCATTGATAGACGGCCGGCACCGCTTCCATGGAAACGTCGGCGATCCGGTTCCGGATGGCCGCCATCCAGGCCCGAAGCTCGCGCGGAAAGTAGTCGTAGGAAAACCGATGGCCACGATACGCCCGATACACCCAGGGAACCGTTTTGGCCAGCAATTCATAGTTCCCGATGCTGAACACCGTGGACATGAAATGGGCGTGGTGGTTGTGATTCTCGTACATGACCCGCAAGGGATTGTGGCCGATCAACTCGTGGATGTCCGGCTCGGAGGCCAGGGCCTCGTCCACGTCGGAGATGAGCTGGTTCATGTGCGCGCGATAGGCGGCGGCTTCCCTCGGCGGGATGGGCGGGAGTTTTCGCGCCGATTCCAGCAGTTGGTTCATGGAGGATTCCATGGAACGTCCTTCCTCGGCCCGACCGGGCCAGATTCGAATCGTTCAAACGGCAACCCCCCTTTTTGCCAAAAATTCCCCAAAACGACAAGCGGGAAAATGGGAGGAAACGTTCCGAACATTCCGTTTGAATCCATCGTTTCGGTCTGCTAAGAATCCATTTTTTACCCCAAATTTTGGAGCCCGCGAAACCCCATGAATCCCCTCCCCCTCGTCCTCGTCACCTTCTTCGGCGGTCTGGCCGCCACCCTTCAGCCGTCCATCAACGCCCGGCTGGCGCAAAAAATCGGGCTGATCGAAAGCGCCTTCGTCTCGTTTTTGGTGGGGACGGCGGTGCTGCTCGTCATCGCGCTGTCCACGCCGGGCGGCGATCTCCGGGCCATCCCGACGGCCCGCTGGTGGGAACTGACCGGCGGTTTCCTCGGCGCGCTCTTCGTGGCAACCACGATTCTGGCCGTGCCGCGCATCGGCACCACCGCCACCATGGCCATCATCATCACCGCCCAGCTTTCCATGGGAATGCTGCTGGACCATTTCGGCCTGTTCGGGCTGCGCCACATTCCGCTGGATCTCCGCCGTCTGGCCGGCGTCGCCTTGCTTGCCCTGGGGGTCGCTCTTATTTTGCGTCGTTAAGACGATTTGCAGAAATATCCATGCCAAGCACGAGAGCAACCAACGGCGCTCGTCGACCGATCTGGACGAAACTCCGCTTCGACGAGTACAACTCGCCGCCGCCGGGGGCGCAGGATCGCCGCTTGATAACGAATCGCCCGTTCGTCGCGTCCCGGCGGCAACGCCCCTCCGGCGAACCTTTTGAATCTTGCGGCCCCCCGGACCAAATTCACTCGGGCCGCGTCTTTCGAAAAAAGCAATCCTCAACGGAAAGGAAAACCGACATGGCCGGAAAAAAGTTATTGATGATCGTTGGCGACTTTGTGGAAGACTACGAAGTCATGGTCCCCTTTCAGGCCCTGCTCGCCGTGGGCCACACCGTCCACGCCGTCTGCCCGGACAAAAAGGCCGGCGAAACGGTCCGCACCGCCATCCACGATTTCGAAGGGGACCAGACCTACTCCGAAAAGCCGGGCCACAATTTCGCCCTCAACGCGGATTTCAACGAAATCCACGCCGACGATTACGACGGCTTGGTTCTCCCCGGCGGCCGGGCGCCGGAATACCTGCGCCTCAACGAAAAGGTGCTGGAAACCGTCCGCCACTTCGCCGAGACCGACAAGCCCATCGCCGCCATCTGCCACGGGGTTCAAATTCTCACCGCCGCCGGGGCTGTGAAGGGCAAGGGCTGCACCGCCTATCCGGCCGTGGGCCCGGAAGTGAGCGCCGCCGGCGGAAAATGGCGGGAGATTCCCGTGGACCAGGCCCATACCGACGGCAACCTCGTGACCGCCCCGGCATGGCCCGCCCATCCGGCCTGGATCGCGGCGTTTTTGAACGTGTTGGGGACGCGGATCGAGTTGTAGGTGTTCAGTTCGGGGCCAGTTCTCAGCCTTCGCCATCATTGCCGACAGACGATGGACCGGCACGGACGAGGCTCGGCCGCGCCAACCGGACGGGGCCTGCAACTTGAAACCGCCCGTTGAAATCCGAGGGGCCGGCCACAATTCAATGAGGGAAAGCGCCGGGCCGCTATCCACCGCAGCCCGGCGCTTCCCTTTTTCACCCCTTTCCCTCTGGAATCCCATGTCCCACGACCGCACTCTCTACCTGATCGACGGCAGCGCCTACCTATACCGGGCTTTTCACGCCATTCGCGGCGGCCTTTCCAATTCCCGGGGCATGCCCACCAACGTCGCCTTCGGGTTCACGCGAATGTTGCTGAAGCTGATGGACGAAAAAGCGCCGGAACATCTGGCGGTGCTGTTTGACGTGAAGGGGCCGACCTTCCGCCACGAGCGGTATCCGGAATACAAGGCCAACCGCCCGCCCGCCCCGGACGATCTGGTGGTGCAAATTCCCTGGGTCAAGGACATCACCCGGGCCTTCAACATTCCCCTGCTGGAAAAGGAGGGCTTCGAGGCGGACGATCTCATCGGCACCCTGGCCCGGCAGGCGGAATCGGCCGGATACCACGTGGTCATGGTGACCGGCGACAAGGATTTTCTCCAGCTCGTGACGGAGAAGACCCGGTTGTGGGACCCGATGAAGGAGGTGGAGACCGGCCCGGAAGAGGTGCGGGAAAAGTTCGGGCTGGAACCGTCCGATCTGGTGGACGTGATGGGGCTTTCCGGCGACACGTCGGACAACGTCCCCGGCGTGCCCGGCATTGGTCCCAAGACGGCGGCCAAGCTGATCCGGGATTTCGGCTCCATGGAAAAGCTCTACGAGAACGTGGAAACCATCAAGGCCAAGAAGCAGAAGGAAAACCTGACCAGCTACCGGGATCAGGCGTTTTTGAGCCGGGAGCTGGTGACCATCCGCACCGACGCGCCGGTGGATTTCGACCCGGAAACCTTCCAGCGCCAGGAACCGGACGCGGCGGCGTTGTCCCGCATTTTCCAGGAGCTGGAATTCCGCGGCCTCCAGGACCGGTTCCCCATGGAGAGCGACCAGACCGGCAAAACCTACACGGCGGTGACCACCGAGGCGGAGCTGGACGCGCTCGTCGAAAAACTCCGCGCCGCCGAAATCGTCTCCGTGGACACGGAAACCACCTCCCCGATCCCCATGCGGGCCAAATTGGTGGGCCTTTCCTTCGCCGCGGCGCCGGACGTGGCCTTCTACGTCCCCTGCGGCCACGCCGATCCGGAAACGCCCCAGCTTCCCATGGAGACGGTGCTGGACCGGCTTCGTCCGGTGCTGGAAGACCCGACCGTTCCCAAGGTCGGCCAGAACATCAAATACGACGACATCGTTCTCCGCCGCCACGGCGTCCGGCTGGAGGGCATCGCCTTCGACACCATGGTGGGCAGCTACCTGCTGAAGCCCGGCCAGCGCACCCACGGCCTGGATCAGATCGCCCGGGACCTGCTGGACTACCGGACCATCACCTACGAAGAGGTGGCCGGAAAGGGCAAGGACGCCGTCACCTTCGACCGGGTTTCCCTGGACAAGGCGGCGCCCTACGCCTGCGAAGACGCCGACGTGACCCGGAAAGCCTGGGAGATTCTGCGGGACCGGCTGGCGGAGCAGAAACTGGACCGGCTGATGGAGGCGGTGGAGGTGCCGCTGCTGCCGGTGCTTTCGGAGATGGAATACCGGGGCATTCGCGTGGACCGGGACCGGCTGGAGATACTGGCCAAAGACTTCGGCCATCAGCTCGAAGTGCTGGAAGGCGAAATCCACGGCATGGCCGGGGCGCCCTTCAACATCAACAGCCCCCAGCAGCTCGGCCACATCCTGTTCGAAAAGCTGGGTCTGCCCACCCAGAAAAAAACCAAAAAAAAGACCGGCTATTCCACCGACGTGGAGGTGCTCACCGCCCTGGCGGAAAAACACGAACTTCCGGCGCTGATCCTTCGCCACCGGGGGCTGGCCAAGCTCAAATCCACCTACGTGGAGGCGCTGGTGGAGCTGATTCATCCGGAAACCGGCCGGATTCACACCTCCTACAACCAGACGGTCACCGCCACGGGCCGGCTTTCCAGCTCCGAGCCCAACCTCCAGAACATCCCCATCCGGACGCCCGAGGGCGTGGAAATCCGCCGGACCTTCATCCCCGCCGAGGGATGGACGCTGATCGCCGCCGATTATTCCCAGGTGGAGCTTCGCCTGCTGGCCCATTACTCGGACGACCCGATCCTGATCCGCGCCTTTCGGGAGAACGAGGACATCCACACCCGCACCGCCGCCGAAATTTTTCAGGTCTTCCCGGAGATGATCACGCCGGACCTGCGCCGCCAGGCCAAGACCATCAACTTCGGCATCATCTACGGCATGAGCGCCTTCCGGCTTTCCAAAGAGCTGGGCATCAGCCGGAAGATGGCCCAGACCTACATCGACCACTATTTCGGCCGCTACCCCGGCGTCAAATCCTTCATCGACCGGACCATCGAAAACGCCCGGAAAACCCGCCGCACCGCCACCCTGCTGGGCCGCCTTCGGGAGCTGCCGGACATCGACGCCAAAAATCCCACCGTGCGCCAGTTCGCGGAGCGAACCGCCGTGAACACGCCCATCCAGGGCACCGCCGCCGATTTGATCAAGCTGGCCATGATTCGGGCCCATCGGGCGCTCCGAGAGCGGAGGCTGAAAGCGGGGATGCTGCTCACCGTCCACGACGAGCTGGTTTTCGAGGCCCCGCCGGAAGAGGTGGACATCGTGATCGATTTGGCCCGCGCCGCCATGGAAAACGTCTGGGAAGAAGCCAGGGACATCCTGGGACCGGACGAGTGGAAACCGCTCCGGGTGCCGCTGGAGGTCAACATCGACACCGGGGACAACTGGGCCGCCGCCCACTGAAAGATCGCTCCAACCACCCCGCCCCCGGCGGCCGAAACCAAGGGCCGCCGGGGATTCTTTCCCCTCGCCCCTTTCGAATTCGCTCCCCTTCCCGGCGATTGAATCCCAGAATCGCCGGGAGCTTTCCCGCCCCTTTCTTCCGAATTCGTTCCGGGATTTTTCAGGCCTGGAATCCAAGTTTACCGCTGCCGGTCGGGGGCAATTCCGGCCGATGATGGCGCCTGACGCCCCTTTGGACCCTCCGAATTTCCCGCTTTCCGCGCCGCTTTACAATTCCCATGCCACCAAAAAAATTTTTCCGCCGGACTCTTGACGGCCTTTCCCGCCTGTTTATCTTTTCGACCAGAAAACGAGGTTTGATTCCAATAAATTCCAATTGGTTGAACACTTTGTTGCCAAAGGAGGTGATCTTATGTTCAACCGACTGCCCTGGAAAAAAAATCAAGAATTGGAACCCGCTCGGCCTGCACATCATCCCATGGCCCGCTTTTTTGAAACCGGTTTTCCCTTTGAACCCGGCTTCTGGTTTGAAGGCGCCGATTTTCCGACGCTGGACGTTTCCGAAGGCCGGAAAAAGATAACCGTTAAAGCCGAAATTCCCGGAATGGACAAGGACGACCTGGAAGTGAACGTGAAAGGGAACCTTTTGACCATCCGGGGAGAAAAGGCCGAGGATCGGGAGGAAGAACACGAAGACTTCTTCCACCGGGAACGGCGGTACGGCTCGTTCCACCGCGCGGTGGCCCTGCCCGCCGAGGTGGACCCGGACGACGTTTCGGCCAGCTACAAGCGGGGCGTGCTGAAGGTGACGCTCAAAAAGCAAAAGGAGTCTTCGCCCCACAAAATTCGGGTTCGGGCGGCGTAACGGCCGAACCCTCGCCGGGCCCAATGCGGCACAACCGGCGCTTGACCGAAAAAACACCGTGATTAACTTTCCGTAAAACCAAAGAATCACAAACAAACTGAACGCGGGAGCCGTCCCCGTCTCAACGGAAATCTCCGAAGACGCCGGGGCCGGAACCAACGAAACGAGGAGGGACCCAAATGATCGTACGCGGAATGTTCAATACCCCCAATTGGGGCTGGCAGAGTCCGTTCGAGGAAATGGAAGCCATGCGGCGCCGGATCGACCACTTGAACCGGTTGTTCACGGGAGACAGCTCGACCGCGCGCGCGGGCGCCGGGGTATTTCCCCTGATCAACGTGACCGAAGACAAGGACAATTATTACGTGCGGGCCGAGTTGCCGGGCCTTCAGGCCGATGCGCTGGAAATCTCCATCACCGGCAACAGCCTGTCCCTGTCCGGGAATCGGGAGATCGCGGGCGAAGCGGCGGAAGCCAAGTACCACCGTCGGGAGCGCGAAGGCGGAAAGTTTAGCCGGGTGATCGAATTGCCGGAGCATGTGGACTCCGACAGGGCCTCCGCGAAGATGAAAAACGGCGTGCTCACCATCACCATGCCCAAGGCCGAATCCGCCAAACCGCGGCAGATCCAGGTCAAATAAACCCGACCCGACACCGGAAAGGAGGAAATTCCCATGGCACAGCATGACGGCGGCGAAATTCAAGCCAAAGAAAAACAGGAAGCCACGCCCTCCGTGGAACAGACCCGGCCGGGCCGGACCTTTGTTCCCGCGGTGGACATCTTCGAAACCGAGAAGGCCATCACCCTGATCGCCGATATGCCCGGCGTCAGCTCGGAAAGTCTGGACATTGATTTGCGGGAAAACATCTTGACCCTGGCGGGCGAGGTGGAAAATCCGCAACCGAAAACCGAAACCGACCTGATGCGGGAATACTACACCGGAAAATACTTCCGACAGTTTACCCTCTCGGAGGTGATCGATCAGGGGAAGATTGACGCCCGGCTGACCGACGGCGTGCTTCGGCTGGACCTGCCCAAGGTGGAAAAGGCCAAGCCGAGGAAGATCACCGTTCAGGCCGCCTGATCGGATCGCGGAACAAAACCGAATTCTTTCGCGAGAAAGAGCCGAGCCCTCGGGTTCGGCTCCACTCGCCGCCCGGCGGGTTCGTCCGGGCGGCGGTTCATCGTTTCCAATTCGTCCAACGCAACGGGTCGAAACCGGTCCCCGCCGGGCTTCGGCCCGTTGGCGTTTCCGCCGTTGGGGGGGTCTAACGCCTATGCCGTTCATTTTCCCGGTAATTTGCAGGGGCGTATCGCGTGCGCCCCTTTTCAATCCGGCACGGATTGTCCATTTGAAATCGCAACATGAACGGTATTGGTTCTACAGCCGCCAGGTTGGCCCCTTTGGAAGCAAAGAGGTGAAACGATGCCGAGAAAAGACTACTACGCCATCCTCGGAATAACGCCGGAAACCAGCGCCGACGACATCCGGGCGGCCTTCCGCCGGCTGGCCAAGCGATACCACCCGGACGGAAACGAGGACGGGGACGACGCCCGCTTCCGGGACGTGGCCGAAGCCTACCAGGTACTTTCCGACCCGGACAAACGCCGCCGGTACCACCGGGACGGCGGAACGGGCGGGTCCGAAGCCGGCACGCACCGGACCCGGGCGAGAAACGTCCGCTCCTTTTCCGGCGCGTTCGGCGGCAAGCGCGGCAAGGCGGAGTCGCCGCTGGAACAGATGATGCGGAACATGTTCCGCGCCCGAATGGCTACCGGCGGCGGTTCGCTGGTGGAGCTGGAGGTCGTTCTGGACCCCGGAGAGGCGCGGAACGGCGTCGCGGCGAAGTTGGAAGTTGCGCTGGACAAGGTTTGCGAGGCTTGCGGGGGCCGGGGCAACGACGGATTCGTCTCCTGCGGCCATTGCGGCGGAAGGGGGCTCCGCCGCTCGGTGGAATTGGTCGGCGTTCGCTTCCCCGCCGGGGTGCAAGACCGGAGCGTGTTCGAGGTCCCCCTGATCCGGGATCGCCGTCCGGCGGGGACGTTGCGGCTGTACGTGCGGGTCGGCGGGGAATGATGCCGTTGGCGGCCCCTCATCCGGGAGCGACGATCCGCTCCCCCCGAAATGGAGAATTTTTTTTTCACGAACCCCCTTGACGGTCCTCCATCCGGCATTAAATTGCCGTTCGCCGGACGATACGCGTCCGTTTACATACAGGAAGACAGGGTTCGCGGCCGCAGTCCGACGTTCACCGCGAACCGGATGTACCCCGTATATCGGGGCTGGTAATTTTACCGGTCCCGTTTTTTGTTTTCCGGGACAGTCAATTCCCCCGCCAAATCCCGCCCCATTGCGTCCCGCACCGCTTCGGCGGACCATCCCCTGCCGAACAGACACAGCATTTTGGCCAGCGCCGCCTCCGCCGTCATGTCGTGGCCGCTCGCCACGTCCACGCGGCCCAAGGCGGAACCGGTGGCGTATTCGTCCATGCGAACCCGGCCACGAACGCATTGGGTGCAATTGACGATCACCACGCCCCGTTTCGACGCTTCGGCCAAAGTTTCCATCAACGCCGCGTCGTCCGTCGGCGCGTTGCCCATCCCATAGGTTTCCAGCACCAGTCCGCGCAACGGCGGCCGGACCACCGAACGCACGAACTCCGCCGACATGCCCGGGAAAATCCGCAGCGCCGCCACCGCCGGCGTTTCGGTCCAGGCCACTTCCAATTTTTGGGCGCTTCCGGACGGTCGGCGGATCAGGTCTTGGCGGATGTCGATTCGGACGCCGATTCTTCCCAGAGAGGGGAAATTGGGCGAGTCGAACGCCTCGAACCGGTTGGCGGCCACCTTCACGGAGCGGCAGCCCCGCAGCAGGCGGCTCCCGAAGAGCAGGGAGACCTCCTGCACGTCGGATTGCGCCGCCACCAGCATGGCGGTGATGAGATTTTCCCGGGCGTCGTTGCGCACCTCGCACAAGGGGATCTGGCTGCCGGTGAGCACCACTGGTTTGCGCAGTCCCTCCAGCAGAAACGGCAGGGCGGACGCGGTGTAGGCCATGGTGTCGGTGCCGTGCAGCACCACGAAGCCGTCGTACTCCTCGTGATGGCGGGCGATGTCCTCGGCGATCCGCCGCCAGTCCCGGGGACGCATGGCGGCGGAATCCAGCAAAGGATCGTACTCCCGAAAATCGTAGGCCGGCATGTCCGCCGCGGAAAGCTCCGGCATCTCCGCCATCAGCCCGGCCAGATACCCCGGCGCCGGCCGATAGCCGTCCGCCGTCCGGAACATGCCGATGGTGCCGCCGGTGTGGGCGATGTAAATCCGCCGTTTCATGGGATTTCCTCTGGTGATGATTTCGATAGGGGACGGACTTCCCCTTCACGCCGGAAGAGAAAATAGTTTCCCCCGCAGATTTGCCCAAGGGGCGAATGCGGTTTGACGCTGGCTTAGCCTAAATTGAAAAGTCTCAAATGAAAAGGACCCACAGAAAGAATTTTCCGGGGTTTGCCAAAATGGACGAGGAAGCAAATGGGCGAGAAGGCGGAGCATAAAAAAACGCCCGGCGGGCAACGGGCGTTTATTGGCGAAGGACCGCGGATTGGATTTACTCGTGGGTGATGGAGCACTCTTTGCTGGCGGGTTTGCTCAAAAAATAGATGGCGACGCTGGCCACCGGAATGGCGAAGACGAATCCCACGATGGGGAGAATGGCGACGCCAAGGATGAGACAGAAGCCGATGGTGAAAAGGGCCAGAAACGTCCCGATCACGAAATGGTAGGTTTTATTGTACAGGCAGTCACGATTAAACATGTCGATACCTCCCGATGGATGGATTTCCAGCATTCCCCTAAATCCTTTGCTGCAGTGAAACATTAGCCGGGGCGGATTGGTTGTCAAGAAAAATTTTCGCCGTCTCGAAAAAAATTCCGCTTCGTGTTCGGCCCACTTGAACCGCCGGTTTCGGGATGGTAAAAACGATTTTCCGCAATGGACAAACTCCGGGAGGTCTCGTGAAGGCACTGCTGGTCAATCCCTATTGTCTGGAAGACCGGATTCACGCCGAAGACGCCGAGGCGGCGCCCATCGGCCTGTTCACGCTTGCGGCAGCGCTTCGAGACCAGGGCGTGGAAGCCGGCATTCTGAACGCCGCCCGGCTTCGGGACCGGCCGGAACAGATTCGGGCCGCGCTGACGGAATGGAAACCCGATCTCCTCGGTTTCTCCGTGCTCAACGCCAACCGCTGGGGCGCGGTGGACATCGCCCGCATGGCCCGGGAAATCAATCCGGCGGTTCGGGTGGTCCTCGGCGGGGTGGCGGCGACTTTTTTGTGGGAACACTTCCTGACCGAGTTTCCGGAAGTGGACGCCGTGGTCCTCGGCGAGGGCGAGGCGGTATTCCCGAAGCTGATCCGGGCGTTGGCAGGCGGGGAAGCGTTGGACGCCGCCGCGCTGGAGAATCTTCCCGGCATCGCGTTTCGCAAGAACGGCGTTCCGTTCCGCACCTCGGACGCGGAACCCATTCCAGAGCTGGACGCCCTTCCCAATCCCGCCCGATGGTTCACCTATCAGCACCTGGCCCTCACCCGGGGCTGCCCGGCGGGCTGTTCGTTCTGCGGTTCGCCCCGATTCTGGGGCCGGAAGGTCCGGTTTCATTCCCCCGGGTATTTCGCGGATCAGATGGAAACGCTCCAGGGCCGGGGCGTTTCCTTTTTTTATGTGTCGGACGACACCTTCACGCTGAAGCCGGAGATCACCATCCAGGTCTGCAAGGAGATCATCCGACGCGGGCTTCGGGTTTCCTGGGCGGCCATCTCCCGGGTGGATTTGGTGGACGAGGATGTGCTGGCCTGGATGCGCCGGGCCGGCTGCACCCAGATCAGCTACGGCGTGGAACACGGCGATCCGGAAATTCGCAAAACGCTGGGAAAGCGGATTTCCGACGAGGCGGTGGAGCGGGCCTTCCGGCTGACCACCCGGTACGGAATCCTGCCGAGGGCCTATTTCATCTACGGCTGCCCGGGCGAGACGGAGGAGACGATCGCCCGGACCGAGGCGCTGATCCGGCGGGTTCGGCCGCTGTCGGTCATTTTCTACATCCTGGCGGTGTTCCCGGGGACCGGGCTCTACGAAGAAATGAAACGGCGCTTCGGGGTGACCGACGATATTTGGAAGCAGCGGATCGAGGATATCCTTTGGTTCGAGTACGATCCGGAGATATCCAAGGACGCGGTGCTGGCTTGGGGGAAACGGCTGCGGGAAGGATTTCATCGTTCATTGCCGGATTTCGTCCGCGAGATCGAGGTGATCGACGATCCGGAATTCGCTTCGCCCCACGCCGATTTTTTCTCTCGGCTGGGGATGACCTTTCTGCGGGGGGATTACGCCCAGGTGGCGGAAATTCCCGATCGGGCCGGTTTGGCGGAAGGATTGTTCCGGCGGGCGCTGGATCACGCGCCGGACGAGCGGGCCTTCCTGGGTTTGGGAATGTTGCGGCAGGACGCGCGGGACATGGAAGGGGCGGTGCGGCGGTTCGAGGAAGGAATCGGAAAATTTCCCCGGAGTTTGCATTTGAATTTGGGGTTGGGCGTGTCGCTGATGAACCTGGAACGGTTTGAGGAAGCGCTGGCGGTTTTGAGGCCCTTCGCGGGGGATCGGACCGTGGCGGGGTATGTGGGGGAGTGTGAGCGGGTGTTGGGGCGGCGAGGGTAGGCGAAAACGGGAAAATTATTCCGGTTGCGTTCTTTCGGCATCTCCCAGGGTTTCCAATTCCTGGACGGCCTCCAGGAGTCGAAGGGCATTTTTGGGGGACTGGAGCAGATAGGCGGTTTCTTTCAACGCTTCGAATTCTTCCATGGACACCAGAACCGCGTTTCGGCCGTCGGGCCGGTTTATGGCGACGGGTTTGCGGTCGGAGCAAACGGAGTCCATGATCCGGCTGAGATTCCCTTGGGCTTCATGAAATGGGATCGTTTTCATGGGGTGTTCTGGTTATGAAATGGCAGACGTTTTGATGGGACCCGATCCCCCCATCAGCCACGATCGTGATCAAGCTCCTCTCGAACAATACGCCTTAAGGTATCTTCCAGATCATCCTGTTCCAACGCTCGCCGAAGGGTGTCATTGATCAATTTATCGTATCCTTCTTCCCCTGCAACGGACTTGAAATATGCGACAAGAGCGGAATCAAGCTCGATGGTTACGCTTTGCTTTTTGCAGGGAACGGGTTTTAACCCCACGCGGAATACGGCCCGATCAATATCTTTCTGGGTAATTTCGGGGTATTCATCCCGCTCATCCAAGATTTCGGAAGAAAAGGATTTGCTCATTTTTTGTCGCCTTTCGCATGGAGATGATATGGATATTTTCCTTTGTTTCCGTGTGGACGATAACTACAACAACTCCCTCAAGCAACCCAATCGTAACCCATCTCCGTTCACCATAATCCTCGCGGTCGTCTTCGAAAGTAAAAAGTGGTCCAGAAAAAACCTTTATAGCATCGGCGAAATCGAGGCCATGTTTATCCAAATTTCTTTGCCGTTTGAGTTCATGCCAAGAATATTTCATTTTTCTTACAGTTATGGTTCAATTATCAGAAAATATTTAACGATCACCACAACCAAAAACTATTTATATCAACGCCGAAGACCGGGAGGGGCTGAAAAAATTCATTTTCTTGTGTATCAATCCAGGTCTGAGTCTCCATCGAAAAACGATCCGGATTGCCAGCCGCCCACAATAAAATTTGGATGTTCAACAAGAGTTTCACGCATCGGTTCCGAAACGGCATTCAATTTCGGTACTCCCCATTCGGTCAAAATCCTCGGGCACGTTGATTTGGCCGGTCATGAAACCCAAGCGCTTCTTTTTTCGGGGTTCGGGAACGTCCATGGGAATCACTTTGACAATTGGTTTGCCTTCTTTGGCAATTGCAAAGGGCTCTCCTTTGGCGGCCTGTTCAACCAACCTCGGCAAATGGTGGATGGCATCTTGAATATTGAAGATCTCCATGCGACTCGTCCAAGCAGAGCCGGG
The DNA here is from genome assembly GCA_046541515.1 of Desulfococcaceae bacterium. Taxonomy (GTDB): domain Bacteria; phylum Desulfobacterota; class Desulfobacteria; order Desulfobacterales; family Desulfococcaceae; genus CAYFVR01. The sequence continues at coordinate 18,924 of JBKHDD010000062.1, forward strand.
CGAAATCAGACCTTTCCAGCGGCAAAGCGCTTTTCGAAACGGCCCTCATCTCCGGGGGAAATGGAGCTTTTCCCCGGCTTCAAAACTCATTCACTCACATGTTTGGCCCGCGCAATTTTCTCTATTTCGTCAACGATGTCTTCATCCAGCCCAAGCTGCTTGACAAGCCGATCCAAAAGCCTTCGATTGGCAGGGGATAAATCCGGCTTTTCCTGGAATAGGGCTTCCAACTCTTCAAAATATTCGCGGGCATTGGCGGAATAAACCGCGCCGGTCATAATCATGTCTTCAAGTTCCTGCGCCCTTTCATCGGTAATTTTGAGCTTTTTCTGTTTCCGGGCCAAAATGGAGCGCTCATTGGGATCGATAATTCCATCATCCGCCAGCATGAACCGAAGTTCATCGATGAAGTTTTGCTCACTCTGTGGTAGTTCCAAAACTTGTTGTTACCTTTTCATCGGGAATATCCGGAAACAAAAAGCAGTTAGAAAAAAACCGTTAATATCCAACCTTCCTTTTTGGAGCACATTCAAAATAAATTCTTTCCGATCCATGCCCAAATCCTTTCCCAAACGATTTTTCTGCGAAACAGAATCAAAATCTCCCTCACATAACAAGAATGCATTTTTAAATAAAGCTCGCCCAGTGTCAAGCCTGAAAGAAGGTATTCATCAAGTCGGCCCTGCTTTGGAGAGTTCACACCTTAACCTCTTCCAGCCGCAAGAAAAACATTGCCAATACAGCTTCTCTCCTGCTACAGAATCCAACTTGGATGATCGCCCCAGATTCGCTATCCTTCGGCCGAACCCGGCCGCCTGGACCAACCGGGACCGCACCCTGGTTCTGCTCCTGTTCGAAGAGGCCGACGCCGCCGAGCACGCCCTGGTGGCCCAAGACCCCGAGGCCGAAGACGTGGTCGCCGACCTCATGGGCGGCTGCGGCCATTCCGTCGCCGATCTCGCCGCCGCGACGCCGGTGCGTTTCACCACCCGAGACGACGGCGGCGGAGGAGGCGAGTCCATCGGCCGGAAGGGGAAACCCATTTCTCCAACTTCCACCCCAACGACCACCATTACGCGTTCGCCGGGTCGCACCCGGAATCATGAACGGCGACGACGCCCAATACGTCACCGTGAACGGTTCGGCCATGGACCGGCGGCCCGCCGAGATCTGGTTTGCGGAACAGATCGGCGGGAACATGGCGGGCCAGCACATCGCGGCCCTGCGCTTCAAGGTCCGCGCCCGGGACGGTTCCGGCCGGTCGCTCCATGGTCTGCGATTCCGGAGACGCCTGCCCCATGTCCGCCCTTCCCTGGATTTTTGGCGAGGAGACCACCGTTGCGCCGGAGAAATTCCAGCGGGTGGAAAACCAGCCCGAAACCTGGACGAAAGCGGCCGAAGTGGTCCGCGGGATCGCCCGCCGGCTGGAAGCCCAACTCCGGACGTGGACCTGTTCGACGCCCGCCCTTTCGGTCTCGGAAAAGGGCGGGCGATCCTTTGGGTTTCCCGGTCGATTCCCCCCGGCCGGTCGCTACCCCTGCTCGCCGCCCGGGGCCACGTCTTCGGGGAATTCGTCGCGAATCCCAAAACGCTTTTTTAACGCCGAAATCCGGTTTTCTTGGTCGCGCAAAAACGCGTTGAATTCGGCGATCACCTTTGGATGATCCACGGTGGAAAGAAAATAGGAATCCCGAACATGGGGCAGGGCCGGGTCAAACACCAGCGCGTCCGGGCGTTGGGCCTCGTTCACCAGAAAATGGCGGGCCACGTCCACGTTGATGTAGGCCCCGTCCACACGGCCGGAGGCGGTCTTTCGGAGCAGGCTGGAAAAATGGCTGCTTTCCTCCAGTCGAAGGCTTCCGGCCTGGATTTTATCCAGATAGGCGGACGGTGTGAACCCCCGGATGGTTCCCAGGGACTTTAGCCGCTCCAGGCCCGCGCCTTTCCGATCCGGCGGAACCATCACCCCGTCCACGAAGGCCGCCACGGGCTCGCTGTAGACGACGCGCTTGCCGACCTTGAGCCGGGAGTCCCAGGCCGGGTTGTCCGGGTAGACGAAATCCAATCGGCCGCGCTGCAAAAATTCCACCATCATGCGGGCCACGGGCCGGACCACGTATTCGAACCGATGCCCCGAAGATTCCGCGAATGCGTCCAGGACCGCCCGTCCGTATCCGCCAAACTGGCCATCCCGATAGGTGTAATGGGGGAAGTACTCCAAACGCTGCACTCCCACCCGAAACGCCTGCCCCTCGCCTTGAACGGGACCGGCCGTCCCCATCAGAAAGACGCCCGCCAAAAGCCAGAGAAGCACAAATTTTCGCATGATTTCCTCCCAAATTCTTTTTTGTACCCGTCCCATCGACCGGAGTCGGCCGCGAACGGCGTTTTCGGGAGAAAGCCGTATCATCTCTGGGTTCAGATTTTGTTAAGGGAGAATTTCAAATCGAATCCTTTCCCGGCGACGGCCCCGGCGCTCGCGTCCCATCGGATCTCCGCGCGGAACAAGGCGCCAAGGCCCAAACCGGCCCATACGCCGGTCCATATTTTGGGCGTTCCCCCCCGGGGACGTTGATGAACGTTGAACGACCAGCCGGCGCGTCCCGATCCCCATTTTCCTGCGCGGGGGCCTGTTTTCCGGGCCGCCGCAACTTTCCCTTCTCCATCTCCGGGCTCGCGTTTAGAATGCGCACCGGGAATTTGTCGTCCCTGGATTCCAAGGGGGCAATTCTTTTCCCCGCCCGGCCGTAAGAAACCTTTCCAAGCCTCCATAACCGCCGCTTTGCCTTCCCTCGGCATGGGATAAGGCAATTTGCGGAGATTCCCACCCGATTCCGGGAGCGCCGAGTTGGATTCGCCGCCGGTTGCCGGGCATGGACCGCCGTTGACGATCGCCAGGATGTCGATTCCGGGAAAGAGGGGTGAGGATGGTTTTTTCGCAAATCGCCGGCACGTCGCCAATGGAAAGTTGCCGTAGGCTCCCCCGCAGAAGGAGAGTTGGAACGCCCACATCCGGATGAGGGGCGGGAAAAGCCCAGCAGTTGGACAACCCGGCAGATTTTTGGGAACCGCCCCGTGGCTTGGCGGCCTTCGCCGGAGAAATGCGAAAACCGTCTGTCCTCCTTAAAGGCCATGTTGGCCCTACCAAGAATTGGCCTGGGCATTAACATAAATCAAATATAAAATTAAGTTATTAGAAAATGATTGACAGTCATTCCGAGAGCGGTTAACAAACACTTCGCCATGGGGACCGGGTTTTGGCCGAAAATCGTCCAATCAATGGTTATGCCCTGGGATTGAATAGAAATGGAAGAAACAACATTTCCAAAATGGTTGGGACAGCGCCTCCTTGAAAATAACTTTCCATGGCACCAAGCATGGGAATTGGAACCAGAGGCGTTTATTAAGAAGATTACACTTCATGATTCTGTTTGGATCAGGCTTGCTTTAGATTCCGCGTGGGAAAATACGGCAACCTTAGTTTTTCAATGGGATACATATTGGAACAAGGATCTTGCCCGTTATCCCGGGGACAAGATCGGTATTTGGCCTATTCTATTGATCCAAGTTCCAAAAGTAAAAAATATCGAATGTGTTGATTATGATGATATCGGTGGTGTCCAAAGAACAATTTCAGATTTAAAAACTCAAAAGGTTCAAGATAATTTCTTGAGTGAAATAATGGATGTATATGGTGGTAAAATTATTCTTTCCCATAAAAGCAGTTTTAAAGTCCTCTGTTACGATGTTGAGGGGCAACAGATAGAATTAAAAGGGGAAATAGCATAAACATGCTTTCTATCGGAGCGCAAAAAGCCCGCGCCCGCTGAAAAGCGACGTTATAAAGACTTGAAATCCATGAAAAGACGCCCGTCAGGAGCCATAGTCATCGCAATCGTCCTGTGCTCGGTCGTTCGCCAAGCGTGGCCGACCGGGAACGGCGCCGCCTCGCAACTGGCGGCGGCGGCCATCGAACGGACAACGCATCGCGTGACCTACGACGGGAGCTACCGCCAAATCCCCTATCCGAACGGGGACGTGCCCGGCCACATCGGCGTGTGCACGGATGTGGTCGTGCGGTCCTATCGAGCGCTGGGGATTGATCTTCAACGCCTGGTCCACGAAGACATGTCGGCCGGCTTCGAGAAATATCCGGACCGCTGGGGACTGACCCGGCCCGATCCGAACATAGACCATCGCCGCGTCCCGAACCTTCAGACCTTTTTCGAGCGCCACGGCGACGTTCTGCCGACGTCTCAAGACCCAAGCGACTACCGGCCCGGGGACCTCGTCACCTGGATGTTGCCGGGCAATCTCCCCCATATCGGGATCGTCATTGATCGTCTCTCCCGGGACGGAATCAGGCCGCTCGTGGTCCACAACATTGGCTCCGGGCCGAAAATCGAGGATATCCTGTTCCAGTTCTCCATTACCGGCCATTACCGCTATCCGGCCGCCAAGTGAAATAAAGGGGCCGTATAACCATGGATTGGAACGGTTGGCATCGAGTTCCAAGACTTCGGCAATTTTTCCGAAGGCCAACGCGTCGAGTGCGTGCGGGACGGCGAAAACCCGGCCGCTTTCCAACAATATTTCATAGAAAATCAAAATCTTGGAGTTT
>JBKHDD010000063.1:0-23355 GCA_046541515.1 Desulfococcaceae bacterium
CACCGTCGTCGTCATCACCGTCGTCGTCATCACCGTCGTCGTCATCACCGTCGTCATCATCACCGTCGTCATCATCACCGTCGTCATCCGCGTCATCATCCTCGTCGGCGTCGTCATCGCCGTCGTCGTCGTCTCCGCAGACCAGATCGACGCCGTCGCAATCCTGGTCGATGCCGTCGCCGCAGATTTCCGGCGCGCCCGGATAGACCGTCGGATCGGCGTCGTCGCAATCGCCCTCTTCCTCGGAGAAGCCGTCGCCGTCGTCGTCGGTAAAATCATCCAGATTTTGCAGAGTGATTCGCAAATGGAATTGGGCCACGGCGACCGACACCAGAGCGCGCGGTCCAGCGATGGTCAGGGTCGTCAGCGTGGAAACCGCCTGAACCGCCGCGTGGTCGGTCTCAAATTCCACGATCGTCATGGAAAAATCGATCGAAAGCGTCGCCGCGGCCTGGCGAACTTCCTCGGTGATCAAGATTCCGTTTTCCGGGTCGCCGTCGTCGTCCACCGTCTGGAGAAAACGGGCGATGTTGGTCACTTCATCGTCGGTTTCGTCCTCCGCGCCTTCCACCAGGTCCACCGGCGTCATCACCGGCCCGGCGACCGCCCGGCCAATAACGATGCTCCCCATGAAGAACTCGATGGTCTCGCCTTCCACGTACCGGAAGCGGCCGCCGGCGTCCGTTACGCCGGACTGGGTTTCGGTTCGGTATTCCAGCCCCTCCACCAGGCTGTCGGCGAACACGCCTTCCTGGACCACCGGTTCGATTGAATCCCCGCCGCCGCTACAGCCGGTCGACATCGCCGCCGCCAGCCCGAGAAGCAACATCAGGCCGAGGGATCGACACCCCATCCGTTGGAATAATTTACGGGTTCCCGATAGCAAACTGACCTCCTTTGGAACGTTGTGAAAAATTACCGGATTCCGGATATTTATCAAACCGGAATTCGAACATGCCTCCAAAAGAGCAATATCCGTTCCAGCATTTCAGGACGGAATTTGTCCGGCGAAATCCGGGAGCGAAATTCCCGGAGGCTTGGACGGGGCGGCACTGGGTCAATAAAATGGGAAAAAGTAGGCCGGGGCAGTGATTTCCTCGAAAAACCAAGCGTTTGCACGGGAATGGTTCAGCGATCCAACCTTCTGATTTTATAAGAATTCCCATTCAACTGAACCAGTGCCGGCAAGGCGGGATCGGCGGAAAAACAGTTCGGCCCGGCCGAAATTTCTCGACCGGGCCGAAATTGCCGAACGGCGGCTGGACGGCGAATCAACTTCGCCGAACGGCGGGCCGGGAAAGATGTTTGAAAACGTCGTAGTAATCCATCACGTTTTTCACGTACTTTCGGGTGACGGGGAAAGGCGGAACCCCCTCATATTTTTTGACATTACGCATTCCCGCGTTGTAGGCGGCCAGGGCCAGTTTCACCTTTCCGTCCACCCGGTCCAGCAATTGGCGGAAATATCGGGTCCCGGCCATGATGTTCTGTTCCGGATCGAACCAGTTCCGAACGCCGAGGAAGCGGGCCGTGGCCGGCATCAACTGCATCAGTCCCCGCGCGCCCCGGTGGGACACGGCCTTGGGATTAAAGGCCGATTCCGCGTGAATGATGGCCCGGATCAACTCCGCCTCCACACCGTATTCCTCCGCCGCGCCGGCGATGATTTCCGTAAACTTCGTGGCGGACCGGTGCAGCCGGGGGTCGGCCTCGCACAAATCCAAATGACATTCCACGGACGCCTGGAGGTTGTTTTGTTCGCCTCCCGAGGACGCCGTTTTTTCCGTTGGGGTTTCAGATTCCGCCATAGCTTTTCCGGCCATGCCGCCCCAAACAATCAGGAGCCCCACCAGCATGGCAAAGAGACGATAATGGCGTTTGCTTTCTGCAACCGATACTTGCCGCGACATTTCCACCGCCTTTAAATAATTTGCTTCCAAAAAATTTTTGTGACTCAAATCGTCCTCCGGTCGTCTTCCGACGCAAATTGGTTTGCTGTTTTTTTCCAACCCGTTTTTCCGGGGCGTCAACCGTTTCTTCAACCGTTAGATTTCCAATCTTTCGGTTTTCGTTTCAGGAACATCGACTCCGGCGATTTCCCTTCCCCGAGCCCCACGGAACCGGGAGCCGCCCAAATTCGCCGGATGGCCAAAAGCGAAAACCGTGCCATTTTCACGATATCCGATCCAAATTTTTCGCAAACACAAACCGATCCGAACGGACTTCAAGTCGAGAATTCCGTCCAATGGCGTCGAGATTTTCAAAGAAAGGAAAATCGGACAAGGATAAATCCTCATCGAAAAAGAAAGGGGCATAACCCGACTTTTGGTGGCAAAATACCCAAAAAAAACTTGGTTTTTTGGGACCCACAAGAGTTAAAACGCCCAAAAATGGAACGAATTATCGCTCCAAGTGCCGTTTTTTCGTCGTCATTTGGGACAAATTTTGTCTAACGACTCGACCAACGGGAAAAAGGTTCCGAAAGGCGGACAGGGGATTCCGCCGCCCAACCCGATTGTTTGCCGCCTTGGCCGAATACGCGCCCCAGGGTTCAGAAAAGGGAAATAATGCGGAACCTTTAATTTAAATCGAGAAAAAGAAGACATACGCCATAAACAGTAGATGGGAGGACAAAGAGAGGTAGATGAACGAAAAAACTACGGTAGACGGTAGAGCTTTCAAGGATAAAAAGCGGAAATTCGGCGCTTGACAGAGACCGCCCCAAGAATTTAAAAAGAAATATCTATTTATTCCGTCCCATGAAAAGGGAGGCGACCCATGACCACCGGGCTCAGCGCCAGCCTGGAAGACTACCTCCAGGCCGTCTATCGCATTCAGTCGGCCAAGCAGGCCGCGCGTCCCACGGACATCGCCTTTGCGGTGGGGGTGAACAACTCCTCGGTCACCGGGGCTTTGCGGACCCTGTCCAGCAGGGGATTGGTCAACTACGCGCCCTACGACGTCATCACCCTCACCGGGGAAGGGAAACGGGTGGCGGAGGAAATCGTCCGCCGCCGGGAGATCCTGGCCCGGTTTTTCACCCGGGTGCTCCAGGCCGAGGACGCGGAGGCGGAATCCACCGCCAGGGGGGTGGAACACGCGGTTTCCCGGGACATCCTGGAGCGGCTGGCGGGTTTCGTGGAATTTCTGGAATTGTGCCCCCGGGCCGGGAATGAATGGATTGGGGAATTCTGGACCCGTCGCGGGGAGGGGCGGGCGTTCGAGGCGTGCGAAGAATGCATCGCCTCATGGGAAGAAAAGCGGAAACGGGCCGGATTCATCCCGGAAAGGGCGCTAACGGAGATGGAGGTGGGCGATCTGGGAAAAATCCGGCGGATCAATCTGGCGGCGTCGGGTCGCCGACGGCTGGGGGAACGGGGCGTTCGGCCGGAGGCCGTGGTTCGGATCGCGGGGGCGGACGAATCGGGCTTGGAAATCCTGTCGGGCGGGTATCGGATTCGCGTCCGGCGGAGCGACGCCGAACAAATCCAGGTTCAACCCTTCTCCGCGCCGGAGCCCCTCGCCTGAACCAGGTCGCCGGCGAGCAAGGTCCCGACTACTCGGCGGCCGCCAGCAGAATGGTCAGATTGTCCCGGTGGATGACTTCGTCGTAGGGACGCCCCCCCAGCTGTTCCCGGATGCCGTGGGAGCGCAGTCCCTGGATTTTCCGGATGTCCGCCGCGTTGTAGTTGACCAGCCCAACCCCCACCACTTCGCCGTCGGGATCCCGGATTTCCACCGGCGCGCCGACGCGAAAGTCTCCGTCCACGCCGGTGATCCCGATGGGCAACAGACTTTTTCCCCTTTCCACCAATGCGCGTACCGCCCCGGCGTCGATCCGGATGCCGCCCCGGGGTCGCACCGAAAAACCGATCCAGGATTTCCGGTTGGCCATTTTTTCTTTTTTGGGCGCGAAAAAGGTCCCCAGCGCCTCCCCGTCCAACAGCCGCCGCAAAACGTCCGGCACGCGGCCCCCGGCGATGATCATGGGGATGCCGGCGGTGTTCACCTTGCGGGCCGCCTTGATTTTGGTAAGCATGCCCCCGGTGCCCAGGGAGCCGACAATGCCGCTGGCGCAGTTTTCCACCTCCCGTCCGATGGTGGTGACCAGCGGGATGAGCCGCGCGTCGGAAAAGGCCCGGGGATCCCGGTCGTACAAACCGTCGATGTCGGTGAGATTGATCAGGAGGTCGGCCCCCGCCATCAGGGCGATCATGGCGGACAAGTTGTCGTTGTCGCCGAACTTGATCTCCTCCACCGACACGGTGTCGTTTTCGTTGATGATGGGCACCACGCCCCATTCCAGCAGCTGATTCAAGGTGTTTCGGGCGTTGAGATACCGTTTTCGGCTGTGGAGGCCGTCGCCGGTCAACAGCACCTGGGCCACGCGCCGGCCGTACCGACCGAAGGCCAGCTCGTACTCCAGGATAAGCCCGGCCTGGCCCACGGCGGCCACGGCCTGGCGTTCCGGGATGGTGTCGGGTCGCGCGGGGAAGTTCATTTTCTTGAGCCCGGCGGCCATGGCCCCGGAGGAAACCAGGATCACCTCGCGGCCGGCGTCGATCAGGGTGCAAATCTGCCGGCCGAGAGCGGCCACCACCTCCAGGTTGAGGCCGCCTTCCCAGGTCAGCACGTTGCTGCCCACCTTCACCACCAGCCGATGGGCCTCCGAGACGCGGGCCACCCGGTCGATGTCGAGTTCCGGATTCGCGGAAGCGGTCGTCATGTCGGATTCCGAGAAGGAAAGGGAACAAAAGGAAGGAACTGGTTAGTCGGACGAATCGAGTCGCCGGCGGATTTCCCCCACCAGCCTCCGGAGACCCGAACGGGTCGCGGCGGAGATTCGAAGGGGATGTACGGAGAGGCCGATTTCCCGGGCCGCCATTTCAAACAGCTCCGACCCGACTTCCGCCTCGGGGATATCCATTTTGGAAAAAACCACCACCTGGGGCCGATCGCCCAGATCGACGCTGTACCGGCTCAACTCCCGTTGAATGGCGCCGTACCGTTCCAGCGGCGCGTCCGGGTCGATTTCGGCGGCGTCGATCAAGTGGACCAAAAGCCGGGTGCGTTCCAGATGGCGAAGAAACCGAACGCCCAGCCCCGCCCCGGCGTGGGCGCCCTCGATCAGCCCCGGCACGTCGGCCACCACGAAGGGATCGCCTCCGTCGGTCACCACCCCCAGATTGGGCGCGACGGTGGTGAACGGATAGTCGGCGATCCGGGGCCGGGCCGCGGAAAGCGCGCCGATGAGGGTGGATTTTCCGGCGTTGGGGAAGCCGACGATGCCCACGTCGGCCAGCAACTTGAGTTCCAGCCGAAGGTTCCGGGTTTCGCCGGGCTCGCCGGGCTGGGCGAAACGGGGCGTCCGATGGGTGGAACTTTTGAAGTGAAGATTTCCGCGCCCGCCCCGGCCGCCCCGGGCCACCACCACAGAGTCCTCGGGCCCGGTCAGGTCCGCCAGCGGGGTCCCGTCGTCGGCGTCGTAGACCAACGTGCCCAGCGGCACTTCGACCACGAGATCGTCCCCGCCCCTGCCGGTGCGCTGGCCGCCTTCGCCGGGCCGGCCGTTGGGGGCGCGGAACTGGCGGCGGGAACGGAAATCATACAGGGTGCGTATGCGGGGAGAGGCGGCCACTCGCACGTCGCCGCCCCGTCCGCCGTCTCCGCCATCCGGCCCGCCCTTGGGGATGAAACGCTCGCGCCGAAAACTCAGGCAACCGTTTCCGCCGTTCCCGGAGCGAACCGTGATGGTGGCTTCGTCAACGAATTTCAATCGGTTTGGATGCTCACGATTTTCCGGGAGCGGCCAGAGCGGCCGTAGGCCACCACGCCGTCGGTCAGGGCGAAAAGGGTGTAATCCTTGCCCATGCCGACGTTTTCGCCCGGATGAATTTTGGTGCCGACCTGGCGCACCAGCACGTTGCCGGCCCGAACGCGTTCGCCGCCGTAACGTTTGACGCCCCGTCGTTGCCCCTGGCTGTCGCGGCCGTTTTTGGAGCTGCCGCCCGCCTTCTTGTGTGCCATGGTTCTTATTCCTCGGTGGGTTCCGGTTTGGTTGAAATTTCCACGTCCCCCTCGGGGGCCGGGGCCGCTTCGGCCGACGGGCCGTCGGGGCCGATCCGGTCGATCCGTACCGCGGTAAACGGCTGCCGATGGCCCTGGGTCCGGCGATAGCCTTTCCGCCGCTTGTACTTAAACACCAGGATCTTCTTGGATTTGTCCTGGGCCACGATTTCGCCCCGAACCTTCACGTCCTCCAGCAGCGGCTGGCCGATCCGGACATCTTCTCCGTCGTTGAACATCAGGACCCGGTCAAAATCGACGGTATCGCCGACCTGGCCGTCCATCCGCTCCACACGGAGAATGTCGCCCTTCTGAACTTTATATTGCTTCCCGCCGGAATTAACGACTGCATACATGATGACTCCACCTCCCTTCACGCGAAATAACCCGATCACAAAATTCTGTATAATGAAATTCTTTTTTGCGTTTGTCAACAAAAAAGCGAATCAATTCCCATAAATAAACCCGAGGCGAATCGACTCGTCCGAAGCGCCGGCCGGGGGCGTTCCGCCGGCGGCCTTTCGAAGCAGAGCCTCGACCCCAAGACCGGATACCCGCGCCGCGCGAAAGCCGGCCGAAGGGCCTTGAAACGCCGGCGGAAACGGCTCCAGCGGTTCCCCGGCCAGGGCATGGGAAATCTGGGACCGCCAGAATTCGGGGTCCTCCGGACGGAGGGGAATTTTCGGCAGCTCCGCCAGCACCTCCATCTCGTCGGCGGCGTCGGCCACCGCCTCCCAGACCGCTCGGCTGTCGGTCGCCAAGGGACCGGGCGCCGGATCCTCGCCGTACAGCCGGCTCCAGGCGGCCAACCGGGTGGCGGTCATCCGCGCCCCCAGGTCGGTGGGGGCGGTTCTGGAGGGCCGGATCGCCTCGGCGGCGGCGTCTCCGTGGAGTCCCCGGGCCAGGATTTTTTCCAGCTCTCCGGCGGCGGCCAGCTCCGCGTCGGTTTCGCCCTGGAATCCGTCGAAGCGCTGGGCCACGGCCAGAAAGACCCGGGAGAGAAACAAAGGCGCGGGTCCGCCCTCCTCCCCCCGCCCGCGAACGCGCTTGCGGATGGCCGATCGCAGCGACGTCGCCGAGGCCTCCTCCAGCAGGGGCGCTTCCATTTCGGAGCGCTTCCACCGGCCCAGATCGGCCCCGCCCTGGAGATCGCCCCACTGCTGGAACGCCTCAACCACCTCGGCCACCCGGGATTCCTCCTCGGACGCCGGGGTTCGAACGTCCACGATCCCCACGTCGGCGGCCGCAGATAGAGAAGGATGAACGAGTCCCGGAGAGGGAGCATATACCACCACGCGGTGAAAGCAGGCCGACAGGGCCAGGCCCGCGGCGGGAGAAAGACTGGTGAACGGAAAATAGACGGGAATCATCGGTTTGGACCAAGGTCTCCCGGGCGAATCTCCGAAACCGCAGCTCGGATTCCGCCCGTTGTCAGGGTAAAGACGGCAAACGAAACGGGTCGTTACTCGATTTTGTCGTCCTGGACCACCACGCCCCGGGCCCGAAGATCGTCCCGGATGCGGTCGGCCGTCTCCCAATCGCCGCGACGGCGGGCGGCCTCCCGCTCGGCCGCCTGGGCGGCGACGGCTTCGTCGGTCATTTCCGGTTCCGGGGAAAAGCGAAAGATGTTTAACACCGCGTCCAGTTTCCGGAAGGCGGCCAGCACCTTTTCGGCCCCGGTCGCATCGATATTGCCCTCCTGGATGAGCCGGTTGATTCGGCGAACGTTCCGGAAAATGGACGCCAGGGCGACGGAGATGTTGAGATCCTCGTCCATGGCGTCGGTGAAGCCGATGCGGATGTCGTAGAGCAGCTGATCCAATTCCGGGCAGGGCGTCCCCTCCCGCACCTCCCGGAGCCGGCGAACGCAGGCGTCCAGCCGCTCCAGGGATCGCCGGGCGGTTTCCAGTTGTTCCGGGGAAAAGCCCACCGGGCGGCGATAATGGGCCGACAGCAGCCAGTAGCGAATCTCCCGGCCGGAATAGCCCATGTCCAGAAGATGATCCAGATTCGCGAAGGCGTCCGGGTCGCCGCTGATTTCCTCCTCGCCGGGGACCCGGTCGCAGTGCAGCCAGAACCGGGCCAACGGCTTGCCGGTGACCGCCTGGGCGATGGCCATTTCGTTTTCATGGTGCGGAAAGACCAGCTCTCGCCCGGCGGCGTGGATGTCGAAGCTCTCCCCCAGATACTTCATGGACATGGCCGCGCACTGAATGTGCCAGGAGGGCCGCACGTTTCCCCAGTCGGTGGCGGTGAAGATGCCGCGCTTCAACTCGGACAGCTTGCAGCGCTTGAACAGGGTGAAATCCCGGGGATTCTCCTTTTCGTATTCGTCCAGATCCACCGTGGCCCCCACCCGGATTTTCTCCAGATCCACCCCGGAGAGGCCGCCGTAGGTCTCAAATTTGGCGATGTCGAAATAAAGCGACCGCAGCTTCTCGTAGGCGAACCCCTTCTTCACCAGCCGCTCGGCCAGGCTCACCATTTCGTCGACATGTTCGCTGGCCCGGGGATATCGGTCGGCGGGCCGAATGCCCAGGGTTTCCAGGTCGGCGTGAAACGCGGCGATATGCCGGTCGGTGAACGCCTTCAGCCCCTCCCCGGCCCGTTCCGACCCGTTGATGGTCTTGTCGTCCAGGTCGGTGATGTTCATGACGTGGCGGACGTCGTAGCCCCGGTACATCAGATAGCGGACCAGCAGGTCGGAGAAGACGAATCGCCGCCATTCGTGGGGGCGAAGCCGGGCGTGGGCGGTGGGGCCGCAGGTGTACAGGGAAACCTTGCCGGGCGTCGACGGGGTAAACGGCTCCTTGGCGCGGGTGACGGTGTTGTAGAGTTTGAGAAGGGCCTTTTCCCGCACGGTGAACAGCGGCGTGGACAGGTACCGTTCCCCGCCGTCCGGGAAGATGACCACGACGGTCCCTTCCTCCATGGACTCGGCTTCCCGCGCGGCGATGGCCATGGCGGCCCCGCTGCTCATCCCCACCATCAGCCCTTCCTCCCGGGCCAGGCGGCGGGTCGTTTCGAAGCCGTCTTCGTCGTCCACGTTGACCTTGACGTCCAGTCGCCCCTTGTCGAAGAGGCCCGGCTCGTAGGACTCCTTCATGTTCTTGAGGCCCTGGAGTTTGTGGCCCAGATAGGGCTCCACGCCCACGATCCGAATGGCCGGATTGAATTCCTTCAGCCGGCGCGACATGCCCATAAGGGTGCCGGTGGTGCCCATGGTGGCCACCAGGGTCGTGATCTGGCCGTCCGTCTGCTCCCAGATCTCCGGGGCGGTGCCGTGGTAATGGGCCTGCCAGTTGGCGTCGTTGTTGTACTGGTCGGCCATGAAATAACGGTCGGGCTCCTCCCTGGCCAGCCGGTAGACCGCCTCGATGGCGCCGTCGGTGCCCATGTGGCCGGGGGTGAGGAGGATTTCCGCGCCCCGGGCCTGAAGAATTTGCCGCCGCTCCATGCTGGCCGACTCGCTCATGGCCAGCAGAAGTCGGTAGCCCTTGACGGCGCAGACCAGGGCCAGGCCGATGCCGGTGTTGCCGCTGGTGGCCTCGATCACCGTCTTTTCCGGCGTCAGCTCTCCGGACCGCTCCCCGGACAAAATCATCTGAAGCGCGGCCCGGTCCTTGATGGAACCGCCCGGATTCATGTATTCCAGCTTGGCCAGGATCCGAACCTTGGGATTGGGATTCAGCCTGCGAATTTCCACCAGGGGCGTATTGCCGATGGCGTCGAGTATGGAATGGCTCATAAATCCAACATCTCATTCAGCGCCCATTGGACCGCCTCCCGGACGCGGGCTTCGTCGGGTTGGGCGTCGATCACCCGGAAGCGGTCGGGGAACCGGCGGGCCAGATCCAGATAACCATCCCGGACCCGGCGATGAAAGGCGAGGGTTTCCGCCTCGAACCGGGTTTCGGACCGGTCCCGCCCACCGTCCGAGACGGCCGACCAGGCCCGTTCCAGTCCGATTTCCGGCGGAAGGTCCAGCAACAACGTGGCGTCCGGCTGGAGATCTTCCAGCACGCGCCGGTGCAAATCGTGGATCAGGTCCACGTCCAGCCCCCGGGCGTATCCCTGGTAGGCCAGCGTGGCGTCCAGATAGCGGTCGCACAGAACGATTCGACCGGCGTCCAGGGCCGGACGGATGACCGCGTGAACGTGCTGGGCCCTGTCGGCCATGTACAGCAACAACTCCGCCCGAAAGTCCAAATCGGAAACCTCCGGGTCCAGCAGGATGGCCCGAATCCGGCGCCCCACCGCCGTGGCCCCCGGCTCCCGGGTTTCCGCCACCCGCCGGCCTCGGCTTCGGAGATATTCGGCCGCGGCCCGGGCCTGGATCGTCTTTCCGGCCCCCTCGCCCCCCTCGAAGGTGATGAACATCAGACGTTCTCCGGAAGACCCCGGTAGAGCGACGTCCCCAGCATGGGGTTCCGTCCGGTCCAGGTTTCGTTGGGGTCCTGGCCGGCCAGAAAATCCCGGATGCCGTTCATTTTGGCGTCGATATTGTCGATCAGGTTCAGCAGCACCGCCTCCAAAATCTTGGGCGTCACCGGAGAGCCGAACTCCTTTGTGCCGTGGTGGCTCAGGATCATGTGCTTCACTCGCCAGGCGGTCTCCGACGGAAAGCCGTCGATCCGGGCGGCCATTTCGTCCACCATGCCGCAGCCGATGGCGATGTGGCCCACCAGCTTCCCCTCGTCCGAGTAATCGATAAAGGCGTCGTAGAGAAATTCCCGGGTCTTGCCGATGTCGTGGAGAACGGTCCCCACCATGAGCAGGCCTTCGTCCAGACTCCCTTTATAGTGCCCGGCGATCTTCCGCACCAGCACCGTCATGGAAAGGGTGTGCTCCAGCAGCCCGCCGATGAAGGCGTGGTGCATCCCCTTGGCCGCCGGGGCGATCTTGAACCGCCGGACGAATTCCTCGTCCGCGAAAAATTCGTCCATCAGCGCCCGAAGGTACGGGTCGGTCACCGTTTCCTGGACGGTTTTCACCAGCCGCTCGAACATGCCGTCGATGCCCAGAGGATGCCGGGTCTTGGCCAGAAAATCCTCGGCCCGAATCGTTTCCGGGTTCTGAAATGCCAGCGCTCGGACCGTCAGTTGGGGCGTCCCGCGAAACTCGGTGACGTTGGCCTCCACCCGCACGAAATCACCCGCGTTGGCCGCCGCGCCGATGGCATCCACGTCGTCCCAAGCCACGGCCCGAATGTCCCCGGTCCGGTCCACGAACCGGAAGGCGAGGAAATTCTCGCCGTTTTTTTTGACGGCCACCGACTTTTCCGCCAAGGCGAACACGTCGTCCACGTTGTCGCCGGGCTTCAGTTCGTTGATGAACTGGCGTTTCATTGGATTGAGAACCTTTATTTTTCTGACAGAATTCGGAAGTCAGTGGTCAGTGGCCAGAAGCCAGTAGTCGGTTATTCAGGAGTCAGTGGCCGAAAGTCGGGAGTCAGAATTGAAGAAATCGGCCTCCCACCGACTCCCGGCTTCCAACCGCTGAATTCTTTCAATTTTCCATCTTCCACTCTCCCCCGATTTCCCATTCCCGCAGGCTCTCCAGCAGGCCGTAGTCGGTCATGTCGCAACGGATGGGGGTGATGGAAATGTAATTCTGAAAAACGGCGTCCCGGTCCACTTCGACGTCCTCCCCAAATTCGCCGGCGTCCAGGCCCAGCCAATGGTAGGGCCGGTCCCGGGGGTCGGTGCGCCGCTCGTAATAGTCATCGGAAAGCCGGCGGATGCCTTGGCGGCTGAACCGAATGCCGCCGGTTTCGGCCAGGGGGCGGTTGGGCAGGTTGACGTTGAGCAGCGTCCCGAAGGGCAGGCCCCGGGCCACCACCTCCTCGGCCAGTCGCGCCGCGAAATTGGCGGCGTCGCCGTAGTCCTTCACTTTTGGCCCCAAAATGGAGACGGCGATGGCCGGAATGCCGTGGAGGGCGGCCTCCCGAGCGGCGGCCACGGTGCCGGAATAGTTGAGGTTGACCCCCACGTTGGCGCCCGGGTTGATTCCGGAAATCACCACGTCCGGCCGGAACGGCAACAGCTCCAGCAGGCCCAGTTTGATGCAGTCGGCCGGCTTTCCGGTCACCGCGAAGCCGCGCCAACCGCCGTTGACGGTGACCTCCTCGGCCCGCAGGGGCTCGTTGAGGGTGATGCCGTGTCCCACGGCGCTTCGCTCCCGGTCCGGGGCCACCACCGCCACTTCGTGGGCGTCCCGCAGGGTCCGATACAGCGCCCACAGCCCCTTGGCAAAAACCCCGTCGTCGTTGGTCAACAACACCTTCATGGCCGTTCCGTCCCCCTCCCCCGCCAAATTTCCCCGTCTTGACATTTGCGGGCAAGTGGGCTTTATACTCGAAGCTTTCGTCCGGTTCAACCCATTATGCCGCATACGCCTCGAAACGTCGACCGAATGAACCTCGCGTGAGTGCCAACGCCGCCGCCCCAAGCCCCGTCGCCGCGTCCCGCCGAGTGAAGCGCGGCCGGCGCGCCTGGACCCGAAGGGTCGCGGGCCTGGTGGCGGGCTGTCTGATGCTGCTTCCGATTCCCGCCATGGCCGGCCCCTTGGACGAAGCCGCGGATCCCGCCGCTCGTCTGCCGTGGGAAATCCGGGCCGACGTGGTGGAATACGACCCGGAGGAAGGGGTCTACATCGCCCGGGACGGGGTCCATATCGAGCGGGAAGGCGTCCGCCTCAGCGCGGACCGGGTTCGGTTTGACCCGGAAAGCCGGAAGGCCCTGGCGGAGGGCCACGTGGTGCTGGCCGCCGGGAACGATCTGCTTCGGGGGGACCGGCTGGAGATCGATCTGGACGACCAGATCGGCGCCTTGCGGAATGGAGAAATTTTTTTCGAGCAGAGCCATTTTTACATTCGGGGCGAAACCATCGAAAAGGTGGGCCCCCAGGCCTACCGGGCATACCGGGCCGCGCTCACCGCCTGCGAAGGGGAAAGGCCGGACTGGAAAATCACCGCCCGCCGGGTGGACGTGACCGTGGACGGCTACGGGACGGTTCGCCACGGCGCCTTCTGGGCCCGCCGCCTTCCCCTGTTTTACACGCCCTTTTTTTTCTTCCCGGTGAAAACCGAACGACAGACCGGTCTGCTGACGCCCTCCTTCGCCATTTCGGACCGGCGGGGAACGGAATATGCCCAGCCCTTTTTCTGGGCCATCGGCGAACAAACCGACGCGACCGTCTACGATCACTACATGAGCGACCGAGGCCACCGGGCGGGCGGCGAATTCCGCTACATTTTGGACGACCGATCCAAGGGCGTCCTGATGGCGGAATACCTCCACGACCGCAAGGTGGACGACGGCGCCGGCGACAGCGGAACCTACGGCTACACCGACGACGCGGAGCTTCGGCCGAACCACGACCGCTACTGGATCCGGGGCCGGGCAAGCCAGACCCTGCCCGCCGGGTTTCAGGGACGGCTGGACCTGGACGTGGTGAGCGATCAGGATTATCTCCGGGAATTCAAGGGCGCTTACGCCGGCTTCGACGACAGCCAGAACTTCTTTCGGGATCGGTTCGGGCGCGAGCTGGAGGATTTCACCGATCCGGTCCGGGCCAACCGGCTGTCGGCCACCCGCTTCGGCGCGGAAACCAGCCTCCACGCCGAATTCCTCTGGCACGACAACGTGATCAACCGACGTTGGCGGGACCAGGACGACACCCTTCAGCGATTGCCCCTGGTCGCCTTTAACCGGATCAAGCGGCCCGTGGGGAACACCCCCTTGTTCTGGAATCTGGAAACCCGGTACAGCCACTTCTATCGCCGGGACGGCGGCCGGGGCCACCGGGCCGACATCCAGCCGCGGCTGTTCTGGCCCCACCGGCTGGGTCGGGCGCTCTTCGTGGAGCCGTCGGTTGGGTTTCGGGAAACGCTCTGGTACGTGGACCGATTCGACGCCGAAGGCGAGCCGGGGGCCGAGCCCGAAGCGGACCGCTTCCGCCATCGGGAAAGCCCGGACCTTCGGGTGGACATGTACACCGCCCTGGCCCGGGAATTCCGGGGTGAAGAGGGCAAATCTCTGATCCACACGATTCGTCCCCAGTTGACCTACCGGTACGTGCCGGAACAGGACCAGGACGACCTTCCCCTGTTCGATCCCCTGGACCGGATCGAGCGGCGAAACCGCTTTACCCTTTCCCTGGTCAACACGCTGTCCCGAGGCGGGGGAGACGGGGACGCGGGTCGAATCGGACGCCTGGAGCTGGAACAGAGCGTGGACCTGGAACGGTTCGACCCGGAAACCGACACCCTGCCCTTTTTCGCGACGGACCGCACCCGTCCCGAGGCGGACCAGCGACTCTCGCCGCTGTTCGGGCGGCTGGAACTTTCCCCCGCCCCATGGATGTCGATCTTTGGCGACGCCGAATGGTCCCACGACGAAACCCGCTTTATCTCCCGAAACCTGGCCGCCGGTTTCCAGGATCTTCGCGGCGACCGGCTCTTCGTGGAGCATCGCTACACCCGGTCCGTGGCGGAATCGCTCTACGCCCGGGCAACGGCCGCGGTGAATCCCCGCTGGATCGTCTTCGCCGAATACGAACGCAACCTGCGCGCCCACGCCACGCTCCAAACCGGTCTGGGTTTGCGCCACATCGCCGGCTGCTGGTCCCTGGATCTTCGCTACACCCGATCGGAGGAGAACAACACCTCGATCGGCTTCATGGTTCATCTCAACGGATTGGGGGAACTCGGCACAAACTGAGGCCGAAGAATATGGCAAGGAACATGAACGACCCGAAGCCAAAACCCGCCTGGTACGTGCTGCACACTCGCAGCCACTTCGAAAACGTGGTCTTCACCTCCCTGACCGGAAAGGAAATCGAAACCTTTCTGCCCAAAATGCGGGTGAAAAGCCGCCGCAAGGACCGCCACAAAATGATCGACGTGCCGGTCTTTCCGGGATACCTGTTCGTTCGCAGCACTCTGTCGCCGGCGGCCCATGTGGACATTCTCAAAACCGCGGGGGCCGTGCGCCTCATCGGCAATTCCGCCGCCCCGGTTCCAGTTCCCGACGAAACCGTCGAATCCCTCCGGATCATGACCGACGTGCCCGATTCCATATTTACCGGGCATCGGTTCGAGCGGGGAGACCGGGTCCGGGTCGCCGCCGGCCCCTTCGCCGGAGTGATCGGCATCTTTTCCCGATACCAAGGGCAAGAGCGGGTGGTGGTGGAGGTGGAAATCCTCGGCCGGTTCGCCGCCGTGGAGGTCACCGAGGACGATGTGGAGCCGTTGCCCAAAATCCTTTCATAACGTCTTGACTTCCTATCAAATTATATTTAGTATCAAGCCCATCGTTTGACCGGCGGCGTCCAGACCGTTGGAGGCGTAACGTTTCAGCCGGACCGATTCGGAAGGAGCCGTTATGAACAAGCTGGAACTGATTTCCACCCTGAAAAACGAGGCCCGCATTTCCAAAATGGAGGCCGCCAAAGTCGTGGAAATTTTTTTTGACAGCATGGCCGACGCCCTGGCGGAAGGGGAACGGGTGGAAATTCGGGGCCTTTGCAGCTTCTTCGTAAAAAATTACAAGAGCTACACCGGCCGCAATCCCAAAACCGGGGACAAGGTGACCATCAACCCCAAAAGGTTGCCGTTTTTCAAGTGCGGCAAGGAATTGAAGGAGCGGGTTGACGGCGAAGCCGGATGAACGGGGAGCCGCCGATCCGACGCCGGCCGATCCGCGTCCGCTTCGGGTCCTGGCACGGATGGCGGCCCGGAAAACCGTTCCTCACGCCCTCCTTTTCGTGGGTCCGGACGGGGTTGGAAAATCGGCGGCCGCGATCCGGGCCGCCCTGGCCCTGAACTGCCAGGCCGATGCAAACCCGGAAGCCCGGTTTGAACATCCCGCCTGCCAGTGCCGCGCCTGCCGCAAAATCCGGGCCGGCGTCCACCCCGATTTTCACCGGATCGCCCCTGACGGCCCGCTGATCCGGATCGACCGCATCCGTGACCTGATTGGCCGAATGGCCATGCGGCCCAACGAAGCCCGAAGGCGGATCGCCCTGATCGAAGGGGCCGGCGCCATGAATCCCGAGGCCGGAAACGCCCTGCTGAAGTTGCTGGAAGAGCCGCCGGATCGGACGGTGCTGATTTTGACCGCCCGTCAGCCCTCGGAACTGTTGCCGACCCTGGTGTCCCGCTGTCGCACCTTTCGGTTCGCTCCCCCGCCGCGCCCCCTTCGCGCCCGGGAGATGGAGGAGCGCCTTCGCATTCCCCGGGAACGGGCCTTGGCCCTTGCCGCCCTGGACGGAGCGGCGCCGGCCGATTCCTCGGCGGCGGAGCGCCGGCTTCGCCGCCGGGACTGGGTCGTTTCCGAAGTGGGCCGCCTGATTTCCGGGGACGGCCCCCCGGGGTTTGAACTGGCCTTCGCCGAACGGCTGGCCGGGGACCGGGAGGGCGCGGCGGAACTGCTGGAATCGGCTCTGGTCTGGCTCCGGGACGCCCTGGTTGTCCGACACGCGGGGAACCAACGCCTTTTCCCCGACCGAACGGACGAACCGGCCGGTCGATTGTCCGCCGGGTCGTTGCTCAAATTGGCGGCCGCGGTGGAAACCGCCCGCCGCCGCATGCAATCCAACGCCAACGCGCGGCTGGCCCTGGAGGTCATGTCCCTGGAGATCGCGGAGATATCGCATGAAGAAAGTCGTCGGCATTCGGTTCAAGCCGGCCGGAAAAGTATATGATTTCGATCCGGGCGCCTTCGTGCTGTCCATGGGGGACCCGGTGATCGTGGAAACCGAGCAGGGGCTCGGCTTCGGCGTGGTGGCGACGCCCCCCGCCGCCCTGGAGGAAGAGGGTCGGGAGCTGAAAAAGGTGTTTCGCCCCGCCGGAGAAAAGGACTTCGAACAGCGCGACCAGAACGCCGAACTGGAGTCCCGGGCCAACGCCTTCTGCCTGGAGTGCATTCACCGGCTGGGGTTGAAAATGAACCTCTTCGCCGTGGAAAGCACCTTCGACGCCAACAAACTGACCTTCTTCTTCACCGCCGAAGGCCGGGTCGATTTCCGGGAACTGGTCAAAATGCTGGTGCGGGAGTTCCGCATTCGCATCGAAATGCGCCAGGTGGGCATTCGCAACCAGGCCAAAATGTGCGGGGGGCTCGGCCGTTGCGGCCGGGAGCTTTGCTGCAGCACCTTTCTGGAAAAATTTGATCCGGTGTCCATCCGCATGGCCAAGGAGCAGGGTCTGTCGCTGAACCCCACCAAAATCTCCGGCCAGTGCGGCCGGCTGATGTGTTGCCTCACCTTCGAAAACGAAACCTACCAGGAACTGAAACAGGGCTTTCCCAAAATCGGACGCCAGGTGGACACCCCCCAGGGCCGGGGCAAGGTGATCCGCCACAACATCATCCGGCAGCGGCTGGCGGTGCGTCTGGAGGAGGGAAACGAGGTGGAACTGAGCGTGGAAGACGTCACCGTCGGCGGCCCGCCCCCCAAAAAGGGGAAAAAGAAGCCAACCCAACAGGAGAAATAATGTCCGGCCGATTCTACATCACCACACCCATCTACTACGTCAACGCCAAGCCGCATCTGGGGCACGCCTACACCACCATCACGGCCGACGTCGCCCGCCGGTTTCACCGCATGCGGGGGGATGAAACCTATTTCCTGACCGGAACCGATGAACACGGCGACAAAATCGAACGGGCCGCCCGCAAGGAAAACATGCCCCCCCGGGAGTACGCCGACCAAATCAGCGGCCTGTTCCGGGAACTCTGGCCCCGGCTGGACATCGACAACGACCAGTTCATCCGCACCACCGATCCCGACCACATCCGGGTGGTCCAGATGGTTCTGCGGAAAATTTACGACGCCGGCGACATCCACTTCAGCGAGTATGAAGGGCTGTACTGCTACGGTTGCGAACGCTTTTACGGCGAGCGGGAGCTGGTGGACGGCAAGTGCCCCGACCACCAGGTGGCGCCGGAGCCGATCCGGGAATCCAACTACTTTTTCCGGATGAGCCGTTATCAAGAATGGCTGATCGGCCACATTCGCGAGAATCCGGATTTCATCCGGCCGGAACGATACCGGAACGAGGTGCTCTCTTTTCTGAAGGAGCCGCTGGAAGACCTGTGCATTTCCCGGCCCAAAAGCCGGCTTCAATGGGGCATTCCCCTGCCCTTCGACGAAAATTACGTCACCTACGTCTGGTTCGACGCCCTGCTCAACTACGTTTCGGCCCTGGGCTATCCGGACGGGGAAAAATTTCATAAATTCTGGCCTGCGGTGCAGCACGTCGTGGCCAAGGACATCCTGAAGCCCCACGGCATCTACTGGCCCACCATGCTCAAGGCGGCCGGCATCCCGGTTTACAACCACCTCAACGTTCACGGCTACTGGAACGTGGAGGAGAGCAAAATGTCCAAGAGCCTGGGCAACGTGGTGGAGCCGCTCCAGATGGCGGAGGTGTACGGACTGGACGCCTTTCGTTTTTTCCTGATGCGGGACATGGTCTTTGGCCGGGATTCCAACTTCGGCGAGGACGCCCTGGTGGGGCGGATCAACGCCGATCTGGCCAACGATTTGGGCAACCTGTTCAGCCGGGTCGTCGCCATGACCCACAAATATTTCGACGGCGTCGTCCCGGAACCGGTCCCCGAATGCGAGAAGGAGCTGGCCGACATCCGGGAGGGCGACCTTCGCTCCCACGCCGCCGCCGCCATCGAGGCCTATGCCCAGGCCATGGACGCCTTCGCCTTTCACGAAGGACTCAAGGCGGTGTGGGAATTCATCGGCAGGCTGAACAAGTACGTGGACATGGCCGCGCCCTGGGAAATGGCCAAGCGCAAGGAGGCCCGCCCCCAGTTGGCCACGGTGATGTACCATTTTCTGGAAAGCCTCCGGATCGTCTCGGGCCTGATCTATCCGGTGATGCCGTCCACGGCGAAGTCCATGCGGCAGCATCTGGGTCAGGATTCCGACGCCGACTTTTTCTCGCTGGATCGCCTGAAAAGCTGGGGGGGGCTGGCCGCCGGAACAAAATTGCCCAAGGCGACCCAGCTGTTTCCGCGGGTGGAAAAGATCCCGGCGGCGTCCGAATCCGCCGCTGCGCCCACGGCGCCGCCCCTGAAGCCGGAGATCGACATCAAGGCGCTGGAGAAAATCGACCTGCGGGCGGGCACGGTGACGGAAGCCAAGCCGGTGCCCAAGGCCCGGAAGCTGTTGCAGCTGACGGTGGACCTGGGGGAAGGCGAACCCCGCACCATCGTCGCCGGCATCGCGGACCGGTACCGCCCCGAAGAGCTGGTCGGCAACCAGGTGATCATCGTGGCCAACCTCAAGCCGGCCAAGCTGATGGGCGTCGCCTCCAACGGCATGGTGCTGGCCGCGGTCGCCGATTCGGTCACCGCCGTATCCACCGTGGCCCGCCCCGTTCCGCCGGGAACGCCTCTCCGCTGAGTTTCCTTCCGCCGGGTCCTGGCCGCGCGGCCCGGACCCGGACGTTCGGCCCGGGCCGTTCCGCCAACCCCTATCCCACGGATTTCATGAAACCCAACCGACGCATCCGCACCTACGGCGCCCCCCAACCAGGCTGGCGGCGGTATCAGAACCAGCTTCGCGGCGCATCCCGCCGTTCGTCGCGGCCCAAACCGGGCCGCTCCAAGGGGGGCGGAGGACTCCGATGGCCGGGGCTGTTGCTGGTCTTCCTTGTCGCCCTCTACGGCGTCCGGGAAAGCCCGCTGGACAGCGCCGTGTTCGTTCCGGCGGCCCTCTTCGACCCCGGCATTTCGTCTCGCGGCGAGGCCCCGGGCGATCTTTCCGCGGACCTGCCGCCCCCGCCGTTGCCGGAACCGAGCCATTTGATCGACAAAACCGACGTGCAGGCCCTGCTGACCCCGGACCTGTTTCTAAACCTGACCGAGTCGGATTTCGATTTTGCGTTCGACGGCCGCCGCTTCCGCGTGGAGACCACCTTGGACGCTCCGTTGCAACGCCGGATGGCGGCCAGCCTTCAGCCGGAGACCGCGCGTTATCTGGGGGCCGTGGTGCTGGAGGCGGAAACCGGCCGCGTGCTGGCCATGGTCAGCCACGACAGCGTGGACCCGGGCAACAACGCCTGCCTGGCCAGCCTGTTCCCGGCCGCCAGCGTGTTCAAGATCGTCACCGCCGCCGCCGCCATCTCCGAAATCGGGTTGCGGGGCGATTCCTACCTGGGATACGCGGGGGGAAAATATACGCTGTACAAGTATCAGCTCCGAGAATCGCCGGGGCGAAAAGTGTATCGCATCAGCCTCCGGGATTCCTTCGCCCAGTCGGTCAATCCGGTCTTCGGCCGGCTGGGGACGCGGCGGCTGGGAAAAACCGCCCTGGCCCGCCACGGGGAGGCCTTTGGCTTCAACCGGCCCATTCCCTTTGAAATTCCGGTGGATCTCAGCCCGCTTCGCGTCACCGACGAGCCGTTTCAATGGGCGGAAGTCGCAAGCGGCTTCAATCGGACCACCCTGCTTTCCCCCCTCCACGGCGCCATGATCGCGGCGGCGACCGTATCGGAAAACGGCCAACTGATCGCGCCCACCATCGTGGACCGAATCCGGGACGAAAACGGCCTGCTGCTCTACCAGGCGCCGGAATCCCCGGCGTCGGTGGGCCAGGCGATCGCCCCGGAGGCCGCCCGCGAAATGCGGGGGCTGATGGAGGAAACCATTCGAACGGGCACCTGTCGCCGGAGTTTTCGCGGCTTCGAGCAAGACCCGGTGCTCGGCCGGCTGGTGCTCGGCGGAAAGACCGGAACCATGGGCAGCCGCATCCATCCCGACCGATTGTACGACTGGTTCGTGGGATTCGCCGAGGAAAAGGAAGGCGGCCGGCGCATTGCGGTGGCCGTGGCCGTGGCCCACGAAAAACTGATCGGGACCAAGGCCAATGAATACGCCCGGTCGGTAATGGAAACCTTTTTCGCCAATCAATTCGCCCGGGAATCGGGCGACGCCTCGGCCACCAGCGGATAAACCGCGCCGCCCGGACCAGCCGGGCGCTCCGTTCCCCATTCGGCCCCATTCCAACGGCGACGGCGGCGCACGCCGAAAGAACCACCGAACTTTTTCGTTAAGGAAGTCAACTTATGTGCGGACTTGCCGGAATCGTCCCCGTTCGAAACGGAAAGACGGGCGACCCCAACGTGGACCTTTCCAATTTCAAGGAGACGGCCCGAATCATCAAATCCCGCGACCTGGCCGCCTGCCGGGATGCGGGGCTGGACCTGGAACTCCACTACCTGGGCGGGGCCGAACTGCTGGAAAACGCGGCGACCGCCACCCGGTCGCTGAAGGCCGACGCGCCGTTTTTCACCCTGTTTAACGACCGAAACGCCCGGGAGTCTCTGGCCAAGGTGGCCGCCCGGCTGGGCGATTTCATCGCCTTGGAAAGCGCCGAACTGGCCGAGCAAATGGGGCGGTTGAACCCCGAGGAAGTGGACGCGATGTCCCGCCGGCTGGAGCTGTTGAAGGACATTTCCTGGTGTCTGCGGTCGGAGATCGACGAAAACATCGGCAAGGTGCGCGATCTCCTGCATCGCTCCGAGGCGCCGATGGGGGTGTTTCAGATCTTCCGCCGGGTCAACGCCGTGCTCAACAGCATCGACCGGCTGGAGGTGCGGGGACGGGATTCCGCCGGCATTTCCCTGATGTTTCTGCTGGACGCCGGCGTCTTTTCCGACTTCCAGGACACCCTGGAAAAGGCCAACTTCATGGACGCCTTCCGAGAGCGAACCGGCGGCGGCGTTCTGGTCAACCGAAGCATTTCCACCCGGACCTCCCAATCCGCCGAAGGCGCGGACCAGGTGGCCTTGACCTTCGTCTACAAGGTCGCGGCGGAAATCGGCAGCCTGGGCGACAACGTGGCCTTTCTGCGGAACGAGATCAAAAACGACCCCCTGCTGCAGGCGGCGGTCAACTTTCCCTACCGGAATTTCACGGTTCTCTCCCACACCCGCTGGGCCTCGGTGGGCGCCATCAGCGAACCCAACTGCCATCCGGTGGACAACAAGGCGGGCGGGTCCTTCGACGGCGGCATCTATCACGTCTGCCTGAACGGAGACATCGACAATTATCTTGCCCTGAAGGAACGGATGGAAAAGGCGGGCCAGGTGATTCCGCCGGAGGTGAGCACCGACACCAAGGTAATCCCCCTGCTGGTGGAACACCATGTGCGGGAGGGCGCCGACGTGGCGGAGGCCTTTCGGCGGGCGGTCAACGAATTCGAGGGATCCCACGCCATCGCCATGCACACCGACCTGGCCCCGGGCCGGATGTTTCTGGCCCAGCGGGGCAGCGGCCAGGCCATTTTCGTGGGGCTGGCCGACAGCCATTACATGGCCGCCTCGGAGGTCTACGGCTTCATCGAAGAGACGGACACCTACCTCAAGCTGGACGGCGAGCGTTCCGCGGAAGGACGGGACGGCCAGGAAACCCGGGGCCAGATCGTCATTCTGGACCAGGAATCCGAGGGCGGCCTTTCGGGCATCACTTCCATCCATTACGACGGCACGCCGGTGACCCTGACCGACGCCGACCGCAAGCGGACCGCCATCACCTCCCGGGACATCGACCGGCAGGAATTTCCCCACTACTTCCTGAAGGAGATATCGGAAGCGCCGGTTTCGGTGGAGCGGACCCTGCAAAACCGGTGGCGGCTGATGGACGGCGCCCGGGACACCTACGCGATCACCCTGGACGAAGCCACGGTGCCGGAGAGCCTTCGGACCGCCCTGACCGAGGACCGAATTCGACGGGTCTTTTTCGTGGGCCAGGGCACCGCCGGGGTGGCGGCCCAGGCCTGCGCCGACATCCTCGATTTTTACATGGACGATCCCCGGTTGCAGATCGATTCCCTGAAGGCTTCGGAGCTGTCCGGCTTCAAGCTCCACGATTCCGACACGGGAATGGACGACACTTTGGTGGTGGCCATCAGCCAGTCGGGCACCACCACCGACACCAACCGGACGGTGGACATGGTGCGCGAGCGGGGCGCCCACACCCTGGCCATCGTCAACCGCCGGGATTCGGACATCACCTTCAAGGTGGACGGGGTGATGTACACCTCCAGCGGCCGGGACATCGAGATGTCGGTGGCCTCCACCAAGGCGTTTTATTCTCAGATCGTGGCCGGCGCCATGCTCTCCCTCTTTCTGGCCCACGTGCGCGGACGGCGGGACGACGCCTTCGTCACCGGCGAGGTGCAGCAGCTTCTGGCCCTGCCCGCCTACATGCGCCGAGTGCTGGCCATGCGGGACCGAATCGAGCAGTCGGCCCGCCGGACGGCGGT